>NZ_CP013021.1:3382500-3727200 GCF_001420915.1 Agarivorans gilvus | reverse complement strand
TCCATTGAGTTCTCCATTAACATAGGCTTATTTTGCAAGCTGGTGCTTTATGCCACAATGTCTTGGTTGATCCCAAGCAAGGCTTCCACTCGATTCTCAGGCTGCTCGCCAGTAAAGGTGACAAATAGTAGGCAAGGGCGGCTTGACTCAGAGCATCCGATTAACTCTCCAGCATGGTTCCAAATACTGTTATTGCCGCAGGTTGCCCAACCACCAGTCGTTGAAATGTGGTTACTTAGCAGTACGGAAAACTGCTGTTTGGCTGCTATTTCGGCCAATATCTTAGCATCATCGGCAAATCCAGCCTTAGATATTAAGGCACTCACTAAGTAGATATCGGCCCCCTTTTGACGAGCCCTAAGTGAGTGTTCAGAAGCGGCAAAGTCGGCGCAAATAGCCAGCGCAATGCGCCGTCCTTTTAAGCTAAACAAGTAATCTTGATGGCCCGGCGAACAATACTGTTGCTCACCCGGATGCAGATATTGTTTGGCATAGAACTCGACCCTGCCATCGGCAAAACAAATCACCGCACCAATCATCGGTTTAGCCCCAGCTTTGCTACGCAGCGGACAACCTACTATCAGCATGATCTTATGCTGTACCGCGGCGGCGGATAGCGCCGCAAAATTATCGGCCTGCGCAGCCACTGCCAATTGTTCTGCCATTTCCAGCTCATAACCGCTCAAAGAAAGCTCTGGAAAAACCACCAGATCGGCACCCTGTGATGCAGCTTGAGCAATGGCATTAAGGTGAATGGCTAAGTTTGCGCTCAGATCGCCTTTCACAACAGGGAGCTGAGCCAAGCTAATGGTGAGTGGCTTATTCAAGTATGTTCCTTATTTCGCAAAAGTCGCTAAGGCCAAAGGCTTAAGCGCCTATTCAACAATTTGATAATGGCGAGTGACATTTTGGCTAATTGCCCCCAAGGTGAAGCCTGCACTCGCTGCTGATGTTGCTCAAAAGCCGCCTTATCCACAAACTCTTCATACACATCGAAGCGCAGCGGATTACTAGGATTTGGCGTAACCAAAAAACACAAACAACCGGGCTCGGCGCGAGTTAACTGAGCATGACTTGGCAAAGCTGCTTTCACCCTTGGCAAGTCCTCTTCAGGCACTAGGATAAATCCCTTTAGGATCACTTTGCTCATGTCCACCCTAGGCGCTCAAGGGCGCCATATTATATTGATTAAGCTTAGCCTAGCGGTTTTCAAAACGGCTATAGTCAAGGATCCCTGAACTAATTGGCTCGGCTTGTAAATAGCGCTGATGTAAGCGGTCACTATACGGCCAGAAAGCCGCATTGGTGCGTCTAACCCCATAGTTTTGCATAAAGTCTCGGTAGTCACCTTCATTCTTCGCGTGTAGCAACTGTTGCTCCAACTGAGGCAAATCGGCTTGTTTGACTTGCCAGAATGCGCCGGGGTAAGCCCCCACTAAACCGGGCAGTAGCGATACATAGTCTTGATCCGGTAAACGGTTATTTTTCTCTAAAAACAAGCTCGATATATTGCTGTGAGCATTGTGTCGAAGCAAAGTGTAATAGCGCGATGTAGCCGTCTCTGGCTGGTCTACTTGTATGAAGGTCACCTGAGGTAATAATTTCACCGCCCCACCTTGCCAGGCCTCAATATGTTGAGCAAAACTCATTACTTCAGCGGGATCTTGCAGAGCATCTAATTCGTATTTGTGACTCAGTACCGGTGCCACTTTGTCATGCAGCATCGTATAAAACTGCGCTTTGGCTGGACGACCCGAGTCAAACTTAACCGCGCTTTTAAAGAAGGCTTCTTGCGGTTGTGACTCAACATATTCCACAATGTTTTTGTCTGCGCCCACGTACCAACTACGTAATTCATCGTAGCGTTCTTTTGCTGGTAAGAAGGCGGCAAAACTAAACTCACCCTCCATACGCAGAAAGTCCATATACATGCGGGTCACTAGTTGATGACCTAAGTTACCGTAGGGGTCAAAACCTGCCACCAACAAATAATGGATCCGCTCAAACAAGGGGTAATCAATAATCCAAGCGGTTTTAGGTTGGCGTCCCACCAAGCCTTTAACCACGCTGGCACTGTCAAAGTGACGGAAAATAGTTAAGGCAGCGTTATTATTTTCCCCATCACCGTCCCACAGCAAATCTAAATTAAGCTTGCCATCATCCTTATCTATCCAGTTTCTAACCAGATCAATCCTCGAGTAAAGGTATTTATGATAACGTTTCGAGTAATCTAACCAAGTACTGATGGGCAATACATTGCTTGCTTCAACCGAGGGCATTCTCATGTGTTCGCTTTGTTCGGCTAAAAACTGAGCTTGTATTTCATCATAGCCATTGTCGGGGTTGGTGAAAAATACCCAGAAATGATCTTGAATCACATTCAGCGCAACCTGCCCTCTACATACCGGGCCTTTCATAAAGCCCATAATAAAGGTTTCGGCATCATCCAATAAAAAACGGTAACGCCCGTTTAAAGGTAGCTCTTGGTAGGCAACAAAAGGGTTACCCGCCACCTTAGGCTCATAGCTAGGCAGACTGTCGACCTGAATGTCATCGGCTAAGAACCAGCGAGTCCAACGCTCTGCTCGTGCTTCGTCTAAGAGGTAAGGAATATGGGTTTTAACCACCACACTCTCGCGCTCTGGCGCTAAACGGTAATACACCCGCGCGACGCCTGGATCGTCGTAAGGCCTACGCGTGGCAATTTCATCAATTGGCTCTCCTGGAGGGGTACGCGAGCGAACCAACTTGAAAAAAGCAGGTCGAGTGTGGCTGTCTTCGGCAAAGTACAAGTGAGTAATATACAAATGCTCATAGATATAACGCGCCATCAATTGCTGCTTCAAGCTATCACCATTTAGGAAGGCTTCCCATTGCTCCACCTGAGCTTGCATTTGTTGGTGTAATTTCAAGCTATCAGCCATCGGCGCACCTTTGGCCAGCCAAGCGGTGAGCGTATCAAACTCTTCATCACTTAAGGGAGGCAAACCATAGGGCATGCCCCATTCTGGATGCGAAGCCTGTACTTTGGCATACCCTTCTATGCCCACACATTGCTGGGCTCGATCTAAAGAAAAGTCGTAAGCATTCGGGTCAAGAATCGCTTCACCGGTTTCACCATGAGTGCGTTTTTGTTGCAGGGCTTGGTACATTAGGCCGGCTTCTTGGTTGGCCTGTTCGGTTTGGATACGCTCATTCAACACCGGCTCAAAGCCCTTCTGCCGCCACATCTGGGTCGATTTTGCATCAGCATATAAACGGGTGGTGGGGTCGGCGGTCAAACGAGTAGCATTATAGACCCGCGCGGTGGTGACGCCTCGATCAATCCCCGCAGCCGAAGTTAACTTCAGTTGGCAAGGCGCGTCATAACAGGCATGACACATCACACAACGTTGATCGAGGATCGGTTTTACTTCATCGATAAATTCGGCAGCGGGAGGATAGTCTTCAGAATAGATACGGGTTTGCACACTGGCTTCACCAAAACGCTGGTCAAATTGATTGAGTAAAATGGTGGAACAGCCAGCCACAAACAGTAAAACCCAAAATACAGCAAAGCGTCTAAACATATCTCTTCCTTGAATATTTACAGCACAGGCTAGGCCGGCCTATTTCTGCGCAAGTATAACCGAACACTCACCAGCCAATCACCGTTAAACCAAAAATAAACGCTAAAAAACCACAAACAACTTGACACTCAAATGATAACAATTATCATTTGCATGTAGAGTTTAACCAGAGGAAAACTCATGATTAAAACCATCACATTTGCCAGTATGCATTTTAGCATTGCCTTTTTGGTGACTTGGATATTAACTGGCGACATTATGATTGGTGGCTTAGTCGCCATTGTTGAACCCACAATAAACAGCATTGCCTACTTCTTCCACGAAAAAGCCTGGTTGAAGTGGGGTTTGCACGCTACTCATTAATTTAAGGAGAGGGGAAATGCTAGACCAACAACGCGTTAATACCATGGACATTCATATGCTGGTAAGCATTGTTAACATGCAGATCCGTAATGATTTTTCCACGCTAACAGAGCTTTGCCAGTTTTACGAGTTAGACCAACAACAGCTGCTACAACGCATGGCCGCAGCGGGTTACCAACTACAAGACCAACAACAATTTACCGCAGCTTAAGTGCTTAAACAGCCGCTAAGCCACGGCCAAAGACTTGTTAGTTAAGCTTTAAACGCTTTGCTTATCAGAGTGAATGACGCTATATACGCGATAAGCAAATACCAAAAAATAAACCTCTAGCAATTGCCCCGCTACCCGATTAATAAATAGCCAAAACTCTGCCGCCTGATGAGCTAAGAGAAAACGATGAATGCCCCATACTGGCACCATGGTTAGCCCCGCCACCACAATCACCCCCGCCAAAAGCTGCCATTTTAAAGGCTCGGTTTGTCGCCAACTATTACTAATGGCCTGAATCGGCGGTGTTTTATTCATTACACAATCAATGTCTGCTACCAGCAAGCGGCTGGCAATCACCAGACCGGGGAAAATGAAAAAGCTTAAGCCCAGCATCACTAAGCAAAAACTCATGGCAATTAACAAAAATAAATTGGGCCAAATGCTTAAAGAAGCCTGAAAACATTGAGCAATAGACCAGCGTTGCTGCATAAACACCGCTCGCATATAGAGAATAATCGCTCCTTGATAAATCGGCTGCATCAGCAAGCCCAAGCCCACATATAACCAATAACTATAGGGGGACGATTGTTCAGGCTGCTGGAAATAACTGCTCTGAACTAAAGCAAAGGGAATGGCAAAAGGCACCACCATCGCCGCTAAGCTAAAAAAATGCCGGCGATAAAAATGCCAACTGTCGGCCAACCAATCCCACAGGCGACTAAAATCCATGACGGCCCTCTTGTGCTCTATCTATGTTCACCAGAACTTACCCCTTATCCAGTTCGATACAATGGATTAATTGCGTTAACGAAGAAATTTGCCAAGCCACGCCCTGATAAGGCTGAACCTGAGCAGCTAAACCATCACGCTTCAGCCAAATACTTTGCATACCGGCAGCAGCAGCGCCTTGCGCATCGTTAGCTAAATTGTCACCAATATAACAGCATTGACTGAGCGACACCTGCGCCCGTTGCGCTGCCTGCTGAAAGATGGCCGCCTTGGGTTTAGCCGCGCCGGCAGCTTCGGCAGTTAAAACAAATTCAAAATAGGGATTTAGCCCTGCCGCGGTCACCTTGCGTTGTTGCATATCTTCTGGGCCATTCGACACCAAGGCTAAGCGCCAGCCCTGTTGGCGCAATTGCGCTAAGCAAGCCAGGCTTTCGGCGTAGAGCTGAGTGGCTGCAATATATTGTTGCATGAAGTATTCAAAAGCTTGCTCGGCCTCTGCATCACTCAGCTGCGGCATTTGCAAAGCTTCTCTGGCTCTGGCTTGACGCATCTCAGAAGCGCTGATTTTTGCTTGTAAAAAGTCTGGGTAATACTTTTTCAAGGCTCTTTGCCAATGGGTTAAAGCGGCGGCTTCCTGTTGCGGTTGGTAGTGTTGAAATAAGGCCTTGGCAGCACTCGCCGTGGCTTGGCCGTCGTCAACCAAAGTATCATCAAGATCAAACATTAAGACACGTGCACTACAAACTTCAGTCATGCTAATTCCTGCTATTTTTTTGCCAGATTAGCGAGCCACTTAGAGAAGTCAACGCTTGTTTACAGAAAGCCTTTGGTAGTTCAGTGAAAAATGCGGTGATCGCTATAAGTCGTGCTAGCGTTTACTAAGGGTATGACTAACTAAAGAGACCGTTATGAAGGCCAAATCCCAAGCCGCTGATGATGTGACAGTGCTCTATTATTCGCTGGATAATCCCTTGCAGCTGCGCTCGATGCTGGTAAAAAAACAATTCAGAAACCAACATGGACGAGTGGTATTAAGCCCGCAACTAAAGCACGACAAAATTATCGTGGCCTTGATTGATGGCGAAGCAAAACTGCTTAATTTACTAGGCGAACGCTGCCAACTCACGCCGCTTTCTGCTGCCTAAATTACAGTTTGATGCTATCTCCATTGGTGCTTTCATCTATTTCAGCTTCGGCGCACATATAAGCCCGACTCGAACAAAAAGGCGTGAGTGGCATGTCTGGTGATAAAGCCACTTGCTCCTCCAAACTGCGTTGATGTTTCTCGGTCACCCTATTCACCGTATAAAAGGCCAATCTTAAAGCTAATAGCCCAAACAGCACCGTGCCCACCGCTTGTCCGGCCACCACCCCTAAGGGGCCAAACCATTGACCACCCAAATAAACAAAAGGAATAGTGCCCAAGGTCGCCTTACCAAAATTAATCAAGGTGGAGGTACTGGGATAGCCCAAATTATTGAAAGCTGCATTACCCACAAACATCGCACCATTAAAAATAAAGCTGAAACTAATCCATGTGCAGAAAAAGCTAATCAGGCTGGCAGCTTCTCCGGCCACGCCAAAGCCCAAAATCACTAGCCCTTGCGCCCAGTACAGCAGCAGGCTCACCAGCAGCACAAAGCCAGTATTAAAATACAGTGCTTTAATTAAAGCATCGCGTACTCTGGGGTAATCGTGGGCACCAAAGTTTTGCCCGATGATCGGGCCTATGGCACCAGAGAGAGAGAAAATCATAGCAAAGGCTACTGGCATCATACGACCAACTACAGCCCACCCCGCCACATAGGCATCGCCAAATACGGCAATGGCCGCGGTCACATAGGCGTTGCCTATCGGCGTGGCCACATTGGTCATCATCGCGGGCCCCGCTACCTTTAATATCACTCGGTTGTCAGCCAACCATAAACGCCAGTCAAAGGCCGTTAGCAAATGGTGTTTCGACGATACTCCGTATAAAGCGACACCCGCCACGACAAAACGCGCCAGCACCGAGGCAATCGCCGCCCCAGGCAGGCCAAGACCAAAAGCAAAAATAAACAGCGGGTCTAACAATGCATTTACCCCGCCACCAGCTAAAGTCGACCACATGGCGCGCTTAGCATCACCCACCGAGCGCAGCGCAGCCCCAGCGCTCATTGCCAAACCGAGCACAGGTAACGACGGCAGTAATATGCGTAAATAATTGACCGCCAAATCATGGGTGGTGCCCTTGGCACCAATCAAAGACAACAATTCGGGGGCAAACCACCAAGCCAAAGCGGCAATGCTAGCGCTAATCAATAAGCCAGTGGCCAGTACATGGGTAACTAAACGACGTGCCCGAGCGATGTCTCGTTGACCTATCGCTTTAGAGACTAAAGCAGTCATCGCTATGGCTAAGCCGATGGAAATAGAAGTAGTGAAAAAAGCGATAGTACCAGCATAGCCGACCGCTGCGGCCAACTCTGCTTCGCCTAATAAACTGATGAAAAATAGGTCGGCTAAATCCACCAGAAACAAGGCGGTGAGACCAATTGCATTGGTCGATGACATCAAAATGATGTGGCGAAAGATATTGCCACTAACAAACTTGGCCTTAGGCATAAGGGCTAACCAAACCGGAACTTAGCCTTAGTGTAAGTGTATTTACCAGCAAAGTCATGAAGCCGCTGACCCGTATAGACCAGCGGCTTTAAACCGCTTAAGCCAAACTCGTCCGCAATTGCTGACTCGCAAGTACCATGTTAGTTAATGCAGCTTCGGTTTGTTGCCAGTCACGGGTTTTTAAACCGCAATCGGGGTTCACCCACAACCGCGCTAAGGGAATCAGCTGCGCAGCCTTGGTGATCAAGGCTTTGATCTCATCCACACTCGGAATATTGGGTGAGTGAATATCATACACACCAGGGCCAATTTGATTCGGGTATTCAAACTCTTCAAAGGCTTGTAATAAGCTCATTGCCGAGCGTGAGGTTTCTATGGTGAGCACGTCGGCATCCAAAGCCGCCACCGCCGGTAAAATCTCATTAAACTCGCTATAACACATATGAGTGTGGATCTGGGTCGAGGGTTCGGCACTGGAGGCCGCCAACTTAAATGCAGCCACCGCCCAGTCTAAATAGGCCTGCCACTGACTACGTTTTAAGGGCATACCTTCTCGAATCGCCGGTTCGTCGATTTGAATAATTTGAATGCCTGCCTGCTGCAAGTCATTCACCTCATCACGCAAGGCTAAGGCGATTTGTTCAGCAATCTGCTGGCGGCTGATGTCCTCACGCGGGAAGCTCCAACTCAGTATGGTTACCGGCCCCGTCAACATGCCTTTAACCGGCTTAGTACTTAAAGACTGGGCATATTCAGCCCACTCAAGGGTTAGCGCTTGGTTGCGACTAATATCATCAACAATGATGGCGGGTTTAACGCAACGAGAACCGTAACTTTGTACCCAACCAAAGCGGCTAACGATGAAGCCATCAAGCTGTTCGGCAAAGTATTCCACCATGTCATTACGCTCGGCTTCGCCGTGTACCAAGACATCTAAACCCAAACGCTCCTGACACTCTATCGCCTGTTTAATATGCTCGGCTAAGGCTGCTTTATAATCGGCCTCACTCAAGAGCCCAGCCTTGTATTCTCGACGTTGACGACGAATCTCTTGGGTTTGCGGGAAAGAACCAATGGTAGTGGTAGGTAATAACGGCAATGCCAACTGTTGTTGCTGTATCGCTTGGCGCTCGGCAAAGCTAAGGCTGCGTTGACGCGGTATTGAAGCGGCTTGCGCCTGTTCTTCCTGAGTGAGCGGTCTAGCCACGCGGCTTAAGGCTGCGCTGTATTGGCGGGCGACCCGCAGCGCTTGTTTATCACCATTAATCGCCTCAGCCAACAGCTGTAATTCGGTGAGTTTTTGTTCGGCAAAGGCAAGTCGGTACTCTGCATCACCTAGGTTACTTTCGGCCGCTAAATCTAAAGGACAATGTAATAACGAACAGGAGCTAGCCAACCATAGACGCTCACCTAATTGCGCCTTTAATGCGCAATAAGCCTCGATAAGCGCAGGCAGATTCGCCCGCCAAACATTACGCCCGTTGATCACTCCCGCAGACAATACCCAGTGCTCAGGTAACCAACTCAGTACCGCATCTAATTGCTCCGGCGCGGCACTTAAGTCAAGGTGTAAACCATCCACCGCTAAGGCTTTAATCACCGAGGTATTATCTAGTACATCAGAGAAGTAACTGGTTAAAAGAATTTTGCAATCACTCAAAGGCTGCTTATAGGCTTCCAGCAAGGCGCCTTTCCAGGCGATATCAATTTCCAAACCAAGGATCGGCTCATCCACTTGAACCCACTCGATACCGCGTTCAGCCAAGGCCTGATAAATTTCTGCGTAAACCGGCAGTAACTGCTTAAGTAAAGACAAACGGTCAAAATCCTTGGCCGCGCCCAATTCGTTTTTACCCAAGTACAAATATGACACCGGCCCCAAAATTACCGGTTTAACCTTGTGCCCAAGTGCCAGCGCTTCATCGACTTCTTCTAACAACTGGCGCCATTGCAGGCTGAACTGCGTTTGTTCGGAAAACTCCGGCACAATGTAGTGGTAGTTGGTATTAAACCATTTGCTCATATCGGAAGCAGCATTGCAGCAACCACTGCCTTGCTGACCACGAGCGATGGCAAACATGCTATCTAAACTCAGCTCTGCCGATTGATGGCGCCGCGGCAGGTTGCCCAGCATCATTGAGGTAGTTAGTACTTGGTCGTACCAAGCAAAGTCGCCCACCGTGACCCAAGCCTGACCCGCTTTTTGCTGTAGTTGCCAATTTTCTTCACGTAACTGCTTGCCTAGTGCAAATAATTCCGCTTGGGAGAGCTCGCCTCGCCAATAGGCTTCCAAAGCAAATTTTAACTGGCGCTGCTTACCAATTCGTGGGTAACCCAATACATGTGTGGTCGTCATCTCTTATCCTTTAGCCGTCTAGATGTTTAAAAGGCCATATTGAGCAAGACATGCCGCAAACACAATTGATAAAAAAACAAGTGAACTTGAAATTGACTCAAGTGGCTGACCAAGCCGCCGTATTAATCGGCAGATAAATTATAAAAAAATGAAATATTTTCACTTTAAAACAAGTCGTCCAGCCATTCACTGTACAAGCGAGGAGGGGCCACTTAATCTGGGCAGTGACCGTTACCAAGAGAAGGAGAAGCAATGTTAGAACTAAAGCACCTGCGCTGTATTCAAGCCATTGCCACTAGTTCCTCCTTAAAAAGTGCCGCCGAAAAACTGTTTATTACCGACTCGGCGCTATCTCATCAACTCAAAGATTTAGAGCAACGCATCGGCGAGTCATTGGTGATCAGAAAACAACAACCGCCTCGTCTCACTGCGAGTGGTCAAACCCTACTACAACTCGCGCAACAGGTATTGCCGCTCATCAAACATACCGAGCAACAGTTAAACAGTCCGCAGCAACGACTTAACTTAGCCCTTGATTGCCATGCTTGTTTTCAGTGGCTAGTACCCAGCTTGCGCCAATTTCAGCAGCAATGGCCCAGTGTGAATAGTCATTTTTGCCATGACCGGGATTACCAAGGTCTGCCCTTGCTGTTGGCTGGCGAGGCGGACTTGCTACTGAGTTCAGAATTTATTCCGCAAGCCCAGCTTTGTTATCAAGCGCTATTTGAATATGAAATGGTATTAATTGCCTCACCGCAGCAACCATTTAGCCCCAACCAGCCAATCGTAGCCGCCGATCTGCAGCAACATACTCTCATTAGTTATCCGGTGGCCAAACAGCGGCTAGATGTTTATAACTACTTGCTCAAGCCGCAGGCGCTAGAGCCGGCACAATGGAAATACGCCGACAATCCAGCCACCTTGGTGCAAATGGTCGCCGCCAACATGGGCGTCGCCGCCATGCCTTATTGGGCCGTAGAAAACTACCTACAACAACAACTGATTCAACAACACTCCTTCGAGCCTGCCATTTGGCGACCCATGTATGCGGTATACCGTAACGATGCCGACAACCCACAACTATTAGAACGTTTTGTACAATTGATTAAGCAGTATGCCTTAAGCCACCTAGCAGGCTGTAGAAAACTCCCTAAAGAGCCGTAAACCAGCTAACTTAAAGTTGACTGAATAGCTAAAATCATCTTATTTTTAAATACATAGCAATCAGTTAATTGCATTTTAGTAACCCCACTAAGGTTGGCAATATGGTAGCGGGATGGTCTCCTGTCGAATACACAGAACGCAAGATGAGTCTGGTGATGCACCTAGCAGGCTTCATTCCTAGTGCGTACTTCACCATCTTTCATTTGCTGTTTGGCATAACCTGGTTTGGCTTGATTGTTTTACCCTGTACCTTGGCTGTTTTAATCTCATTATTTCTGCTGTTTAACCAACCCGAGTCTCAGCGCTATAAAACCGCCGACATGTGGTTTTTATTATTGGCTATTCCCCCGGTATTGGTGGCGCTTACCCAATCGCAAATGCATGGCCAATACTTTGTTCCGGCATTAATTTTGGCTTGTTTTATTCACCTGCCACTGTATGTCGCCGAGCGCTTAGTGTTTGCCGTAAGCCTTGCGGCAATCATCTTGGGTATGCAACACCTTGGTTTACATCAAGGTTTACGTTTTACTCTTGGCGTGATTGCCTCCCATATTTTTGCCTGGGGGCTAGCCAGAGTATTGGTAAAACAAAACATTGAATTAAAAGAGCTGGCCTTTATGGACTCGCTAACCCGCTGCTACAACCGGCGGGCCTTGTTTGACGAACTACAAAAGGCCCAGCAGCAATATAAACGCAGTAAAATTCACTGTAGCCTGATCATGTTGGATTTGGATCACTTCAAGCAAATCAACGATCAACATGGCCATCCACTTGGTGACCAAATTTTGCTGTGGTTTAGCGGCTTTCTGCAGCAGCATACCCGAGTTAACGATCGGGTATTTCGTTATGGCGGAGAAGAATTTATTATTTTACTACACGACGCAGAATTCGATATGGCCTATCAAACCAGCGAAAAACTGCTAGCGGAATTAATCAATCAACCCGCTCCCAAAGAATTAAAGGTGAGTTTTTCGGCGGGCATTGCCAGTTTTAATGGCAAAGAAAGTATCGATGACTGGCTAGAGCGTGCCGACCAAGCCTTGTATCAGGCTAAACAAGCTGGTCGCCAACAAACTTGGCCCAAGCAAATCACCACGCTCAAACAAAGCTAAGCAACAGCGCTAAACCAGTATAGCCTAGCTAACTGGCATACTGGCTTGTTCAGTTCGCCATAAGCGCTTACCACAGGCTAGGCAAGCGCATTCGCGACGATAGTCCATTACACTCTCCAAGCCATATTCCCAGGTTTGTTCGCTATGACAATATTTACAGTTAAGTGGCTGTTCGGCGGGCTGCGAGCTGGCTTGGCGATACTCATCTAAAGTGGGCAGTCGCAACCAAAGCTTCTCATGCCCTTCACGTCGATACAATACCAACAACATAACCACCAGAAACACTAGCAATAACGGCAACAACGGTAACAACGGTAACATTAGACTCACCTTGTTAAATCTGTTTGAAAACTCAATCCAGCTTCAATACAGAAGCTAAACTCTTGCTTAATTGAATAAACAAAGCAACAATAATGTCAAAAAACAGTACCTGTTTTAGCGGGTAAGCAAAGCGCTAAGCGTGACAAAAAGTTTACGATTAGTTTGGCTAAGATAATATGCTTATTTAAGTAAGCGACGTCCATCACCGTGGTTTCTGCTTACTCACCCTTGCAATAAATAAGTCCGCCAAGGATAGGCCGATTATGCGAAAACTGCTGCAGTTCAGCTCGATTCTAGTAACACTGTTTAGCCTGTTAATGGCTGGTCTAGTGGCTTCACTGGGCTACTTTCCTGATAACACCCTAGCTATTACCATCAGCTATTTACTGCTATTTTCCCCTCGTTGGTGGGCATTGCTGCTGCTAGCATTACCGCTGTTACTGTTTCCTTTGACCAAAAAATGGCAGTGGCTAGTTTGGGCGCTGTGTGCGCTGGTATTCGTTCGTTTTCAAGACATTCAACTAAACCTGCCGCAACAGCAAGGAGGCGAACTAAGAGTTATGACGCTAAATAGTGGTGGAGGTGCCAATATTGAGCAAATTCGCCGCTTAGTGGCGTTTCACCAGCCTGATATTATCTTTATGCAAGAAACCAAAGCCGAAATTATAAAACAAATTTTTGACTCCAGTTGGTATAGCCATTGCGATACCTTATGCACGGTAAGCAGAACACCGCTTGAACACATTGGTAGTTTATCCAGAACCGGTTTTGGCGGCAGGGGGAATTTTGCAGTGTTTTATCATAGCCAAATTCAAGGGAAGACCATCAGCTTAGCCAATGTTCATTTGCCAACGCCACGCTCTACTCTAGCGGCGTTAATCCATGGTTTGGTGGATGAACAAGAGTTTCAAGACCTGCACTTTACCCGTAATATGCAAACTTCTTTACTGGCCTCTTGGGCGAAACAGCAAGACTACTACATTGCCGCCGGCGACTTTAATATGAGCGTTCAAGAGAATATTTATCAACGCTATTTATCAACCGAGCGCAATGCTATCAATCAGGTAGGTAGCGGCATAAACTACACCAAATATACCTCTTGGCACGGCATACGCATTGACCATGTATTGAGTTCGGCCAATCTTAGCTTTAGCACCGCTCAGGTGGTTAATTCGGTAGGCGGCGATCACCGCCCACTACTCGTTAACTTACATATCCCCTAGCCTTTTGCCGAACGAAGCTGAGCACACCATCAAGCGCTAATACCGCTAAGGCCAGTACTATAAATGCATAGGTTGGCCATTGGCCTTCGGCTAAACGTTCTCCTAATAGCCAGCCTACGCCAAATACCAGCATCGGCTCTAGATAAACCAGCAAACCAAATAGGGTCATCGGTAGATAATTTGAGGCAAATAAAAACAATAACATCGGCACCGTACCAGCAATGCCTAAACCTAAGTAATATAAGTTGGGAGCAAGTGCATACCAGCTATCACTTAAGCCCTCAGTCGTCACTCCGCTGTCATTCAAGCACAAATAAGCCAGCGCAATCGGCAGTAACAATAAGTTATCCAAGGTGAAAGAAACCTGACTCGGTAAGGGGTATTTACGGCGCAACATGAAATATAAGGGGTAGCCTAAAGCGATGACCAATACCACCCACGACAAACCGTCAGCCAACAAATAGGCATAAGCCACACCCAGTGCCGCCAGCACTACCGCCAACCATTGCAAGCGGCTCAAGCGCTCTTGGTAAACAAAGCGCCCAATCAGGACCAGCACCAAGGGCAGAGCAAAGTAGCCTAAGGCCACCGACAGGGTATATCCATTAACTGGGGCCCAGATGAATAACCACAATTGTAAGCCCACCAACAAAGCGGCCAAATATAGTCTTGGCCAAGCTCGCCAAGCCCTAAGCTGTTGTACCACCAAAGGCAGCTGCTTGCAGGCAAACATTCCTAGCAGCATCAGTGCACTACTCCAGAGAATTCGCTGCGCGCCTAGCCAGTTGCCACTGCTTTCATTTATCGGGAACTGATGGGTATACCAAGGCAAAAAGGCGAACATACAAGATGCCGCCAAAGAAGAAGCTAGACCCAAATAGAATCGGGATGATGAAACACCAATAAAAGACAAACTCGCCACTTAAACATTCGCTAAAAAACTGATTAAGCAGTATATAACGATCTATGGCAAGCCATTTTTAGCTAGTGAAGCACTCGCTCAGCGCTGCCTGATGCGCAGGTTGGTCCAGAATAACTACGAGCAGCGATGGCCTGCCATTGCTGTTGCATCTTGGCATAAGGGCTAGCACCATTATCGCGTTGAGCGAAATCATTTAAGATCACTCCCCAACGAAACTCATCTAATTGTTGCTTAGGCACTTTACCTTCTCGCTTAGCCAAGCCTAATACTAAAGCTTGGATCTTTTTCAGCTGCGGCGTAATAGCATGGTTCACCCCATCGGTAACCAATACCGTTTGAAAATCAGCCAACATGTTTTGCTTTAAGGCCTGCGCTTCATCCTCGGCTAAATCAGCCACAGCGATGGCTTCGGTTAATAAGCGCAACTGGCAAACTCGCGAGAAGTGGCGGTAATCTTCTTGGCATAAATCGAAGAACAACATGACATAACCACTGTTTCGCTCAATCACGGCTAAACACTCATGCTGGGCCACCGCAAAGGCATGGGCGCTCCAGCTATGGGCTAAGGCCGCGTGTTGTAAACAAGGAAGTTCTCGAGGAAGGCTAGCTTGTACATTGTTACTGATTTGAATTTCTATCATCATTTGCTCAAGTCGAATTACGATAATTCGATAAGAGCAAAAACAATGCCAGCCAGCAGCGTCAAAAAAACACTACTGGCTGTTAGTCTCGCTTAACGTAGTTCGCTTAAGGCTTCGCTAAGCGAACCACAGATCCGATGGCCCAAGGATTTAAGCTGCTCGCTAGGTTCGATTAAATCGGGGATTTGATAAACGTGCATGCCCGCAGACACCGCAGCTCTCACTCCGTTATCCGAATCTTCAAAGGCCAAACAACGCTCTGGTGCCACCGATAATGTGCTGGCTGCCGTCAAAAAGATTTCAGGGTGAGGCTTACTATGAGTGACCTGACAGCCAGTGGAAAGACTATCAAAATAATCAATCAACTTAGCATTAGTTAACTTAACCTGAGCCACTTGGCGATTAGAAGAAGTGGCCACCGCCATAGGAATGGCTTTACTCTTCAGCCACTCTAATAGCTCTACCACACCTTCTTTTACCGGCAATGCCTGATGCATAGTAATTGCGTGGTACTTATCTAACCACAGCGCACGAAGCTCATCGTAGGGAAGTTCTGGGCCATAACCATCCACTATGATGCGTTTGATTTGCTGAGCATTAGTACCAATAATTTTTAAATACACCTGTTCTTTAAACTCAATCCCTAAGTCGTGACAGGCGGCGGCAAAGGTATCGTAAGATACCCGCTCACTATCGAGTAATAATCCATCCATATCAAATACCGCAGCTTGATAGCTCATGTGTTCTCCAGAAAACTGATACTTAAAAGAATAAATGGGCCATAGCAGCAATAATCGGCAAGGTTACAATGGTACGAATCAAAAATATCGCAAATAGCTGCCACAGTTTAACCGGTAATTGGCTGCCTAAAATCAAGGCGCCCACTTCCGATAGATAAATCAACTGAGTCACCGACACCGCAGCAATAACAAAACGGGTGATGTCGGCTTCAATTGACGCGGCCAAGATCGACGGAATAAACATATCGGCAAAACCTACTACTAAGGTTTCCGACGCTTTGGCAGCTTCTGGTAACTGTAACAGTTCTAATACAGGAATAAAGGGCTTACCCAAAATACTAAAGATAGGTGTATATTCCGCCACCACTAGCGCCACCGTACCCACCGCCATAATCACCGGCAGTACCCCCAACAACATATCTAATACATTGTGTAGGCCTTGCTTTAATAGCTGCTTAGGATGACTGGCTCGCCCAGCTTGTTGGATAGCTAAATTATAGGCCCAGCCGGTAGTGGTGTATTCAGCGGGGATCACTTCGTCGTCTTGCTGGCGCGAAGAGCCATCAACAAAGTA
This sequence comes from Agarivorans gilvus, assembly GCF_001420915.1. NCBI lineage: Bacteria > Pseudomonadati > Pseudomonadota > Gammaproteobacteria > Alteromonadales > Alteromonadaceae > Agarivorans > Agarivorans gilvus. The sequence goes on along the minus strand of NZ_CP013021.1, from coordinate 3,710,671 downwards.
ATCTTTAAAACCAGAAAGCGGGGGTAAGCGAGGCACAATGATCGCCGCAGCCAAGCCCGCTACACAAACAGTAAGGTAGAACGGGGCAAACATATGCTCTAAATTAACTTGGGCCAATACCACTAGACTGAAGGTAATAGAAACCGCAGAGAAAGTAGTAGCAATCACCACCCCTTCACGCTGGGTATAATGTTTGTCTTCATATTGTTTATTGGTTAGCAAAATACCTACGCTACCATCCCCCAACCAAGAGGCAATACAATCCACGGCGCTGCGCCCTGGCAAACCAAAGATTGGCCGCATCACTTTACTTAATAAAGTGCCGACAAACTCCAGTAGACCAAAATTTAGCAACAAGGGTAATAACAAACCGGCAAAGATGAATACGCTTAATAAGGTCGGTAGCAAATCAGCCAAAATAAGGCCGCCGGTGTCTCCCGACCATAGCGCTTCTGGGCCCACTTTAAAGGCACAAATTAAGACCAAAACCCAACCCAGCATACGCACGCCGTACCACACTTTAGAGACTTGGAATAAGGCAGTTAATAAAGCATTTTTCCCCAGCCAGCTTGGTTTGGCAAACATGGCATAACTCGACATAAGAGCACTCACGCTAATTAAAGCCACGATCAACCAAAGGGCGCTATCACCTAATATGGCCACCAAGGATTTGGCCAAAATAGCTACCGGAATAGTATAAGAACCGTCGTAGGGTAAAGGCAGCATAAATAAGAAAATGCCCAACATAGAGGGAATAATGAATTTCCAAGCTGGAACAGATTTTGGGGCCTTGGTCGCCGATGAGGAAGGCACCGCTACCGACTTCGTGTCGCGCATATTAAATCACTCTTTCTTCAACAATTTGTGGTTATATTCACTAAGCGTGAATAGAATTTCGCGCAAGAATACAAGGAAGAGTCGCCTCAATCAAGATTTATTGACCAAGAAAAAGACCAATATCAAAATCTTCAACTAGATAGCAGTGAGTTGCTCTGGAGGAAAAAACCAAATGAATAAACAACGATAAGCATCCAAGGTTAGGCGGATAAACGGCTGATGCGAATCGCCGTTATCAAGTCCTTGGGTTGCTTAGTGCTAATTAAAAATCGCCAACTCGATAAGAGTATTCGGCCAGTTTAGCCTGACCAAGATAATGGCCAATAAAGAGTTGCTTGGCACTGGCATTAAAATGGAAGCGTAGCTCAGGGTTGAGCTGCCAACGACTATCTTGAGCACGCCGCCACAGCACTCGCTCCCCATCTAACTGACAAACATAGCTGTGGGTTTGCCCACTTTGACTAAGTCGAAATTCCATCTGTTGCTGCCGACTGCGGTAAAAATCAATATTTTTCAAGGCGCTGCCTTGTAAACTAGCTAGCGCCGCCTGACAGATTTGCTGTGGGCGAAAACCACCCAAATTCGGCTTAGCCGCCACTAAACAAGCGGCAACAAGAACATAAAGCGTGCAGCTTAGCGCTCGTTTCAACATTTCTTCTCCCACAAGACAAGTTGTGTTTGACTCACTATGCGGCAAATTTTGGCAAGCAACAAGCGCCTTCTCTTAACCAGCGGCCAGCCACTTAAGCAGCCCATCAGGTGAAAAAAGCACCGATAAGCCACTACGCTCAGTCGCCATTAAAGATATAAATAAAACCAACAAAATCCAAAATAGCTCACGTGACAGCTTGTTAGTTAACACTTAATATACTGATTAATAAAATTTATTGCTTATTACAGCCGGACTTTGTTTAAGGGGCCAAAGTGCTATTACAACTGCTATCACTTGCTATTCTCAGCTTTATCGCCCTCAGCTCGGTAATATTTTTTGTCTGCGCCTGCCTCATATTTATGCTCACAGTCGGCTTTGATAAACGGCTCCGTTTATTGCACTACTTTACCTGTGCATGGGCCAGCTTGTACCTAGTGATAGTGCCGCACTGGCAGGTCAGACGCCGAGGCCTACAGTTAGTCGACAAACAACAGTCCTATGTCATTGTGTCGAATCACCAATCAGGTTTAGATATTTTACTGTCCTTCGCCTTATTCATTCCCTTTAAATGGGTATCTAAAATTGAAGTATTTAAGGTTCCCTTAATTGGCTGGAATATGTGGCTAAACCGCTATGTGGCACTCAAGCGAGGTGACAAAAACAGCATCAAAAAAATGCTGCGTCAGGCCGAGCAACATCTTAAAAACGGCAGTTCCATTTATCTATTTCCTGAGGGCAGTCGCTCCGCCGACGGCAAATTAAAGCCCTTTAAACTAGGCGCCTTTGCCTTAGCCAAACAAGCCCATGTACCCATTCTACCAATAGCTATTCATGGCACGGCACAAGCGCTGCCCAAAAAAAGCCTAAAACTAACCGGTCATCACCCGATTTGCATCGAGGTACTGCCACCCATCGATAGCCAACAGGTCGCAAGCATGAGCGAAGCGGAATTGGCCTCACACACTCAACAAATAATTGCTCAGGCATTGTCCCAAAAGCCACCCGCTTAGCTGTAAAAATATCTTATTTACGCTAGGCTTAAAGTGAATTGAAATATTGAAACTATAGGAAATAAAGCATGCACGAGCGCCGTCAATTTTTGCGAGTCCTGTTCAACCGCCCCGCCTACTTAAATCACGGTGAGCAATCTTGGTCATGCCAATTGTTGGATTTATCCCTGCAAGGAGCCTTAGTCACCCTACCGAATGACTGGGATGAGGAGTTGACCCAACTCACCCTAAGCTTCAGTTTAAGCGATGTGGCGATTGAAGAGTTGAGCATAACCATGGACGTAGAAGTGAAACATCTACGTGACCAACAAATCGGGCTTAAGTGCCTACACCTCGATCTAGAAAGTGCCAGCCATTTAAAACGCTTAATTGAGTTAAACCTGGGTGACGACGCCCTACTGCATCGCGAACTAGAGCACTTAGTAGACCAAAATAAAGAAGCGGATTAAACCGCTTCTAATGCCTCGGCAAGTTTGCTTACAGCAATCACTTCTAGACCAGCAATCGGCTGCTTAGGCCGGTTGCCTAAGGGCACAATAGCACGTTTGAAGCCATGTTTAGCCGCCTCATTGAGTCGTTCCTGACCATTACTCACCGGTCGAATTTCCCCAGACAGCCCCACTTCACCAAACACCACTAAATCTTGCGCCAGCGTGTGGTTTCTAAAGCTTGATACCATGGCCACCAGCAGTGCCAAGTCGGCGCCGGTTTCGGCCACTCGAACTCCGCCAACCACATTGGTAAACACGTCTTGGTCAGACATTTGCACCCCGGCATGGCGATGCATTACCGCTAACAACATGGCCAAACGGTTTTGCTCTAAGCCCACCGCCACTCGCCGTGGGTTTGCTAGCTGGCTATAGTCCACCAAGGCTTGGATCTCTACCAACAAAGGCCGAGTCCCTTCCCATACCACCATCACCACCGAGCCCGGTGCGGCTTCTTGACCTCGAGACAGGAAAATAGCAGAAGGGTTGGAGACTTCACGCATGCCCTGTTCGGTCATGGCAAATACCCCCAACTCGTTAATCGCACCAAAGCGATTTTTATTACCACGTAGAGTACGAAAACGTCCGTCGGCATCGCCTTCCAGCATAATCGAGCAGTCGATACAATGCTCCAGCACCTTAGGCCCGGCTAAGGTGCCATCTTTGGTCACATGGCCCACCATAAACATGGCAATATTATGCTGCTTAGCGAAACGGGTTAACCAAGCAGCACTTTCTCTCACCTGACTCACCCCACCCGGCGCCGACTGAATATCCGCCATGTGCATTACCTGAATCGAATCAATCACCATCATTTTGGGTTTGATTTCTAAGGCAATCTGGCCAATTTGCTCAACACTGGTTTCCGCAAGCAACTTTAATTTATCTTTCGGTAAACCCAAACGCTGGGCACGCAGAGCAATTTGCTGCAAAGATTCTTCACCGGTGACATACAGAGTATCCATGCTCTGTGCTAGGCCACACATGGTTTGCAACAACAAGGTACTCTTACCGGCACCGGGGCTACCACCAATCAAAATGGCACTGCCGGGTACTACACCGCCGCCCAGCACTCGGTCAAATTCTTTAAAGCCGGTAGAGAAACGCGGTAACTCAGCTAAATCAATGTTTTCTAAGGTCTGCACCTTTCCGGCAGTGCTGCCTGCGTAACCGGTGAAACGATCATTGCGAGACGGAGCGGCACTTAAGCGAACTTCACTAATGGTGTTCCAAGCTTTGCATTCACTGCACTGCCCCTGCCAACGTGGGAAGTCGGCACCACAATCATTACACACATAAGCCGTTTTCACTTTGGCCATTTTTCCTCCAAACGCTCACAAAACGCTAAAATTTTCCTTAAACTTGTTATCTTTCATCTAGCTAAGGGAACAAACTTTGCTTAGTGTATAGACTAAGACAGAAATTTGACATCAAAACATAGCTTGAAGGAATGATACCTAGCCCCATGCCAGAAACGAAGCACCACGCCTTAATCGAGCGACTACTACCGGTGATGGAGAGTAGTGACTTCAATCAAGTCTTTAAGCGCGCTACCGAAGGGCTAAGTAACAATGAACGCTTCCTACTAAAAATGGAAATGAAGCGTTTGGCGACGCCTTGCCAACGGCTGGTTGATTTACGCGGCAAGGTGGACGGTGAATGCAAGGAGTTCCACTACCAAGGTAAAACCCATTTCTTAGATGACATCGCCATCAAGGTCTTCAAGCAACAGTTAAAGCTTTACAACCAGCAATACACTCTTGGTATTTTTGAAAAACTGCAACACACTGAAAACAACTTCAAGGTGATGCAGAAAAAGAATATCAGCCCGCAAGAGGCGGCCGCCCGTAGACCCAAAAAGGTGATCGCCCGAGCTGTTCGCTTAGGCCACTATATAGGCCGTAGCGAAGAACGCATGCACCTCACCGCCCCACTAAGAATTGCCGATGTGAATGGCAAGCTGTTTGATGCCAGAACCTCCAATATGTCGGTATCGGGGATCCGCATCAAGGTGGATGAGAAGCGCACATTTGAAGTGGGCGAGCACTACTTTATCTACTTTACCGGGCTAGAAAAAGAATTCGTTAACCGCGTACTAAGTGCGGGGACCGAATACCGTGTAGTCGGTATCGACCGGAAAAAGCAGCAACAATGGGTACGGCTCGTGGTAGTGGATCCAGGCGAAGAATTTAATCAATTTTTCAAAAACTTTCTTCGCTCCTATCGAGGCCGCTACCGAGTGGATGTAGACAACATCACCGCGGCAGTGATAACTAAAGGTTATGAGCAATACCTAATGCCGCGCTTAAGTAGCGTGCCACTGTATTTTTCGGGCACTAACTCGCCAAGCCTGCGTTATGCCCTAGCCACCCAAAATAACGGCGATATTTTTTCTTATTGGCGCGATGAAAGTAATCAAAGTCACCTTTCTCAACTATTTCATTCGCCACGAATGCTACGCTACATGCAACGGGAACAGGGCGAAAGCTTGATCTACTGCTTTACCCATACTGCCAATAATAAGTTGTTTTTCTATTCGGCCAGCAGTGAAGAATTAGCAGAACACCCCGAGCTGCGTGAGCTTTACCTCGCTTACGGCTGTCGCAAACCCAGTTGGAAGGTATTTAAATTTCAATTTTTCCCAGCCACAGCGGGCGATGCAGAAGTAAGCTCACCGCTGCCCAAGAAAGATTCGCCCATCGAGCGCGAGCGCGTCGCCAAGGCTTTAAACGGCCTAAGCATGGTTGGGCTACTTAGCGATGTTACCAACCAACAAGTAGAGCAAACTTATCAGCATAGTTACCCCTTACAGGGCAACCCCAACAAGCTGTCTTTGTTTAATCAAAGCAAACAAAAGCAGGGCCAGTTTGAGCAAGTAAACTATAAGTACTTGCAACTAAGAAAAGAAAACCGTTATCAGCACCGCTCCTTGGTTGAGGTAGAAAACGCCGCCCCCAATGACGCTGGAGTGGAAACGGGCTGGACAGCCGACTTCTCGGTATCGGGGATGAAGATAGAGCTAGAAACGCCGCTTAGCTACGAGATTGGCGATACCCTTTATTTGGCGCTACCCCAGTTACAAAAGCTGGTTAAAAACTTCAGTTTGTCCCACCTGCCCTATCAGGTGACCAACTGCAATAACAGTAAAACGGTATACAACCTCAAAGTGGTAGAAAGCAAGGGCAATGCTCACGAAGGCAGTCGCTTCTTCCAACAGTTAATTAGCAACAATTTAGACAAACTGCCAGCGCTACCAGAAGGCAAGGCGATAGCCGGTTTATCGGATGCGCTACGGCAAATCTTGTGTGCCCCACTGTTTTGTCGCGCCATGTTCATTCACAAAGTACCTGGCTCGCTAGAGGTGAAATGCGTCACCTACGGCGCATTTGCGCAAGATAGTGATAAATGGCTAAACATTGATAGCAGCAAACACTCTGCAGACTTAAGCCAATTCTTGTCCAGTGAAAACCTAGCCAGCTTTTTGGCCACTCAATTACGCAGCCACAAACCCAGTGATAATCCAGAAAACATCGAAGTAATTACGGTCACTGCCAAAGATAGCGATAAACTGCTAGCAGTGCGTTGCAGTGGCAACTTTGAATCGATTCAACAGCTGCGAAACTTTGTCCAATTAAGCGCTGGGCGCGGCCAAGTTAACGCCTTTAATTTGCAACTGTCTCGAGTCGGCCGTCCCGATACCGAATACATTCAACGCGAATTGGACTACATCAGCCATTACGCGATTCACCGCGCTAAGCAGCTAGAAGATGAGTTATGGAGTGTGGCCGGTGTGATAGAGGTAACCGACGTCACCGAAGAGCTTATGCAGCGCTTTAACCTTAGCGCTGCATAACAAAGGCTTACGCCGCAATCATTCTAGCGGCTAGCAAAATACACACGACGCCATCTAAGTCGCTGTGCTTAATCGCCAGTTGAGCTTGCTGTTGCACTAAGGGTTTGGCGTGAATAGCCACACCAAAATCGGCGGCAGCCAGCATTTTTAAGTCATTGGCCCCATCGCCAATCGCCATGGTTTGAGTGGCACCATAACGTTGCTTTAACTGCGCCAAGATGTCTGCTTTAACCTGTGCATCCACCACCCCGCCCAATACTTGGCCGGTTAAGCTCTGCTGCTCAATCTCTAATACATTGGCTTGCACATAATCAAAACCTAAGTCCTGTTGCAGGCGCTCGGCAAAATAAGTAAAACCACCGGAAGCAATCGCCACCTTCCAACCTGCATCATGAATGGTCGATATTAAACAAGCTAAACCGGGCATTAAGGGCATGTTGTCGGCCACTTGTTGCAAAATACTTTCTGGCGCTCCTTTTAGCTTACTCACGCGGGTGCGTAAGCTTTGCTCAAAGTCCAGTTCACCACGCATCGCCGCGGCAGTAACGGCGCTGACTTCTTCTCCCACATTGGCTAAAGCGGCAATTTCATCAATACATTCGATTTGAATCGTGGTGGAATCCATGTCCATCAATACCACGCCCGCTTGGCTTAAATCTGGCAAGCTTGCCAAGGCTACAGCGTCAAAGCTCAACTGAGCCTGCTCTAGCTGCTGTTTGCACCAAGCGCTATCGCCAGCACTTTGCAATAAAACACAGATATTTCCCGCCGCCGGAAGCACCCCACACAATTGTATTGGCTGTTGCTGGATGGCTTGAGTCAGCTTAATGAAATCTTCGAGTAATAAATCCTTAGCCCAAGCTAGCACATAAGCACCGGTTAAGGCGGCTTGGCCAGCCACTAAACCCTGCTCAGCACATAGCTGATAGGGATAAGTCTTTAAAGCTAAAGACCACTGACTAAGAGATTGCGGTAGGCTGTCGAGGTGATGTGGAGAATCCAAACTAAATCCTTGTTCTAGAAAGTTGCGGCGCATCAAGATAGCGTATTGCTTTTTGGTTTGGCAAGCACCTACAATGGCTTTGCAAAGAAAAAAGAGGTGTGTGTGTGGCCAAATCCGCTGTTAGACGCTATCGAATCATTCAATTCAGCCAGTTTATACTCGCCATTTTGTGCTGTATTTGGGTGTTTTTCTATTATCTAGATTTAAAGCACAGTGGTGAGCAGTTAATTGAAAACCAAACCGAGAAGCTGGCCCGCTCACTCAGCTCGCTAGCGGCTTTAAATGCTGCTTCTTACATGGACCAAGACGACGCCCAAGAGTTAGGGCAACTGGTTAATGCACTAGTTAAAGAGCATTTCGTGAGAGACGCCTCGATTTACGACAACCAAGGCTTGCGTATTGCAAGCTCGCAACTGGCGCTACCGCTCACTCGATTGCTGCCTCTGGCAGGAGCCAGCCACACGCCAATCGAGGGGCTAGGAAGACGCCCCTACGTGGCTGAAATCCGAGGGGAACAAGGCGAAACCTTGGGCTTTTTACGGATCACCCTAGAGCACACCACTTTACTCGCCGAAGCCAATACCTACATTAGCCACAGCCAATCAAAAATGATGATGATGTTCTTGGTGTCGATCTGTATTGGTTTTCTATTCACCCGAGTCTTATCGCGCAAACGTCATTTAGCGGCGTTATTTAATATTAATGCACGGGCGCAGCGTAAGAAGGCTAAACAAGCGAAACAGCTTCTGGCAGACATTGCCGCCAGAAGTGAGCAAGCCAAAGACTAAAGCAGTGACTCAAGAGTGAGAGTAATCATATCGTTGAAGGTGGTTTGACGCTCTTCAGCAGTGGTTTTTTCTCCAGTGCGAATATGGTCAGAAATGGTCACCACACATAAAGCGGCTTTACCACACTCAGCCGCCACCCCATAAAGGCCAGCAGCTTCCATTTCTACCGCATAAACGTTGTGTTTTTCCATTACATCAAACATATCTGGTTCAGGCGAATAAAACAGATCGGCCGAGAAAATGTTACCCACTTTAGCGTCGATGCCCTGCGCTTTGGCGCTATCCACTGCAGCACGTAATAAGTCATAGTTAGCAATCGCGGCAAAGTCATGGCCTTTAAAACGAACTCGGTTCACTTTTGAATCAGTACAAGCACCCATACCAATCACTACATCACGTAGCTTAATATCGTTACTTACAGCACCGGCACTACCAACACGAATAATATTCTCAACGCCATACTGAGTATACAACTCGTGGGCATAAATAGAGCAGCTGGGGATGCCCATACCAGAACCCATTACCGAAACGCGTTTACCTTTATATGTACCAGTAAAACCAAGCATATTACGTACACTGGTCACTTCTACAACGTCTTCTAAAAAGGTTTCTGCAATGTACTTGGCACGTAGTGGGTCGCCAGGAAATAACACGGTTTCCGCAAAATCACCCAGTTTAGCATTAATATGAGGGGTAGCCATAAATTCTCCTAATCAATAATTTGCAGTCGCACTCCCTGTGCGACTAATCTAAGTTGTTATAAAAAGCTGCTGCCGTATTCTAGCGCTGGCAACTTCAGGTAATCGGCAATGGTTTGGCCAATATCGGCAAAGGTATCGCGCTTACCCACGTTTTTAGCCGCCAGTTTTTTACCGTAGAAAATCACCGGAATATGTTCGCGGGTATGATCAGTCCCAGGCCAAGTAGGATCACAACCATGATCGGCAGTAAGAATAACGATGTCATCATCACTAAGCTTGGCCAGTAATTCAGGCAGGCGTTGGTCAAAGTACTCAAGCGCTGCCGCGTAACCCGACACATCACGTCGATGCCCATAAGATGAGTCAAAATCAACGAAGTTGGTGAAGATGATGCTATTGTCCACTTGGCGATCCATTTCGCTCAAGGTTAAATCAAACAAACCTTCCAAGCCGGTTGCTTTCACCTTACGAGTAATCCCTTGCTGCGCATAAATATCAGCAATTTTACCGATACTCACTACTTCGCCACCAGCCTCGGCCATGCGGTCAAGTAGGGTTGGCGCAGGCGGCAAGACCGATAGATCGCGGCGGTTACCGGTGCGGGCAAAATCCTTAGCGCTGTTACCCACAAACGGACGGGCAATCACTCGGCCAATGTTGTAAGGGTCGACCAATTCACGGGCTATCTCACACAGTTTTAGTAAGCGCTCTAAACCAAAGCTTTCTTCATGTGCGGCGATCTGAAAAACACTGTCGGCAGAGGTATAAAAAATCGGTTTACCAGTGGCCATGTGCTTTTCGCCAAGGCGCTCTAACACTTCCGTGCCCGAGGCATGACAGTTGCCTAAATAACCAGGCAAGTCGGCACGTTTCACTAATTCATCTAGTAGGCTTTGGGGAAAGCTATTCTCCGTTTCACTGAAGTAGCCCCAGTCAAATAAGACCGGTACACCAGCGATTTCCCAGTGTCCACTAGGAGTATCTTTACCACTAGACAGTTCCGCTGCATAGCCATATTGGCCAGTGGGCTTGATGCTGGCATCCAATCCCGGCGGGAACACCCCGCCACTGTCAGCACAGGCCTGCCCTAAGCCTAAGCGATTTAAATTAGGAATGTTAAGCGGGCCAGTTCTACCTTGCTCGGCCTTACCTTGGGCACATTGCTCGGCAATATGTAACAGAGTATTAGCACCTTGATCGCCAAATTTGTCGGCATCTTCAGAGGCTCCAATGCCAAAGGAATCAAGCATTAAAATAATTGCACGTTTCATAGGATCTCCTTAACAAGCAGCAATGCGCTGATAAACCGACTGTGGCTGTATAAAATCAGCTCCGGCTTCAACCAAAGTAATCGCTTGTTGAATTTGTTTTGCAGCCGCCTGCCACGAGGCTTCGTCATTGGCATGCAAAGTTAATAGGGCTTGTCCTTTATCAACAAGATCACCTATTTCGACTAGTCCATTAATCCCCACACTGTGGTCAATGGCAGCTCCGGGAACACTTCGTCCGCCACCTAAGCCCACTACAGCCATGCCTAGGGCACGACAGTCTAATTGGCTCACCATGCCACTGTGCCTTGCCAATACAGGCTTCACCACCTTGGCTTTTGCTAGGTAATGTTCGCTACGCTCAACAAAATCGCTAGGCCCACCTAGGGCACTGACCATTTTGGCAAAGCGCTCTAAAGCCGCGCCAGAGCTAATGCTGTCAGCCAGCTTTTGCTCGGCCTGCTGTTGGTTTTCGGCTAGGCCACTAGATAACAACATCTCACTGGCTAGCGCGGTAGTCACGTGATGTAAGCGCTGTGCCGAGGTATCCCCTTTTAGATAACGCAGCGTTTCGGCGATTTCTACAGCATTACCGGCACTCGGTGCCAGCGGCTGATTCATATCAGTGAGCAGCGCACTGCATCTCACTCCGGCGGCATTAGCCACGGTAACAATGCTTTCCGCCAAGGCCTTTGATTGGGCGAAGTCAGGCATGAAGGCACCGCTGCCCACTTTGACATCCATAACCAGAGCGCCTAGGCCAGAAGCGAGTTTCTTACTGAGAATAGAGCCGGTGATCAGCGGAATCGATTCCACCGTAGCGGTCACATCTCGAATGCTATATAAGCGTTTATCGGCGGGCGCCAATTCACCGGTTTGGCCGATGATAGCAATGCCCACTTGTTTTACTATGTTTTCAAATTGCTGAGTGCTAGGGGTAATGGAATAACCGGGAATGGACTCTAGCTTATCTAAAGTCCCACCGGTATGACCTAAACCACGCCCCGAAATCATCGGTACATGAGCGCCACAGGCAGCCACCATTGGCCCCAGAATCAACGACGTTAAATCACCTACGCCGCCAGTGGAATGCTTGTCGACTACTGGACCGGGTAAATCAAGATGCTGCCAACTAAGTACTTGACCAGAATCACGCATAGCGCAGGTGAGCGCAGTAGCTTCTTCGGCGGTCATGCCATTAAAGTAGACCGCCATAGCAAAGGCCCCTACCTGACTATCACTGAGTTGGCCGGTGGTGATGCCATCAACCATAAACTGGACTTCAGCCACCGATAGCGCATGGCCATCACGTTTACGTCGAATGATTTCTTGAGGAAAAAACATCAGTATTCCTTAACAATGAGTCAACAAAAAAGCTTAGTAACCGGCGCCCGCTTGGGCCTTGTCGTCACCCGCAATGGTGGCTTGCAAAGCCGCTAATAAGCTAGAGGCACCAAAGCGGAAATGGACTTGGCTTAACCAATCATCACCCAGAATATTGCTAGCAAGATCTAAGTAAATTTTTGCTTGTTCAGCACTTTTCACCCCACCCGCTGCTTTAAAGCCACAGTCAGGGTTAAACTCGGCAATCGCCTTAAGCATGATTTCTGCCGCTTCTGGGGTAGCATTTACCGGCACTTTACCGGTAGAGGTTTTAATAAAGTCCGCGCCAGCTTTAATCGCAATTTCACTGGCTTTAGCGATTAGCTCAGGGCTTTTTAATTCGCCACTTTCAATAATCACTTTTAATTTAATCTCGCCACAAGCCGCTTTACATTGTTGCACCAAGTCAAAACCAACTTGCTCTTCGCCGGCCATCAAGGCGCGCCACGGGAACACTACGTCTACTTCGTCTGCACCGTAAGCCACTGCCGCTTTGGTTTCGGCAACGGCTAGGGCTACATCATCTTCACCTAGCGGGAAATTAGTTACCGTTGCAATTTTCACTTCGCTGGCGTCAAGCTCGGCTAAGACCTTACGGGCGAAAGGAATGAAACGAGGATAAATACAAATCGCAGCAACTTGACCATCAACTGATTTAGCCTGGCTGCAAAGGGCCGCCACCGTTTCACGCGTATCGTCGTCATTTAAGGTGGTGAGGTCCATTAAAGAAAGGGCTGTACGGGCCACAGCAGTAAGAGACTGAGACATAACTATTCCTCAATTATTTTAAGATTAAACCTACTGCCAGGGCAGCAATAGATAGTGCTGTATTAAGGCTTCCCGGCACTTAAGCGGGAAGCCTTACTAGCTATAGCAGACTGACAAAGAAACCAGCAAGTGCGGCGCTCATTAAGTTAGCTAACGAGGCTGCGGCTACGGCCTTAAGACCTAAACGGGCAATATCACCACGGCGACTTGGCGCCATGCTACCTAAACCACCCAGTAGAATTGCAATTGAAGACAAGTTAGCAAAACCACATAGTGCAAAAGTAATCACCACTTGAGTATGTTGAGAAAGCGTTTCGCGAGCGCCAACAAAATCGATGTAAGCAACAAACTCGTTCACAATCAGTTTTTGACCGATGAAGCTACCCGCTTGTACCGCTTCAGCCCAAGGCACACCAATAATCCACGCCACGGGCGCAAAAATGTAACCAAGAATTAATTGAATGGTTAGGCCTTCAACACCAAACCAACCACCAATACCACCCACCATGCTATTTAATAGCGCGATAAGACCGATGAAAGCCAATAGCATTGCACCCACATTAAGTGCTAAATGCATACCAGTTGAAGCACCGGCAGCCGCGGCATCAATCACATTTGATGGGCGCTCTTCTTCGGCTAGCGTGGCATCCATATCTTGATGAGAAGGGTTAGTCTCTGGCTTAATAATTTTCGCCATTAACAAACCACCAGGGGCCGCCATGAAAGAAGCTGCAATAAGATACTTAAGCTCTACACCTAGGCCGGCGTAGCCTGCAAGAACAGAACCCGCAACTGAAGCTAAACCACCCACCATAATGGCAAATAGCTCTGATTCACTCATTTTAGGAATAAAAGGCTTCACCACGATAGGCGCTTCGGTTTGACCAACAAAGATATTAGCCGTAGCTGACATAGACTCAGGACGGCTAGTACCTAAGACTTTTTGTAAGGCACCACCAATCACCAAAATAATCTTCTGCATAATGCCTAAGTAATAAAGCACCGCGATTAAAGCAGAGAAGAAGATAATGATAGGTAATACGCGAACGGCAAATACAAAGCCTACTCCATTACCAAACATGGCATCGCTGCCTAAGCCGCCAAATAGGAAGGCAATACCAGCTTGAGCACTGTCGATAACTGACTGAACCCCACCAGATACCGCTGCCAAAACGTCTTGACCAAACGGAATGTAAAGAACAAATGCACCGAAGCCAGCTTGAATAGCAAAAGCGCCAAATACGGTACGTTTGTTAATTGATTTTTTCTTATCGGAGAGCAAGAATGCTATCCCTAGCAGCGCAACCACGCCTACCAAGCTCATTAATGTATTATTCATACGTGTCCCTAATTAACTAATTATATTTTTATAAAACCGACAACGCTCTAGTGGTTTAGTACTAAGCAAGAAACCACTACAACGAGCCAGAGTTGGTATTCCATTACACTTACAGCATCCGTTTAGGTCTAGCCTCGTCTTTACCAAGGTGTAATGACTTCTACGGATCATGATCATACCTTGGCTTCTAAGGCTAAATGCTAATTGGATCAAATCTAATCGACTAATAAGCTCCATTTAGCACTATGTTAACCGCATGTGTTGATAAAGTTTCTCATTACCATTAAGCTGACTGACTTATCTAAAACATACAGTGCAAACTATAGGTAACTTTCGACGGCTTTTCTCTGGATGTTAACTTATGCTAAAAAACCTAAGAGAAAAAATGTTGTATCACTTGTTGGTAGGCCATGCCGCCTAAATAAATACCAACAATACCTACAATACCAGATAACACCGGTGGCGCAGGTAAGGGCAATTTTATTGCACTAAATAGCACCCCTACGATTGCGCCTGTTACTAAGGCAATAATGACTTCGTTCATAAGCACCTTCCTGTTGATGGTGGCAATCATATTAAACAAGTAAATCGCCACTGTTCCCCTAAGTTGATGCGTGCAGTCTAGGCGGAGGGGGCACTTATTTCGTGAGCCAAATCACGGGATATTTGTCGAAGATTAGTCACACTAGGCCTAGTTACTAAATATGTTGAAAAGAGTTTTAAAGTGAATAGCAACCCAGATGCCGCCCAACCGCAAGAATTTGCCTTTAGACAAGAGTTTAACTGCTGCAAAAACTGTCGTTGCCCTAATTTCGGCTTCACCGAAAGCTCTGACTATTTAGCCAAAAGCCAGCAATTAGGTTACCCCGCCCTGCACTGCAAGGCCTGTGGCAGTTACCCCCCTTTAGTGGACAGCCATAGCGTAAATTTGGTGGTAGCAGAACGCGCCCAGCAACACTTAAGCAAAGCGCCCTGTGGCTGTAGTCAGTGCGAACCGGGCTTCTTTTTGGGGCCCACCGTGGGGGTCAAACGCTATGGCAAAACTGGCGCCAATAGCCAGCGTTATCAATGCCGACAGTGCCAAAGTGTATTTACTCAACCGCACATTAAAAATACCGAGCAATTGTGTCAGTTGTTTAACTTCTTAAGCCAAGGACACAATCCACAGCAAATCATGCAGCAATTAAGCATTGCCCCCAAAATTTACTACCAACTATTACAAAGGCTTTACCATTGCTTGCGCTTTTATAGCCGCTTACAGGAACAACGCGCCCTGCCACATGACTTTATTGCCCTGCATACCGAGAGCAAGGTGCACGAGTTTTCTGAGCAAAAACGCATTTGGGCCTTATGTTCTAACGAGGTGCAATCGGGTTATGTCTTGCTGCACACCCACAACCAAACTCAGGTTGAATTAAGCCAAGCGGTTTATTATCAGCAGCGCCCTTCCACCACCTTACCGGCACTGCAAGATAACCCCATAGTGGAAGCCTTAAAGCGCCGCTATCAGCTCACCCTGAACCGCTACCATTTTGAAGACTTGCATTATGGGCCCACCTCTCACCTGCGTGGCACTCATATTATTCAGCCTTCGGTATGTGCTTATGCACATTTTCAGTTGTTGTCTGGTTTTACCCACGAAGCAGAGCGCTTTCATCACTATATTGAACATGAAAGCAGTATTCGCGGCGCGGCGCTAATGTCTTGTGTGGAGGCGATTCGCCACAAACAAGCCGAGGTGTATTACATCTATCATCACCCGCGCACCGAAACCGACATGGGCGAAGGAGGTAACAAAGTAGGTTGGTGGAACGATCGCTGGTATCCGGCAGACTTTGGCGCTTATTGCAGTATTACCTCGGCGCAGGCCTCAGCAACGCCGGTTAACTTGCCTCGGCCAATGGCCTGCCAAGCCTTTTTTGAACATCTAGAGCAAAGCATGTCGAAGCAGCTTAAAAGTGCCAGCTCGGTGAATGCCCTGTTTGAAATCAATCGAGCCCTGTTTAACTATGTGTTGAGCGATGAGCAAGGGCAAACCCCAGCGATGCGCCTAGGCTGCAGTGATAAGCCTTTAAGCGGTAGCCAATTAGTGAGTGCGGCGGTGGCGGCGGTGAACGCCGATCACATCGATAAATTTAGCGCCTGAACACTGTTTTGCCACAGTGCCGACTCAAGCTGTTCGCTGGACTCGCTGCGCAGAGCCACCAGCTGCTGAAAAATAATGGCTAAATTTAATGGCGTATTGTACGGCTGAGTCATTTGGTAGAGCGGCATGTCCGGCGCATCGGTTTCTAATACTAAGGCATCTAAGGGTAGGCGTTTTAAGGCCTTACGGGTCTTTTCTGAACGCGGCCAAGTAATGGTGCCACCAACCCCAATCTTAAAGCCCAAATCCACAAAGCGACTGGCTTGCACGTAACTACCGCTAAAACCATGAATAATCCCGCCTTGAGTAAACTGCTGCTGTTTTAACAACTGTGCCAGCTGGTCGTGTACTCGAACCGAATGGATAAGCAAAGGTAAAGACAGTTGTTGCGCCGCCGCGATTTGCCAACTAAAAGCAAACTGTTGGCGCGCCATGGTCTCTGGAAAGCGCCCATCAAGACCACACTCCCCCCACGCACACACTTGGCCACGCGCTTGTTTCAACAACTCGTATAAGTGCTCAAGTTCTGGTTCTAAGGCTTGTACTGCTTGGCCTAAGGCCTGGCTATTGAGAAAGCAAGGATGATAACCCAGCGCCACACTAATACTTGGCAACTTGGCCAAATCCAATACCGTTTGCCAGTTATCAGGCGATACGGCCGGCACCACACAATGCGCGACATTGGCTTTGCCAAAGCTGGCCAAGTGGCCACTTAAGTCATCATTAAAGGGAGGAAAATCGAGGTGACAGTGAGTATCAAACCAAGCCATATTACTTTTGCTCGGGCTTGTCGTGCTCACGGGGAATACAACTGCGACAAGGCTTATCTAAACTGTTGGCTGCCAGCCAGCGATCATAGCGCGCCACTAAGCGAGAAAATTTACGCCAAACTTGCCTTAACATCGTTCACCTCCAAGAGCTACAGCAGCGAAGCTTAAGCCTCGCTGCTCACACGCTTAATGCTCGCGAGTTTGCATAAACTTCACATCCGGGTGACGCTCGGTTGCTAAGTTTAAATTCACCATGGTAGGGGCTAAATAACTAAGGTTATCACCACCATCTAAGGCCAAATTATCGTGAGCTTTCTTCTTAAATTCTTCTAACTTCTTCGGATCATCACAAGCACACCAACGAGCGGTAGCCACGCTAATGCCTTCGTAAACCGCTTCCACTTTGTATTCGGTACGCAAGCGATGCACTACCACATCAAACTGCAATACCCCGACCGCACCCACGATTAAATCATTATTGCGTAGCGGACGGAACAACTGCACCGCGCCCTCTTCCGAAAGTTGAATCAAACCTTTTAACAATTGCTTTTGCTTGAGAGGATCTTTTAAGCGAATTCGGCGGAACAGCTCCGGCGCAAAGTTAGGAATGCCGGTAAACTTCATGGCTTCACCTTGAGTAAAGGTATCACCAATTTGTATGGTACCGTGATTGTGTAAACCAATGATATCACCAGCAATGGCGCTTTCAGCAGCCGAACGATCGCCCGCCATAAAGGTCACCGCATCAGAAATACTCACGTCTTTGCCGAGACGAACATGGCGCATTTTCATGCCCTTGTTGTATTCACCAGACACAATCCGCATAAAAGCAATGCGGTCACGGTGCTTGGGATCCATATTGGCTTGAATTTTAAAAACAAAGCCCGAGAATGCCGCATCTGTAGCTTGCACTTCACCCACATCGGTGGCACGAGGCTTAGGCGCAGGAGCCCAATCGGTCAAGCCTTCTAGCATATGGTCTACGCCGAAGTTACCCAAGGCAGTACCAAAATACACTGGCGTTAACTCGCCCTTCAAAAACAATTCGTGGTCGAATTCATTAGAAGCACCAAGCACTAATTCCAGCTCTTCGCGCAATGTTTCGGCTAGCTCCTCACCCACTTCGGCATCAATCTCAGGATTATCTAAGCCCTTGATGACTTTAGAGTCTTGAATGGTGTGGCCTTTACCGGTTTGGTAAAGAATCACTTCATCTTTTAGCAGGTGGTAAACCCCTTTAAATTGTTTACCACAGCCTATTGGCCAAGTGATCGGCGCGCAGAGAATGTTTAGCTCACTTTCTACTTCATCCATCACTTCCATCGGGTCACGGATATCGCGGTCTAACTTGTTCATAAACGTCACGATGGGCGTATCACGCAAACGGGTCACTTCCATCAATTTACGAGTCCGGTCTTCCACACCTTTAGCCGCGTCAATCACCATCAAGCAAGAATCAACCGCAGTAAGGGTACGGTAAGTATCTTCCGAGAAGTCTTCGTGTCCGGGAGTATCGAGTAGGTTCACTACGCAATTGTTAAACGGAAATTGCATCACCGAGGTGGTCACCGAAATGCCCCGCTCTTTTTCCATTTCCATCCAGTCAGATTTAGCATGGGTGGCGTTGCCGCGGCCCTTTACCGTGCCGGCTTTTTGAATCGCATTACCAAACAACAATACTTTTTCGGTAATGGTGGTTTTACCCGCATCGGGGTGAGAGATAATCGCAAAGGTTCTTCTAAAAGATATATCATGCAACAGTGAAGCGTTAGACATCGAATCAATTCTTCTTGTTTGTATACGCGAGGATGCAGCAAAGTTGGCCATTGGCCTGCTAGCACAATCACCCAGCGTTAAGTTAATCGTAATTGGCGGGTATTTTCACCGATCTGGGCTTTATAAACAATCAAAGCTTGGCTTTTCTGTTGTTGCCACCCAGTGATGACAGGCCTTACTGGCCTGCTAACCCGCTCAAATGTGATTGACTATTTATAGTGATACTCAGCCCTAAACGCTGGTTTACTGCACCTTGTAACTAGCGGCTTTTTGCTCATAAGCCTGAGTCAAAGCTTGGATCTGCTGCGCCACTTCGGCCAAGACCCGAACGTTTTCGGCTAAATGCCCTACCCGTTCGGTGCTAGAGCTAATATTTCCTCCAACGCCCTGTAGTACCGACGATTGCTCAACGGTTTGTTCGGCCACATCGTGACTCAAGCGAGCCACCTCACTAATTTGCACCGAACGTTGTTGTAAGCCCTGTGCAATATCGTTGGCGTGCTGCACATTTTGCTGAGTGCGTTGCTGCCCCAAGTCCATCGCCTCAACGGTTTTTTCCATGCTACTATTTAGCCGCTGCAATACTTTGGCAATTTCTTCGGTAGAGTCATTGGCTCGTCCGGCCAAGGCCCGCACTTCATCCGCCACCACCGCAAAGCCCCGTCCCGATTCTCCAGCCCGGGCTGCTTCAATCGCCGCGTTAAGTGCCAACAAATTGGTTTGCTCAGAAATGCTACGAATCGCATCCAAAAGACCGGTAATAGCAGTCACATCATCGGTTAACTCGCTTAAAGAACCCTTCACTTGATTGGTACTGCTTTCCAAGATACGCATATCTTCCATCACGTTTAAGGCTTGTTGGCGATCTTGTTGACTGGCTTTGGTGGCCTGTTGGGCTTGCTCGGCCGATAACTGACTATTGTCTGCTACCTGCTTAATTTGCGATGCTAAGTGCTCGGTAATGTCGGCAATTTCCAAGGCCTGTTGATTGTAATCGGCCACCTCATGTCTGGTTTGTTCACTAATTTTGCTTAATTGCTCGGTGGTAGCCGACATGTTTTCAGCGATTTGGTGATAATCAGCAAATAATTCCGCCAACTGCTCAAGCATGGAATTAAATGCCCGTTCGGCATTTGAGCTACCGCCACTTAAGCGCAGTGACAAATCTTTGTTTTCAGATATGTATTCAATAGCGCTGGCAATCCGCTGGTTAGCGCCAGACTCACGACGCATAAACCCAGCCAGTAAAATGAGAATACCAGTTTCAGCCGCCGCAAAAATCGCATGGACCAGGGTAATCATCCAATTACAATCCCCAGCAAAAATAACGATTGGCAGGCCCATAAGGCTAGCCGAAGATAACTGAATAAAGGTAAAGAGCACATGATGTACGGCCACGGTAAGTAAGGCTGCCAGCAAGGGTTGCCAACGCTGATACACCAAGAATACGGCCATAGCTGCAAAGATATGGAAATGCATTTCAATCATGCCCAACTGGCTTTGAATAAGCAGCGCCGATACGCTCATCATTAACACCGCCGCCACCACCGAAAACAATCCACAGCCCTTGAGTAGGCGGTAGCTCAAGGTAGCCAACAGCAGCACAGCCACGGCGCTCACCACGGCAAAAGCGGTGAGTTTAGCCCCGACAAAACCACTCAGTAATAAAATGGGGGCTTGCGCCAACAAAATCCAAAATACATATTGGTCATTACGCTGCTCTAGCTCTGGATTAAGCTGCAACTTAGTCATAAACATTCCCCTGAACTACAACAGTAGATTTAAGTCGTTTTGCATTTGCTCTAGCGATAACTGCCATTGCCCATAAACCCGTTGCAAACGGGCATCAGCAGAAAACAAATAGAGGTTTCCAGCGTGCTTAATCGTCCCCTGCTGAGTGCTCACTTGCTCCACCAAACGTTGTTGTAATTGGCGTAATTGCTGTTGAGGCAATTGCGCGCTGTAAAAAGCCGAAGATTGAGAATCGATAATCTTGTTGCGTAACGCGGGACTATCGTTTTGTGGGTCAACAGTGATAAATAAAAAGCGCACAGGCAAGGCTTCCCCCCGCCACTCTTTACTTAAGTGCTGCTCGAAACGAAACATCTGCCCTAAACGCACTGGGCATATTTGCGAGCAATTGAGAAAGCCTAAAAACACATAACTTGGCCCTTGCTGCCAATCGCTAAAGCGATGCCATTGTCCAGCAACATCTTGCCAGTCAAAGTCCAGAGAGGGCTGATTCAGCTTTACACCATACCCACCGCTAATGTGTTGATTTAGCCAAGCTGCTCCAGGCACGAGAAAAAAGCAAGCAAAGATTAAAACCATTGATAAAACTAACTTTTTTTTCATTATCAAATCGGCTCATCGAAACCGTACATCCTTATTCAAGTGTAGTAGAGCCTACCCTAAATGCCCGGTTGAACAGCTCAGACCAGCGCGTGCGTTATTCAGAAGATAAAACCGAAGATTTGCGTGTAATACAGAAATCCATACAGAAAAGGCGCCCTTAGGCGCCTTTATAAAAATAATAAACTAGCAAGTTATTGGCGGATCACGATGAATAAAGAACCACCGCGGCGCTGCACTTGCAATAGCACAGCCGAATCACTCAATTGCAAGGCTTGCTGCATATCGTCAAGGTTTTTCACGCGTCGTTTATTCACCGCAACAATTAAATCGTTACGGCGTAAACCACTGTAAGCGGCCGCTGAATTAGGTGCAAGCTGGGTCACCCTCACCCCTTCAGCTTGTTCGGCGTTTTCTAGTTGCACCCCTTCTAGAAGCTGGTGAATATTGCTATCCACTTGACTAATTCCGCTGGGTTCACCCACCTTAACTTCAAAATCACGTTGCTTGCCATCACGGATCACCGTTAAATCGATGCTTTCCCCAATCGCTTTTACTGAAATTTGACTACGTAATTGACCGGTAGACTTAGTGCTCTGTCCATCCACGCTAATAATGATATCGCCGGCTTTTAAGCCCGCATCATCGGCTGGAGAATCGTCTAGTACATTGGTCACCAACACGCCACCAACACCGTTTTCTAACTCAAAGGCTTGGCGAAGATCGGGGGTAATATCTTGAATACCAACACCAATTTGACCACGTTTTACCTCACCATGCTTAATAATTTGTTGCATGCTGACCTTGGCCATATTACTAGGAATGGCAAAACCAATGCCCACGTTACCGCCAGAAGGCGCGATAATGGCCGTATTAATGCCCACCAAATCACCGGCTAAGTTCACTAAAGCCCCCCTGAGTTGCCAGGGTTAATTGAGGCATCGGTTTGAATGTAGTTTTCATACCCCTCAATACCCAGGCCAGTGCGCCCTAGGGCACTCACCACACCCGTGGTGACGGTTTGGCCCAAACCAAAGGGATTACCAATGGCCACCACGAAGTCACCTACCTCTAGCTGGCTAGAGTCGGCGATCTTCACCTCAACTAGGTCTTCAGCAGGAATCGACAAAATGGCGATATCTAAGTCGGGATCGGAACCAAGTACTTCAGCTTTGAAACTGCGACCATCGGCTAGCGAAACTTGTACTTCATCGGCGCCTTTAATCACATGGTAATTAGTCATCACTACGCCTTCATCGGCGTCAACAATCACTCCTGAACCAGCGCTTTGCTGGCGCTTCTGCGGTTGCTGGGGTTGCTGTTGTTGTTCAGGCACATTAAAAAAGTGTCTAAAGAAAGGGTCGTTTAATAAGGGATTCTGTCGCGCAGCTTTGGTGGAGTAAGTCGATATATTGACCACCGCCGGGTGGACCCGTTTGATCATCGGCGATAATGAGGGGAAGGCCTTACCTTCCGCGGTAACATTGGGTAATGCAGCAAAGCTTGGACTTACCCATAGTAGGCAAAGAAGTAAGCTAAAAAAGCTGATCTTATGGCGCATAAACTGATCTTCCTGTTATGGTTAAACTCTAACATAAAGGCTAGAGGCACAGCGTGCCTCTAGCCGGTTTAAACCACAGTGGTATATCCAAATGCTGTCCTAACTCGGGTTCGGAAAGGCGCGACAAAACTATCTTTAGCGTTGTAGTTCACATGAGTTCCTTTCTTTTGAGCAGCACGCCCCTTTGCTGCACTACTTTGGATAGAGTGTTTATCTTGCTTAACTGAGCCACAACATTTCATACAAAACCTCCTTTGCTAGCGAAGTGAAGTAAAAAAATACAGTTAATAAAGCATTTAGAGGGGCTAAGCCCCCCACCGAGATTCTAAGCGGCCTTGTCATCATTGCTATCAAGCTGCTCAGCTTTGTGCTCAATCGCACTGGTCGATTGATTAATCGCGATAGTTTGCGGTTTCATCGCTTCGGGCAGCTCTTTAACAAGGTGAATGGTCAACAAACCGTTGCTTAGTTCAGCCTCTCTTACCTCGACATAGTCCGCCAAATTGAATTTTCGTTCAAAAGAGCGGTTGGCAATGCCTTGATAGAGATAATTGGCCGTATCTTTAGATGTTTTATTGCCCCGTATCGTTAGCACCCCTTTTTCAACCTGAATATCGAGCTCTGCTTGGCTAAACCCCGCCACAGCCAAACTAATGGCATATTGATTGTCTGCTTTAGACTCAATGTTGTAAGGGGGGTAAGCCGCGTTGGAATGCTCGCTAGCCAAGGCATGATTAATTAGCGATGCGAAACGATCGAAACCAATACTGCTACGATAAAGTGGTGATAAATCAACAGTGTTCATAATACATCCTCCAAAAGAAGCAACATAAAATAAAGCTATTAATCCCAGGCTGACTCTCCTGTGAGACGCCAGCCTGTAAGATCAAAATAAGGTCAACAGAAATGGATTCAAGGCTCAAAACAGAATTTTTTATTGCTATTTTTCATAAAAATAAGGGAAGTTATAGCTTGAGGGAATAATTTGAAAAAAGATAAAGGCTTGATAGCCAAACAAGCTAACGTTTAACCAGCAAATCTTGGCTTTTAAGATGATTCAAACAAGATGGCGGGCTTAGCCGCCATCTCTTAGCCACGAAACAACACCAAGCGACTAGTCGGGAGTGTGTTGTTCAGCTTCAACGCTTAGCTCAAGCCAAGCCATCAGGATGCGGTAACTTACCGCCAGTACCACCGCCCCTAAGAACAAGCCAACAAACCCTGATAACAGCATTCCCCCAAGGAACCAACTAAAATCACTAACATGGGTACGTCGACACCGCGCCCTAATAACAAGGGTTTGAGTAGATTTTCACTAAAGCCTGCCAGCACACTCCACACCGTAAACAGCGTGGCCACCACTGGAGATTCATGATTGAAAATATAAATCACGATGGGCAATACCACTAACAAAGGGGGAAGTTGGGCTATCGCCAATACCAGTACCAATACCGACCATAACGCGGCTCCCGGCACTCCTACCGCAAAAAAGCCAATCGACAATAAAGCCGCTTGAATTACCGCAACCCCCAGCACCCCCTTGGCAACACTTTGAATGGTATTGCTAGCCAAACGGGTCAAGTAAGGGCCGTTGCTACCGGCTAGCGCACTGGCCATTAAAGTAGCGCCCTTCACGGCTTTTTCGCCATTGGCCAGAAATACTCCGGCAATAATCACCGAAAAGCAAAATACCAATAGCCCGCCCACTAATCCGGCAGCCATAGCAATCACCTTGCCGGCCACATCACTGACATGGCTAGCCAGTGAACTCAAATAACGCTCTAAATCGGCGGCAGCCAAAGCCCATTGATGGTGGAGTTTTTCACCGACAAAAGGCCACTCTTTAATCGAGTCTGAAGGCGGAGGAAGATCAAAGCTACCCTGCTGAATCTTATGCCCCAACACGGTTAAGCTGTCCACCGCGGAGGTCGCCACTTTTACCCCAGGCAATAAAATAATCGTCAGTAAAACAAGCACGATAATAACCGCCGCCAAGCCACCGTGGCGAACCACTTGCTTAAGTTTTACATACAGCGGATTCAGTGCCACCGCTAAAATCATCGCCCACACCACGGGAGAGATAAACGGTCGTACAATATCAATACACCAGGCCGCTAATAAAAATAACGCGCCAATTTTAATTGCCGCTTCCACCGCGCCACGTTCAAAGTTCTTTTGATCAAACATATCCCTATTCTCTCGATGACTAAGAGCAAAGTTAAGCCTAGGCTCTTGATACTGCATTTATATGACTGAATTTAATTCAATCAGGGTATTAGTTGAGAATACTATCAATCCGTAAACTTAGCCAAACGCCACCTCAACAAAACTCAAACTCCCCAACTCACTTCCAATACAAGCAAAGCGCATCGCCGACATAATGAACAGTTTGCTGTTGCTGCTGCAGAGCCTCTATCAGCACTACATCAAAACGCCGCTGGGCTAACATGCCGCTAAACTGCCCTTGCCGAGCACTAATACTTAAGCAGCGCTGCTGCTCGTTCCAAACAAACTGGATCTCACTGTAGGCCCCCTGCTCATAGCGATAGCTGTCGCCTTCGTCTTCATATAGACAAAACTCACCATCGGCTCCGGCATACACCTCAATGGTGAGCGGATCGGCAGGGACTTGGTCGTGATACTGTAGCTGCGGGCCATGCGGAATAATCGCCCCCGCCTTGACCAATATCGGCATGCTGTCGATGGGCGTAGCCAAGGCAATGGTTTGGCCCCCTTGATAACAGCATTTATCCCAATAGTTATACCAAGCAAAACCTGCAGGCAACACCACTTGGCGCTCAGGGGAGAAGAGCTTAGTTTGTTGTAAGCTCATTGCTGGGTGCTGCCAGCTTAAACTGCATTTAGAAGAGCCTTGCCAGTGAGCATATTCCACTCGCAAACTGTATTGCTGGCCGGCCTCTAGCTGGCAACTGACCTTATGATTGGTTTGGGCTTGCTTTTGCCAACTATCGATAAGCACTTGGTCATTTAAATAAAGACGAACCCCGTCATTAGCATGTAACAACCAGTGGTATTCTCCACTCACCGGCGCTTGCAAACGCGCCTGCCACGACACACTGTAAGCGTTTAAGGGTAAACCGGCTGGCGGCCCACCAGCCCAGTTGCCATCAATGTTATCCACTCGCTGAGTCGACACTAATTGTTGCAAGGCATCATCAGAAAAATGCTGCTCTACTACCCCGCTAAGCCGTCCTCGGTAGATAAATCGGCAGCGCCAATTAACTGCTGCTGCAAATGTTGTTGATAGAACATCGGCTGCGTCACCGGACAGACCATCAAGCTAGGGCCAAACAAATATTGGTCGCCAATGTTATGTAACTGGGTTTGCTGCCTAAACTCAAAGGCCAGCAGGCGCATGATGCTGCCACCATGCTGAGTAACTTGCCAGGCCAGCGAGTAAATGTAGGGCAATAAGCGATAACGTAAGTGGTCAAACTTAAGTAAGGCATCAAAAGCCCAATCACCGGGCTCGCCAAACTGATAAATTTCGCGCGGGGTATTCGCCCCATGAGAGCGGAATAAGGGACAGAAAGCGCCAAACTGGAACCAGCGCACATACAGCTCTTTGTAGGCATCGTCATCCACCCCTTCGGGGAAGTGCGCACCGAAACCACTGGTAAAGAAACCGCCTATATCGGTGGTCCAATAGGGCAAGCCCGCGGCCGATAGGTTTAAGCCAGCAGCAATTTGCTGATGTAGTACCTGCCAAGTGGCGCTAATATCGCCCGACCAACAGGCGGCAGCGTAACGCTGTTGCCCTAAGAAGCTAGAGCGGCTTAGGGTAAAGACCCGCTTATCCTCAGCGCCTTGGGCTATTTGTTGACGCTGTCCTTGATACACACCAGCGGTAGTCATTAAGGAATAACCGTTAAGCACCTGCTTCCACGGCCCTAATTCGGTATCGCGTTGCTGGTAACAAAACTGCACCCCGTCTTGCGGATTTTGCGTGGAAATAAACTCAGGCTCGGTGCCGTCCATCCACAGCGCATCTACTCCTAGATCCATTAAGCCAGCTTTTACGTGTTGCCAATAAATATCGCGAGCGCCTTGGCTATAAGCATCGTAAATATGGCCATCGGCCCAATGCTCGGTTTCAAATAAATAGCCATTTTCTAACAAGGCGTTAAACACCGGACTGCCCTTGCCAACAACCGGCCAAATCGACACCATAAGTTTGAAATGCATATCATGAAGTTGCGCAATGGTAGTGGCAGCGTCGCCAAATACAGCAGTATCAAACTGCATGGCACTCCAGCCCAAATCGCCCCAGTACTTCCAATCTTGCACGATGTTGTCGATGGGGATCTGCTTCTGCCGATAGGTTTTAGCGGTGGCTAGCAGCTCGGCAGCATCAACATAACGCTCTTTGCTTTGCCAATAACCGTAGGCCCAACGGCCAAATAGCGGCGCAGCGCCAGTAAGCTGGCGATAATGCTGAATGATTTGGTCAAACTCGGGACCGTAGATAACGTAAAACTCTATGCACTCTCCAGCCTCACTGCTAAAACTAAACTGCTGTTCTTGACTAACAAACTCACTAAAGGCCAGCTGATTCCATAAAATGCCGTAACCCTTGGTGGACAACAACAGGGGCGCAGCGATGCCCTTGTTAGATTGGCAAAGCGCTTGGCGCTGGCCATGATAATTTACCACCCCGTCGGGATATTGCCCTAAGCCATAAAAGGCCTGCGGCTCAGGGCTACTAAAACCTTGGCGAAAACCATCTTGAGCATCTTGACTAGTAAACTCTGGACGCTCGATATGCAGTAATAATTCACCCGCTTGATTAAACAAATTCAAGCCCTGTTCGGCGATCTCCACACGCAGCTCTTGACTGTCAAATTGCTTATCCGAGTGAACTGTTGGTTGAATGCTGGTATGCGGCAATACTACCCATTCACTACGCTCTGAGCGAGGCTGCAATTGCTCGGCGTGGGGAGCAATTCTACACTTCAGAATCCCCTCAGCAATATAACTGAGTTCGGCCACTCCGGGACTGAGTTGACCATCGCAATAAAGCTCGAAAGGAATATATTTAGTCGCCATAATTTACCTCATTAACAGCAGAGTAAGCTCAGAGCATAAAACCTAGCTAGGCCGAAGCTGTCACCCAATATGCTCTATAAAAACCAAAGATGTTGTCACCGCAGTTTGCTACAATAAAGCCTGTCCCACCGATTAGGAAGCGCCAGTGAATCGCAAAAAGAAAATAAACGAAACGCTGAAGAAAAAAGCAAAAAAAGCTAACGCCAAAAACAATAAAAGTAATAAACCTCGTTACATATCCAAGGCAGAGCGTGCCGCTCAACTACTTGCAGAACAAGAGCAAGCATCTAGCAGTAGCGAAATGGATAGCGAATCAATTAGCTGAACCGCTGTACGCTAGTAAGTTGCCATAGTCTGCTCCAGTCTATGGCTGTAAGATGCGACTGATCCCCACTAAAATTGGAGAAGCGTAATCAAAAAACTGGCGAAACCCAGAACAAAGGTAATTTAGTCCCAACTCACCTTCCGGTGTCTTAAGTAAACGGTTTTTGGGGCATTCTCCCCAACATAACTTAAGGTGGGGGCAGCGTCGGCAGTAGTCCGGTAGGCTGTCGCGCTTTGACATACCAAAGGCCTCTTGCCGAACAGAAAACACCATGTGGTTAAGCGGAATATCTCGAATATTTCCCAGCTTATACTCTGGATAAACAAAATGGTCACAGGAAAATACACTGCCGTCGTGTTCTATGGCTAAGGCCTTACCACAGAACTCAGCCATCACACATATTTGTGCCGGATAACCCATCGTTTGAGCCACCGCAGTTTCAAACAAGTTCACCAACACTTTCCCAAAATCATTATTGACCCATTCTTCGAACACTGTAATCAGAAACTGCCCCCAGTCTTCGGGATCCACCGACCAGTCCATCACCACCGACTGAGGGTGACCTGGTCTACTCTCAACACTATTCAACATTGGTATGTCATTAACATTCCAAAACTGCGGTGCATTCTTTTGATACGATTTGGGCTCTACGCAGGGAGTAAACTGAATATAATTGACTCCGAGCTCATCAACTAAAAAGCGATAGACTTCTAAGGGATATTTAGCATTGTGGCGATTGATAACGGTTAAAGCATTAAAGGGCACGGCATAGCGGCGAAGCAGCTCCACTGCTTTCATGACCCGCTCAAAGGTGGGTTTACCACTTCGGGTTACGCGATACTTATCATGCAATTTGCGAGGCCCATCAATCGATAGCCCCACCAAAAATCCATGTTTTTTAAGAAACTCACACCACTCATCATTCAGTAACAAGCCGTTGGTTTGCAAGTCATTTTGAATGGTAACCCCAGCGGGCTGGTAGCGCTGCTGCAAGGCTACAATTTTTCGAAAGTAGTCCAAACCCAGTAGGGTTGGCTCTCCCCCTTGCCAAGAAAATACAATCTCTTTGCCATCGTGGCTTTCGATGTAGGAGCGAATATACTCTTCGAGCGTATCATCATCCATTTTTGCTTGGTGTGGCTGAGCTAACAGCTCTTCTTTATGAAGATAAAAACAATATTGACAATCAATATTGCATTTAGAGCCGCCGGGCTTCGCCATCACATGAAAGTCACGAACATAGGCGGGGGTTGCGCTGTTATCTTTATTTGCGGTTTTTAAGGGAACGACTGCCAATTTAGTGGTATCGGAAGTGTAGACTCGTTTCATCCTAAATCCTTAAAGTAAAAACCTCCTGCCAATGACGACAGGAGATTTTCTTGCTGAGGCTATTGTTGAGTTTTTTGCATTGCCTTTTCAATGGTCTTCGCCATGTCAAAGCTGGTCCCCCCTGAACAGGTGGATAGTCAACTAATGATTGAACATGCTGTTGAACCATTTCGCTCACCGGAGCCAATAACCATGACATTTTTTGCACTAAGTGACCATTAGCATCAACACTATCGTAGCTTTCAAAAGGATCAGCACGTAGATTATAAACTTTCGGTTTGGTCAGTGGCACTAGGTTGTCGTAGTAATGCTCGGCAACCGCAAAATGAAACTTCCAAGGCCCCACCCGCACCGCTGATAACTGACTTTCGAAGTAATATAAGATGCTATTTCTGGCCGATTCATCTGATTTACCTTCCCAGTAATCTAGATTATCAACACCGTCTATATACTGCTTCTTCTGCTGCATCATCTGCGCTTTTACATCTTTAACACCTGCTGCATCAGCTAAGGTGACAAATAGATCCTGATGTCCTTGGATCCCATTTAAAGTGCGCCCTGCTGGGATCTTATTTGGCCAACGCACCATCATCGGTACCCTGACCCCACCTTCATAGGTGGTCATTTTTTCACCACGAAATGGTGTAGTAGCACCATGCGGCCAAGATGAATGCTCCGGACCATTATCAGTAGTGTAAATAACGATAGTGTTGTCTTTTAAACCGCGTTTTTTAAGTTCATCCAACAAGTAACCAATATCAGAATCA
The DNA here is from genome assembly GCF_001420915.1 of Agarivorans gilvus. Lineage (NCBI taxonomy): Bacteria > Pseudomonadati > Pseudomonadota > Gammaproteobacteria > Alteromonadales > Alteromonadaceae > Agarivorans > Agarivorans gilvus. The sequence goes on along the minus strand of NZ_CP013021.1, from coordinate 3,680,488 downwards.
TGCTGCAACATGCCACTACCATGCATATCATACTCGCTTGTGTAGTTCTCAGCAGCGTAGCGCCATTTATCGTTTAAACGAGTGTAAAGGTGCATTCGGCTGGTATTAATCCAAGCAAAGAAAGGCTTATCTTGCTCCACAGCCTTATCAATAAAAGTTAAGGCTGTGGGTAGCATTTCAGCACGGTCGAAATCCTTCATCCGTTCATTACCTAAAGGACCAGTATCTTCACAGCGCTGCTTACCCACAACACCAAAGCGCGGATCAACCGTCTTATCCGGCTTATCTGTGGCAAAACAATGTAATACTCCGCGAGTACCAAATTTCTCCTGATAGGCATCGACCGAACCAGAATAGGCCTTCGCGAAATTAATATAGTCCCGCTGTTCGTGTTCTTCTTGAGTATTTAAGTGATACAAGTTACCAAAAAACTCATCGAAACCATGCACCGTGGGAAGCGCAAAGTTATGATCCCCCAAATGGTTTTTACCAAATTGTCCGGTGGCATAACCTACCTCTTTGAGAACCTCAGCAAGCGAAGGAGATTCCGCTTTAAACCCAAGTGTACCTCCAGGCATCGCCACCGTGGTCATGCCTGAACGGATCGGATACTGGCCGGTTAGAAACGCTGCCCGACCCGCTGTTGAACTGGGCTGTGCATAATGATCGGTAAATTTAATACCTTCTTGAGCAATTCGATCGATATTCGGCGTGGTGTAGCCCATTACCCCCATGCCGTAGGCACTGAGGTTTTCCCAACCAATATCATCGCCAAATATCACAACAATATTGGGTTTTTCCGTTCTGGCGGCAGCCATCAGGGGAAACAGTGAGCACATCAATGAAGTGTAAGTGAAGAGTCGCTTGACCTGTTTTTCCATGACAAAATCCTCGCGTAAAGCACCAACCCTTAAAAAGGGTTTAACAGATTATGGCTAAGGAGCACTTATTTCTCAGAAATAAACGTACGTAATATGTACAGATAGCCGTTACAAGAGTAATAGCCAATTAACAAAAACAACAGAAAACAGGCAAAAAGAAAACAATAAAGATAAAAATATTGCTACCACTGGTCCAATAAGCCCTACTCTCGATGTCTGCTCAAGCATCGAGTCAATCAAATCACTTCAATATCGGCCAAACTAGCAATGCTCTGTTCGGCAATCGCCGTTATAGGCGAGGCTAAGATGCTATTACTGTCTACACCACAAAGAACGGCGCTAAAGCGCCCCTTACCAATCCGAATACCACCACTATCTTTGGGATTACCGCGTAATAGTACTTTAGCCCCCAACTGCTTATAAACCTGCCAGTCCTCGTTGATGGACGAATATGATAAACACCAGTCAATGCTATGGTCAGCCTCGATGGTACTAACTAAACGCTGGGCACAAAACATGTAAAGAGCCAAATCACTTAGGTAAGCACTAAAGTTGACTAGGCTCCGCCCCTTGGGTTCAGCGGCAAAAAAGTCATCAAGTTTAATCTGGTGATAGGCTTCCAACAGCCTTTGAATTTCCTCCGTATTGGCTACGGCGTAGGCTAGGTGGCTTACCAGCTGAGAGCCTTGATAAAAGCGTAAAAGATATACTTTTAAATCGTTCAGTTGTTTTAGCAGGCCCCGTAATTCATCAACGGCTATACCACTAGGGCGCATCAGATGGCTGGCTTGCAACATCGTGGTATCATTCAGAAAATCATCAATGCAAGCAGACTCTTGCAGTTGAAATTGAGGTTTAGCCTGTCGATAAGGCACATCACCTAAGCCGCAAAAGCGGTTAAAACGCTTCCGCAATAATTGTTTGGCCACTTCGCTAGCACCTTCAGGCTGAAAGCGACTAGTAACAACAGGAATAGCCAGTTTACGTAAAATATACAGCTGATTACGCAAACTGGGCACACTCGCTTGACGCTCCCAGCGGCTAATCGTGCCCACATCGATACTTGGCTTGTGAGGCATTAACTCGGACAATTGTTGAGCAAGAGCGTCTTGACTTAAGCCAGCTTGCTCGCGATAGCCTCTTATCAGCATCGCAAAATCCATCTTCATCCTCCAACTCCTATACCTTTCTAAGAATAACTTAACACAATGAAAGCTATTTGTTTTTGTCAAATCTCGAAGTTAAAGCTGCCCAACTAGGCAAGGCGCTTGACTAAAAAAAACACAATGCCCTGTTAGGGAGTAGCGGTTAGGACTAAATTGCCCTCGCGTCGAGCTCACCCTTGTTTATGGCAACACCATAGACAAGTGCCTTGATGCATTAATTCAGTGTTCACCAGCAGCAGGTAGCCGCGGCAAATCAATCGTAAAGGAGTACGAAACTAAACCAGAGGACATAACAGTGTTATCGTGTAAACGTGCAGACAGTTGGAAGATAGCTTCATTCCCGCAACTAACAATGGGCTTTAAAACTCAAAAAATTGTTAATCAATGGCACCAACCAGTTGCTGAAGAAATACTCTACAACGGTCAGTATTCTACTGCGATTAAACCAACCGAGTTCTTCTCTAGCCAAGTCTTTATTGATGCACTGCTATGCTATACCGAGTTAAGAGCCCAGCAAACACTCATCAGCAAGTTATTCGTCAATATTGAACCTAACACTCTGTGTGACTCTAGCGCGCTAGCCAAATTGATCCACTTGCATCAGCAGCTAAAACAACATCAATGTGAACTAAACATTGAAGTCACCGAACGCCTCTACTGCGGCCCTTGTTTAGCCAGTGAAGCAGGTTTATTGGCACTCAAAGCCGAAGGCATTGGTCTGGCTATTGATGATTATGATATTTACAACCACTGCGGCGATAAACGAAGCTTTGCACTGAATATATTTAACTATATAAAAATCATTCGCCCCGTCAGTGCTCATCAAAGATTGCAACTTCAAGCATTTTTGCACCGCAAACCATTACACGATGGCCAAATCTTGGTGATAGAAAACATCGAGCACGCCAGCGACTTAACTACCCTAAAAAATATCCAAGGCTTGCCGTCTAAACACTATTTTCAAGGCTATTGGTTTTACCGCCCACAAGCAATCCAACTCAACTCTAAGCAAGCACTTTTGGGAGAACTGCAATGAGACATCTGCTGTTTAAAAAGCACTACCTAATGATAGCTATGCTAATCAGTATCTTGCTTAGCCTGCATCTGGGAGCCTACTTTATGGCCAAGCATCAGATAAATAGCAAGCTTAAACAACTCAATAGCCAACTGCGAGTGATTGATACCCTCGAAGCATTGCAATTTAGAGATTCGGCTGGCGTGGTAGTGCATATAAACATGCAAGGTTCCTGTTCTTTGGTGGAAAATGGAACTCGCTTGCGGGTGCTCGACTTTGCCGAAAAAATCCAATACAAGCAGGTGGCGGAACCCTTGTGTCATAACCTGTTAGCCATGCAAACTTTGCGCAGCTCAGGAGTCTTAGACGGAGTTTACATTGCTTATCAATTTATGGACTCGGTAGACGGCCATGACTACCTCATGACCAGCGGCAGCTTTCCGCTTGATTATGCGAATAAAGCGGCGTACCAAGAATTTTTAATGGAAGATAACGATCTGTATTTTCATAAAGACGGCATCATTCGCAAGCTCTATGTTAAAAATAGCTTGCTGCCTGATTACTACCTTCAAAATAAACTTAACCCTTATTACTTGCAGCTGCCTTCAGTTACTGGGAGCCAGTATATAAGCTCTTATCTTGAGGACGTAAAAACAACCGCCCTCAGTTACGCGCCGCAACGCTTGCGCTGGTATTGGCTGCCCATATTAGGCATGTTGTTGCTGTTATGGCGCTCCAATATATCCTTACTGCAACGCCATGTTTGGAATCGTAAATCACTGAAGCACCTAAGGCATACTGGCTTTGCCAGTTTTAAACAAAATCACCAGCACTTACACGTGCTATTTAGCTCTGATTTTGCCAATACCAAACAAACCACACTTCGCTGTTATAACGAACGTGGAAAAATATGTGATAAGGCCTCCGATGAGGTTCGTTATGTAAAAGTCAACCTACCCGGATATGAAGCGGTCTACCGCTTATTAGGCGAGCAACGTAGTGCAGCCTATGGCAACATCCGGATTGGCATTCGTGATGAAAAACAGTTTGAGTTAATTTGCTTTTACGAAGGGAACTATACCCGTGATAGTCTCACCGGTTTACATAACCGCGCGGCCTTAAATACGTTTATTAAGCAGTACGCCAACAGCGATACCCAGTTTTTAATGGCCTTGGTGGACTTAGACCACTTTAAGAACTTCAACGATACCTATGGCCACGAGTTTGGTGATACTTTGCTAGTACATACCGCCAATTATTTAAAACGCAACTTCAAGCATAATCGAGACGACTTATTGCTTCGTGTGGGTGGGGAAGAATTTTTGGTACTACTCAATGTTAATACCAGTACTACCGATGCAGTTAGCCTAAGTGAAAAGCTACAAACCCGTCTGCTTGGTTTTAATCAACAAGCTATTTCACTGTCAGGAGGGATCGCCCTATGGCAATGCGCCAATGAAAGCTTTGATACCGCCTACAAACGTGCCGACGAGTTGTTATACTACAGTAAGTCTAAAGGCCGTAAACAAATAAACCGAGAAGCAGGGCTAGATAGCGAACCTCGATGCGTAACACTTAGCTCGTTATAGTCTTAGGCTAAATACAGCGCTTGTCCAAGTAACAGCATGAACAAGCGCTGCTTAGATAATTCAAAAACAAACGCCGAAGATAACTCACAATGAAACATCAACAACTCGACCATACTCAACACGCCGAGATTAGCCAACTATTTGCCACCACCTTTGCCGCCGCCGAAGGCGAAGCAGAGGGGAAAATGCTTGGCCAATTAGCGGAGCAGTTGGCAGCCATCATTGACCAACAGCAAGTGCTTTGCTTTGCTACGGTTCAAGATGGGCAGTTAGTCGCCAGCATATTTTTTACTCAATTACAGTTTCAACAGCCCAGCCAGATTTTCATGTTAGCGCCAGTAGCGGTGAGCAGCGAGTATCAAGGCCGAGGCATTGGCCAAGCGTTAATTAAGTATGGCCTTGAGCAAATGCAGCAGCGCCAAGTGAGTAGCATCGTTACCTATGGTGACCCGGCCTACTATTCAAAACTTGGCTTTGCACCGCTCTCAGAGCAAGTCATTCAAGCACCACTGCCGCTATCCATGCCCTTTGGCTGGCAGGGCTTATCGCTAAACGATACGCCAATAGCGGCTATCGCGCAGCGCCCTAGCTGTGTGGCGCCATTTAATGACCCTCAATATTGGTAAAGCGCGCAGTATAACCCAAGTAAAAAGCTTCACTCGGCTGCCGTCGTCTCTGCCAGTTTTTCCACTAAAAAATCAATCAACAGCCGCACTTTGGGAGAGAGGTTGCGGTTTTGTGGATACAGCGCCCAAATCCCTTCGCGCTGGTCTCTAAACTGAGCTAATACCTCAACCAAGGCGCCGCTGGCAAGATCCTTTTCTACATAAAAATCCGGTAACTGCACCAAGCCTAAACCACGCAGCGCCGCATCTCGTAGAGCAAAACCACTGTTACATTTTATGCGCCCGTGCACCCGAATGGACAAGGGCTTAGCCGCCTGCTGAAAATGCCAGTGATCTAAAGAGCCCAATAAACACTGGTGCTGACTGAGCTCCGACAAGGCATGTGGCTCGCCAAACCGCTCTAAATAATCTTGGCTAGCACAAACGTAGATCTGCCGGCTGGCCAGTTGTCTGGCGATCATGGTGGAATTTTCCAGCCGCCCTAGGCGGATCGCCAAATCGATCCCCGCTTCCACAAGGTCCAACTTTTGGTTGCTCAGGATCAGCTCCAAATCAATCTGCGGATAAAGCTGTAAAAACTGATTAAACAAAGGTGATAGTTTTTGCTCGCCATAAGTGACTGGAGCGGTGATTTTTAGCAGGCCCTTGGGCTGAGACTGCATCTGTGTCACCGCCAAATTGGCCAACTCTAAACCTTCAACTAAGTGCTTACATTGCTGAAAATAAACTTGCCCAGCTTCGGTCAAGCTGACTTTACGGGTGGTACGATTAAGTAACTTTACCGCTAAGTGCTCTTCTAAAGCTGACACTCTACGACTCACTTGAGCCACCGAGGTTTTCAGCTTTTTCGCGGCACTGGTAAAGCTATGGCTTTGCGCCACCTCAACAAATTCGGCTACTCCTTCCCAATGCGCCATGCTCTAATCCTGTGTAATAGCAAGCCAGTAGAGCCACCAATTATTACATATAAGTAATAATCCTTTCCATATTTGGCAGATTATCATTCACCGAGAAGCCACTATACTAAAGCTGAATCAAGACACGATGACTTAAGGAATTAAACATGGCACTGAATATTCAACCAGGGCAAAACTCAATCAAATCTAAAGCAGCGGTAGCGTGGGCGGCCGGTGAACCATTAAAAATGGAAGAAGTTGATGTAGAACTGCCAAAAAAAGGCGAAGTATTGGTACGTATTGTCGCCACCGGCGTTTGTCATACCGACGCATTCACCCTATCCGGTGATGATCCTGAAGGCATTTTCCCTTCTATTCTTGGCCACGAAGGCGGCGGCATCGTAGAAATGGTAGGTGAAGGCGTCACCAGTGTTGCCGTGGGCGACCATGTGATCCCGCTCTACACCGCCGAATGTGGCGAGTGTAAGTTCTGTAAATCAGGCAAAACCAACCTATGTCAGGCAGTGCGCGAAACCCAAGGTAAGGGTTTAATGCCCGATGGCACCACCCGCTTCTCGATTAATGGTGAGCCAATTTACCACTACATGGGCTGTTCTACTTTCTCTGAATACACCGTATTGCCAGAGATCTCTCTAGCCAAGGTGAACAAGCAAGCGCCGCTAGAAGAAGTCTGTTTGTTAGGTTGTGGCGTCACCACCGGCATGGGCGCGGTGCTTAATACCGCCAAAGTACAAGCAGGCGATACCGTGGCGATTTTTGGCTTAGGTGGGATTGGTTTGTCGGCGATTATCGGCGCACGTATGGCCGGCGCTAGCCGCATCATCGGTATTGATATTAACGAGAGCAAATTTGAGTTAGCTAAGCAATTGGGCGCTACCGACTTGGTTAACCCACAAAAGCTAGATAAGCCGATTCAAGAAGCGATTGTGGAAATGACCGACGGTGGTGTGGATTACTCTTTTGAGTGTATCGGTAACGTAAATGTCATGCGCCAAGCCCTAGAGTGTTGTCATAAAGGCTGGGGCGAATCAGTGATTATCGGCGTTGCCGGTGCCGGACAAGAAATCTCCACTCGTCCTTTCCAATTGGTAACAGGCCGAGTATGGCGCGGCAGTGCTTTTGGCGGCGTAAAAGGTCGCTCAGAGCTGCCTGAAATTGTAGAACGCTACCTAGCTGGTGAATTTGGTTTGCAGGAATTTATCACCCATACCATGAGCTTAGAAGAAGTGAACCACGCCTTTGATTTAATGCACGAAGGTAAGAGTATTCGTAGCGTAATTCACATGGACCGCTAAGCTCTCAGCTCAATCAATGAATAGTGCTGCTAGCTTTTGCTGGCAGCATGGTAATTCGATAAAGGTAAATTATGACACTTGAAAATATTAGTCAGAATAAGGTTTATCAAGGTTGGCACAAGCAGTATTCGCATCACTCCAGCAGCCTACAGTGTGACATGCAGTTTGCGATTTTCTTGCCGCCCAATGCCCGCCAAGGCGAACCGGTACCGGTACTCTATTGGTTATCGGGTCTTACCTGTAGCGACCAAAACTTTATGCAAAAAGCGGGGGCTTTTCGTAAGGCGGCAGAGCTGGGCATTGCCATAGTGGCAATGGATACCAGCCCGCGCGGTGAGCAAGTGGCCGACGACGATAACTACGACTTAGGCCAAGGCGCCGGTTTTTACCTCAATGCCACTCAAGCACCTTGGGCTGAGCATTACCGCATGTATGACTATGTGACCCAAGAGCTGCCCAAATTGATCGAAGCGAACTTTCCGGTGTCTAACCGCAAAGCCATTGCCGGTCATAGCATGGGCGGCCACGGCGCTTTGACCATAGGATTGAAAAATCCTCAGCAATACTGCTCTATTTCGGCCTTTAGCCCGATTGTAAATCCTATGCAGTGCCCTTGGGGACAAAAGGCCTTTAGTGCTTACTTAGGTCATGATATAGAAACGTGGAAGCCCTACGACAGCTGCGAGTTAATCAAACAAACTGACTGCCAGCTGCCCATTTTGGTGGATCAAGGCGATGCCGATAACTTCTTGCTGGAGCAATTGCATACCGACACCCTAGTTGAAGCCGCCAAAAACTACCCCGGTGAAATCAACATTCGCATGCAAGCAGGCTACGACCACAGCTATTTCTTCATCTCAAGCTTTATTGAAGAGCACCTAGCCTTTCACAGCCAATTCCTCAACGCTTAAACCTCACTAGGCTTAAGCCATACCAAGAGCGCCAGTACGGCGCTCTTTCATCCACAAGCAGAGTTATTAACTCACATCTTTGATGTAGCGAGCAGGAATACCAGCCACTATGGTATTTTTCATCACATCTCTATTAACCACAGCGCCTGCTGCCACTGCGCCTTCTTCGATACTTATTCCTAGCAGGGTGACCGCACCAGCACCAATCAAACTCCATAGCCTGCTGTTCTACTTAACAAAAACCACACTGATTCAGCTCAACAATATGCATTTTCTGCCATAGCAATATGAGCCCGCTCACAAGGGTGTTTTTTCGTAATCATTTTCCCATTTATCACAGTGCTAGATTTCACCGCAACTAAGTATTGTTACAAGACATTAACAACCATTAAAAGGAGTATGCCTAATGCGCATGCAGCTAAGGAAAACCGGACTGTTACAGGCAGTTATATTAAGCACAATGCTAGCCAGCACCGTACTGTCGGCCGCCCCCTTACGTGAGCTGGTTAAGCCGCAACAGCAATATTTTGGCGCGGCCTTAGAAACTCGCCACCTACAAGATAAGCAGTTTAGCGAAACGCTGGCGCGAGAATTTAACCAACTCACCCCCGAAAACGAAATGAAATGGGGCTACCTGCAACCTGAACGCGGCCAGTTTACCTTTGACAAAGCCGATCAGCTGGTTGAATTTGCGCAAAACAATAACATGACCGTTCGAGGTCACGCCTTGGTTTGGCATATTCAAAACCCTGATTGGTTAGAAAATGGCGACTTCTCTAAACAAGAAATGCTAAAAATCATGGAAGAACATATCACTACAGTAGTAAGCCACTACAAAGGTAAGGTGAAATACTGGGATGTGGTAAACGAAGCTTTAGATGATAACGGAGGTTTCCGCCCAACCCTGTGGTACCAAGCCTTAGGTGAAGACTACATAGCAAAAGCCTTTGAGTTCGCCCATAAAGCAGACCCTGATGCCATTTTGGTTTACAACGATTACTCAACCGAGGGTAAAAGCCCTAAAGCGAATGCCGCCTACCGCCTAGTGAAAAAACTTAAAGAGCAAGGTGTACCTATTCACGGCATAGGAACTCAGGCTCACTTAGTTGTAGGAGTTCAGCCTCGCGTGGCTGACATTGCGGCCAACATTGAGCGGATCAAAGAGCTAGGCCTAGAGTTTCACTTCACTGAAGTAGACATGCGCATTCAAGGTGAAGCAACAGACCGCGCGTTGCAGCAACAAGCTAACATGTATCAAGAACTAGCTCGGCTCAGCGCTTATTATGACAACGTAAACTTTTTAACGACTTGGGGTATTACTGACAAGTACAGTTGGATCCCATCTTGGTTTAAAGGTTACGACCATGGCTTAATGTTTGACAAGCAATACCAACCTAAACCCGCTTATCTAGCGGTAAACGAAGTATTCACCGATAAAGCCCAAGGTAAGTTTGATTGGGAGCCACCAGCACCATTAGCTGATGCAGGCCGTCGTTTTGAAGCCTTTATTAGTCACCAAGCCAAACACCCTATGCCGCTAGACGGTGACGCAGCAAAATGGACTAATGCTGTATTCTACCCATTTGCATACAACCAGTTAGGCGGTAAAGACTTAACCCTACCCGCTGAAAGCGATGTTTCTGGTCGCTTTGCACTGTTGTACGATGACAACACGCTATATGGGCGCGTTGAGCGCAGAGATGACAAAACGGTAACCTCTAACAAAGCACAAGTATGGGAAAACGACTCGGTTGAAGTATTTCTCGGCTTTGGTGAGGAGTTTGCGCAAATTCGCGCCTTAGTGGGCGAAGAGTTTGCTCCAACCGCCTTCCAAGCAGATATTGAAAACTACTGGAGTGAAGACGGAACGGTTCTAGAATTCTCAATCACACCGAAGAAAACCGAGACTTTATCGGGCACAACATTAGGCTTTAACATTGCGTTAGCCGATAACGACACAGGCCCAGACGCGACTCGCGATGCTCAATTGTATCCGGTACCGGGTACTAACAACGGTTGGCAAGGCCATGACTTTGGTGAAGTATTCTTTACCGCTCAAAACACTGAGATTAGTGACAAGCTAAAAGGTCAGGTAGTGAGCTTTAAAGCTGAGCCAGTAGAAGGTTTAGACGCCAATACTGCATTTGATGCATCTCTATGGGCCAATGCTTACCACTACCCGTTTGCATTTAACCAGCTAAATCCTGCAGACCAAACGCCACCAAGCCAAGACATCATTAGTGGAAGCTGGCGTGTAGCCTACTCCGGTAATACTTTGTATGGTGTGGTGCACCGTCACGATAACAAAACAGTAACCACTGGTGATGATTGGCAAACCGACAATGTGGAAATTTTCATAAAAATCGGCGAGGAATTTGTGCAATTTAGAAGCATAGTGGGTCAAGACTTCCAGAAAAACACCTTCCCTGGTAAGCATATGGCTAAATGGAATGAAGACGGCACCATCATGCAGTTTGCCATCGAACTGCCTGTAGACAACTTAAAGGGCAAAACCATCGATTGGAATATTGCCCTAGCGGATAACGATGATGGCGAAAGCCGCAGCTCACAGCTCTACCCTGTGCCAGGTAACAACACAGCCTACTTAGGTGAGCAATTAACCCGTTTGGATTTCTCTCAGTAAGTCACTTCTAGCCCCTCTAACGAGGGCCGATTTCTCCCCGCAGTTACCTACAATCCCCCCTCTTCTGCCCAAACCATTGATTTATAGCTAAACTAAAGCTTAGGATTAATTGGCCGATAATTAAGCAAGCTCAGAGCATTAGCTAATGAAAGAATCTACCAAGAGAGCCCGAATGCGCTTTGATTTAATCAAGAAAGTTTTTTTTACTTTAGTGCTTATCGCCTTGGGTGGCGCGGCTCTTGGCTATATGTTCATCTATCACGTAAAAGGGCGTGGCGTGCACGCCGAAGATGGCTGGTTATTCGATATTGCCGGTTATCATCAAGCAATTCGCGAATCAAAACTCACCGATAAACCAGTACTGCTTTATTTACGCCGCCAAGCTTGCCAACGTTGTATCGCCTTTGAAGAAGACTTCTTAAATAATCCGGAACTGAAACTACTACTCAGCCGCTACGTTAAAGTGCAGGTTAATGCCGATGTTGATCGTGACCACGAACTGTTCGCTGCTCAGTTTAAGCTCAAAACCTACCCTTCGCTATTTGTGATGTTTGATGGTGAGCATCCTGTCTCGACTTATTTGGTATTAGAGATGCAGCAAATTTGGGTGGCCCAAGAAACCTTACAACAGGGTAATTTTATGCCCTTGTCACCGGCCAGCTTTCGCTTATCTTTATTAAGTGCCAGTCGTTTAGCCAAGCAGGCGGCGCTAGACATGAGCGAACCAGAGCAAAACTAGCCGTAGTGATAATGGTGCTTGTGCAATAAGAGCTGAGGCTTATTCGCTACAGATACACTGCATGATCAGCGCATCTTCTCGGCCATTTTGCTGACAGGGGTAATAACCTTTGCGTCGGTCAATTTCAGAAAATCCAAGCTGCCGATAAAGCTGCTGAGCCTTAAGATTGCTTTCTCGTACTTCCAACAATACTTGTTGCCACTGCTGCTCTTGGGCTAATTCAAACATCGCCAGCATTAAGCGTTTACCAAGGCCTTGACCTTGCAGCGGGGGAGCCACCGCAATATTGATCAGCTCAGCCTCACCCGCCACCACCCGTAAAATAATATAGCCCAGTAGCTGCTGGCCCCGCCACAACCCCAAGTTACGGTATAAACCACCAAAATTACTGGCTAGTAATTGACGGCTCCAAGGATGAGTATGAGCCTGCTGCTCTATCTCCAACATTAAAGGCACGTCTAGCAGCGATAAAGGACTTAAGAGGATGTTAGGATCTGAGTGCATATTTGTTGCCATAAGGCCTTTTTAGCCGAGCGGTCGCTGGCTAAAAGCTGGGGGTCACAAACCAATAAACGAGCATGTTCAGGCGCGTTTTGTGTAGGGTCGGCCCACAAAACCCAACCGTGAAAGTCTTCGGGGAAATGCGCCGCAACGCAGTGATGAATATCGGCCCAATCTAACTGCATCGCCGCCACTATGCCTTTAAATAAGGCAAGATGCTGCTTGAGCACGGCCTCGTCTATCACCAGCACTAAAGGCCAGCTAGGCTTAGCCTGCAACGGCTGGCGAAGCGAATTCTGTCGAGGCATCCATACATCGATGCCCATTTCCTGTAAGTATTGTCGCGCTTGCTTATCAATCATCTTGACTAGTCACTACACGTTTAACGCGCCGTTTTATTGAGTTTTAAGGTGCGTTTGCTCGCGCTTGTCCCTTTGGCTAGCTGATGCTTGGCCCTGGGTTTCGCCTTGGGGTTATCGAAGCGTGGCTTAGCTTTGGTATTGGCTGCCAACTCGCCATGTTGCTGAATTTTTGGCTCGACTCGCTTAGCTTGCTCTGGCGCAGTTTTACTAGAGTGAGCCACTGCTTTATTAATCTCCGCCATTTCGGCTTCGGTTAAGTTACGCCATTGACCGGGGCGCAGTTTATCCAAGCTCACATTCATAATGCGGGTACGTTTCAATTTCAGCACTTCATAACCCAAGTACTCACACATACGACGAATTTGCCGATTTAAACCTTGGGTTAAAATAATGGTAAAAACAAACTTGCTGTTGATTTTCACCTTACAGGGTTTAGTCACAGTACCGAGGATCGGTACACCTTTAGACATCCGCTCAACAAAACGCTCGCTAAGCGGCTTATCTACCGTCACCACGTATTCTTTGTCGTGAGCATTTTCGGCCCGCAGAATTTTATTCACGATGTCACCATCGCTGGTAAGAAAAATAAGTCCTTCAGAAGGCTTATCTAAACGACCAATAGGGAAAATACGCTGCTTATGGCCAATAGCATCAATGATATTGCCCTTAACGTGACGCTCGGTGGTACTAGTGATGCCCACCGGCTTGTTGTATGCGATATACACCCGATCGGATTTATTTTTGGCCACCGCGTTAATGACTTTACCATCCACCGCGACCCGATCACCCACTTGCACTTTAGTGCCTAGCTCCGGCTTGCGCCCATTAATGGTTACGCGCTGTTGCTCGATCAGCTTATCGGCTTCACGACGCGAACAAAATCCAGAGTCACTAATGTATTTATTTAGGCGTTTTTCGTTTGATTCACTCACAAGCGCTTCCACTCACATATTTCGGCGCCTATTAAAGCATAGAATAGGCCCCTCAATAAGTGCTTTTAGCCCTAGCCGACCATTTGCTTGGCCATTTCACGTCCTTGACCACGAATTTCATCAATCGCAATATAAAACGAAGAAGGCAGGATTAACGCTCCAGAATTAGTATGGCTAACAAAGTAGTCTATTTTAGCGGCCTTGCTTTCGAGCTGGTCCCAGTCTCGGTGTAACTGACAGGCAAAATTAATCACCAAGGCACGTAATGGCTCTACCTTGGCGTCTTTGGGATTAGCATGATACTCAATGGTATCGACTAAGCGGGCCGGAAACTTCCACAAACGCGCCAATTGACTACCTAGTTTGGCAGTAGTTGTGCCTAACAACTCCATCTGCACCGCTTGACGATCTTCCCCTTCTTCAACTCGGCGAGTAATTTCACAAGCAACCTCAGGAGCCAAGGTATAAACCATTAAATCACCAATATTATGGAGGATCCCCGCGGTAAACATTTCATTGGCATCGATACGCACTTTTTCAGCTATTTTGCTGGCGATGCTAGCAATTTCAAAGGTATCACACCAAAACTGGCTCATATCTAAATGCTTAATCCGAGGAAAGGCAGAGGTTAACCAGGACACCACAATCATGGTCTTTAGCGGGGCGAGCCCAAGGCGGATCACCGCTTCATGAATAGAAGCAATGGTACGACTGCGACCAAAGTGAGCGGAATTAGACAAACGCAAAACCTTGGCGCTAATCACCTGATCCATAGATATTTTTTGAGCCAATTTAGAAAAATCACAATCAGGGTCGCTCAACATTCCCACCAGCTCCTGAACCACTCGAGGAACTTTGGGTAACTCATTCACCCGAGATAATAACTCTTGTTCGGTCATCCTAACCTCCGGCCAAACAGCCGCTAACCACAGCGCTTATTAAGGTGAACTCACCCATGCCATTTGCAAAATCACATACTTAGTTAAGTCAAGCTTAGATAAGAGTTCAAGCTAAGCTGAGAAAATAACAAGCATATCGTTACAATAAGTAAGGATTTATTAAGCCTCGCTAGAGCTAAACTGATGCAATCGCACAAAATAAAACTAGGCCATTAACTGCTTAACCAAGCCTGCACCTGCTCTACTTTAGGAATACCGCCACTGTGTACTACTTGCTCATCCATCACCACTCCGGGTGTCGACATTACTTGATAATCCATAATCCGCTCTAGGTCGGTCACCTTTTCAACCTTAATCTCTACGCCTTGCTGCTGGGCTACTTGTTCAATCAGTTCAGCGGTTTTCACGCAGTTACGACAACCCGAACCTAATACTTTGAATGTTTTCATTCTGTTCTCCTAAAAATACCAAATAGGCAAATTAAGTACCCAGCCCATTACCGTAAACGACAGTAACAACATGGCAAATAATAAGCCCAATAAACGCCATTGCATCACCTGCTTTAGCATCACAAACTCCGGCACACTGGCAGCCACCGTGCTCATACAAAAAGCCAAAGTGGTCCCCACCGGTAAACCTTTAGTAAGCAAACTTTCCATAATCGGAATTACCCCAGTGGCATTGGAATATAAAGGGATCCCAAGTAATACTGAGGCGGGCACCGACCACCATTGCCCAGCTCCTAAGTAGGTTTCTATCCAACCATCGGGCACAAAACCATGTAGACCCGCCCCCACGCCGACACCAATAAATACCCACTTCCACACTCGGCCCACAATCTCTTGCATTTCTTGTTTGGCAAATTGATGGCGCATAGTCATGGTCAATTTACTATTTTCGACATCGCTTACTTGCTCCCCAGGCTGCTGTTTACTGCGAGCTAGGGCCTTAGAAGCCAGCGGCTGCAACCAGCGCTCGGCTCCAATAAGATCCAGAAACCAGCCGCTAAGCACTCCAATCAAGCTACCCAATAACAGGTAGATCAAAGTGAACTTCCAGCCCAACAAGCTAAACAGCAATAACACCGCCACTTCGTTGATCAGTGGAGACGTGATGAGAAAGGCCATGGTGATGCCCAAGGGAATACCTGCCGAGGTAAACCCCAAAAACACCGGAATGCTAGAACAAGAACAAAAAGGAGTAACCGCACCAAAGAAGCTAGCAGAAACATAACCAAAGATACGTCGCTTACCGGCTAAGTAATAACGCACCTTTTCTACGTTTAAGGAAGCCCGAACTAAAGCCACTAGATAAATCATCACTACCAATAAGGCCATGATCTTACTGGTATCTTCAATGAAAAAATGCACCGCATCGGCCCACTTGGTGCCTTGCTGCAAGCCCAGCAGCTGGTAACTCAAGTAATCGGCTAGTTCGGTAAAAATCTGTAACATTTACAACCCCTTGACATGCTTTAACCCGCTAGCAATGCCAGCCTCTATAAATAAGACGCAACAAGGGACAAATGGATGCAAATTTTTTTGGCCTAGAGGAAAACTTAGCCGAAGAGAACTTAATTAAGTGTCACTAGTAATGAAACAACACACCCGCTGCTGCTCGTCAAAGCGAATTTGGCATTG
The DNA here is from genome assembly GCF_001420915.1 of Agarivorans gilvus. Classification (NCBI taxonomy): domain Bacteria; kingdom Pseudomonadati; phylum Pseudomonadota; class Gammaproteobacteria; order Alteromonadales; family Alteromonadaceae; genus Agarivorans; species Agarivorans gilvus. The sequence continues at coordinate 3,664,371 of NZ_CP013021.1, read as the reverse complement.
TTGCTGCAAGATCTGTTTAAGCTTTTTTCTAGCTCGTTGAATTCGAGATTTTGTCGCACTTAAACTAAGCTGATGCGCGTCAGCAAAAGCTTGCTGGGATAGCCCTTGCAAATCACACTGGCGAATAATGTCCTGCTCGGCAGAACTCAATTTAGTCAGCGCTTTGGGCAAACATTGGGCAAGGCTTTCCACGGCAGCACGGCCCTCACTCTTGGGACTTTCCAGCTGATGATAGCTGTCTATATCAACGCTCTTAGGCTGAAGACGCAGAGCGTCCAACAATAAATTATGCGCAACTCGAAATAACCAAGCTCGCTGATTTTGAATGTCACAGAAGCGTTTTTGCTGTTGCAGCGCTCGCAAAAACGTATCTTGCAACAGGTCGAAACTCAATTGTGGGTCACCACTTTGTTTAACTAACCAATGGTAAATCTCAGACTCAGATAAGTGCCAACTTTGCAACAAACAAGGCACGGCGGTTTGTTTAGTAGTTTGAGGCATAAACGATATAGTTATTCCTAGTTGCAACGACCAACTTCACAGGGCTGGTTACTTAAGATACACCATTCAGCTCACTGGTAAAATCTGCGCTCTGTCAAAACTAACCTAGCTTTAGCGCGATAAACACTCATTCAACGGCTGTTGCTTACTGGCTAAATGAGGCAATCAAACAACCAGCAAAGCTAAAGCAACAAAAAAGATCTGTCGAAAGGTTAATCACTGGCTTGGCTTGCAGCAAACGGCTCGTCTCGGACGTTACCGAGGCGTCCAAGCTAGCTACGACTCGTCAGCCTTATTCATCAAGCTGATTTAGCTCACTCCCAAGAGAGGTTTTCAGAACCAAAACTGTGCACTGGACGCTGGATGAAATTATCAATATAAGGAGGTAAGGGGCTGGGATAGTACTTTTCAACAATGCGGCGATATTCACCACTATCAATTAAAGCTTGTAAGGCCTGCTCCACTAGAGGTACTAGATCGGCGTTACGCTGGGACAAAATCAGGTTACTGCTAATGGTTAAGATGCCCTGCTGGGAAATGGCAAACTTAGTCACTTCAGAGGGATAAAGCTGGCGAATGGTCGCCCAACCACCAATATCCACAGCAGCGAACATATCGTTACGCCCAGCATAGACCTTTTGCACATTTTGACTGAGATTTCGCACCAAATCAGGCTGAAGTTTGGCCCGAGCAAACAGCGGCAGCAGCGAGCCTCCGCGTAAATAACCAATGCTGTAATCACTCAAGTCTTCTAAGCGACTAAACTTTAGCCCTTGGGGGAAACGCTGCCGCAAATAGAATAAATTCATCTGCAGATCATGAAAGGTAATGAAATAAATCGCGTGTTGTAAATCATGCTGGTAGAACCAATCACTACTACCCAAAGCCCCATCGATAGTGTTAGAGGCCACAGAGCGAGCAATTCTTGCCATAGGATAAACTTTATAACTAACCTCGATATTCAAAAGATTAAACACCGCGTCGCTCACCTCATTCATTAAATCTTGGCGTGAACCGTCCCCTAATAATGGAGGGTAATCAATGGTAGCTAATTCAATCTGGCGACGAGCTGGCTCGGCGGTTTGCTCAGCCCAAGCAAGGTTATACATGGGCACAATTATCAAAGAGAAAACAGTAACCACCCAACAAGCAACTCGCCTCATCTACTGCTCACTCCTCAATCAACTATTTGCCATTTCACCTCTGTAAGTACTGATAGTATAGGAAGCACTCGCTTAGGCTGGACATCATGGATCGCAAATACCATCTTTAAATTAAAGATAGAACGCCAATGTAAAAGGAAACGATCAGCGCAGCATAGCCAGACTCACTGTTTGCAAGCAGCTAAACAGTAGATCTATAGAATGAATGCCGGATTTTGGCCGCTATAACGAAATGAAAAAGTACTAGCTATGACTAAAATGGCGATGACGGGTTTGCTGCGGATTTTCGCCAAACAAATTTTTATAGTCTTGGCCAAACTGGCCTAAATGGAAGAAACCGTGCTCTAAGGCAATTTCGGCAATAGTCTGTTGTTGCTCACTTTGCAGCAAAGCCCGCCGAATTTGGTTTAGGCGAATCACCTTAATATAGTGTTTGGGTGACATGCCTAAGCACTCGCTAAAGGCATATTGCAAAGTTCTGCGGCTCACATGCACCGCCGCACAGATTTCATCAATGGTCAGTGGCGCGCTCAAGTCGACCTCATGCAGATAACTTTTCACCCGCTGCATCAAACGCTGGCGTTGCGCAGAAACCATTGTTGTTGCAGGTGCGTTTTGCGCCAAACTCAATAGCTCAAATACCGCGTCTTTAAGGATCAGTTGCTGGGTTAAGCTGCTCCAGCGGTGGCCATCGGCCTGCAGTAGCAACGACAAATATTGGCGGAAAGAAAAAATGAGTTGCGGCGCTACCCCTTCTAAATACAAGCAATCAAAAGCATTGTCGGCCAGTTCATCATTCTGCTCCAACCATTGCTTTAGCCAGCTACGATGTAATACCAAACCAAAAATAGAAAAGTTTTCAGGAGTGAGTAATTCAAACTCATGGCCTCCCGGCCGGCATAGAAACTGCTCGCTACGGGTAGCTTGGTTGTTAATTCGGCAGCTTTTGTTGTCGGCACTAAACCCCAACCACAAGCCCCCTTCTTCTATTTGGCACTGCTGACGCAATTGTTGACTGGTTTCTTCGCGAAATACATGGATATCAGGAAAATGGATCTCGTTAATTACGCCAACAAAACGCCCTCGGCTGAGCTGATCAAACTGCTGCTGCCAGTTAATCAGGTTTTCTGCTTGGTGATTTGCATCATTTGAGTGAATTGTGCACAACAATGACTCATTATCGTGCAAACACGTTTTCTCCATCTCTTTCATCCTTGGCTCTTGATTGAACCAACTCAGGGCAAAGCTTAACTATATTATTGTTTTACAAATACTTTTTGGCATTGCAGTTTTTTGATAGTGCTAAGGAACAAGCCTTGCTGCCCCTACTAATGCCAGTTTGCTTTAAAGCTGAGCAAGAAATGAACCAATAGAACTTGCCCGCGAAAGAGCAACACAAGCAAACAGTAAAGCAGGTTTCGATGAAGCATGTTACGCCCAGCTCGCTGGCTCACATGCAAGAACATCAAGGCCTGTGCTAAAGGATTAGCCAACACAGCAGTGCCCCTTAGTAGCACCCGCTGTCATTGAATATGCAAGTTAAGGAACGCTAATGCCCGGTTTTATCGTTGCCTACGTCAAATACGTCGATAAGTTTAATCGCGTAATAGGCCGCTTTATGATGTACGGAATCTTTGTGATGGTGGGGATCTTGATGTGGTCTTCCATCTCTAAAACCTTTTTCATGCCCTCACTTTGGACCTTAGAGTCTGCCCAGTTCATGATGGTGGCCTACTACATTATTGGCGGCGCTTACGCCATTCAACTCAAAGCCAACGTGCGCATGGATCTCTTCTACGGTGAGTGGTCGGTGAAAAAGCGCGCTTGGGTCGACGCCTTCACCGTATTCTTTCTTATTTTCTACTTAGCAGTGCTGCTGTATGGCGGCCTAGAAAGCCTATTTTATTCACTGGAGTACGGCCAACGCACTCGTAGCGCATGGCGGCCACTGATTTGGCCGATTAAGGCGGTGATGTGTACCGGATTCATCCTGATGATCCTCCAATCCATTTCAGAATTTATTAAAGATATTGCCACTATTCGCGGAGTAGAAATCAAATGAGTTACGGTATGATCGCAATTACGATGTTCTCGTTGATGATGTTGCTAATGGCAACTGGTCAACGGGTATTTGCGGCTATTGGTGCGGTGGCTTCCATCGCCGTTATGATGCTGTGGGGCACCGGCGGAGTCGAAATCCCCTTCACCGCTGCTACCAAGTTAATGACTTGGTATCCCATGCTAACCCTACCGATGTTTATCTTCATGGGTTACATCTTGTCTGAGTCTAAAATTGCCGACGACCTGTATCGCATGTTCCATGTTTGGATGGGGCCGATGCCCGGCGGCTTGGCCATCGGCACCATTGGTTTAATGGTATTGGTATCGGCGATGAACGGCCTGTCGGTTGCTGGCATGGCCATTGGTGCCACCATTGCCTTACCCGAATTATTAAAACGCGATTACGACAAAAAAATGGTCACCGGGGTGATTCAAGCGGGCTCTTCGCTGGGGATCTTAGTCCCCCCTCGGTGGTATTAGTGTTGTACGCGATGATTGCGCGCCAACCGGTAGGCCAACTTTGGCTAGCCGGGGTGGTGCCAGGCTTAATTATGGCGGCGATGTTTATCATCTACATTGCAATTCGCTGTAAGCTCAATCCCAGCCTCGGGCCAACCCTGAGTAAACAAGAGCTTCAACAAGTCAGCAAAGCCGAAAAAATGCGTTTATTAGGTGCCGGGCTACTGCCCTTGGGGATCTTCGCGGTGATGATGGTGCCCTTTGTAAACGGTTGGACCAGCTTAGTGGAAAGCTCGGCCATTGGCGCAATGGCCGCCTTTTTAGCCGCCATTTTCAAAAAACGCCTGACTAAAACCGTCTTCGAAAACTCAGTGCGTAAAACCCTAGCCATCTCCTGCATGTTTATGTGGATCATTCTTGCTGCCTTGGGTTTTGGCTCGGTCTTTGACGGCCTTGGTGCAGTGAAAGCCATTGAGCAACTATTTACCGAGCAATTAGGTTTAAGCCCTTGGATGATCATCATTCTAATGCAGCTATCGTTTGTCCTGCTGGGCACCTTCCTCGACGACACGGCCATGTTAGTGATTGTGGCACCACTGTACGTGCCCTTGGTTAACGCCCTAGGCTTTGACCTAATTTGGTACGGCGTGCTGTACACCGTGACCTGCCAAATTGCCTACTTAACCCCACCCTTTGGTTACAACCTATTTTTAATGCGCGCCATGGCTCCGCCGGAAATCAGCCTGCGTGATATTTACGGCTCTATCGGCCCCTTTGTGGCCATTATGATCGCCGCCTTGGTACTGATTATGATTTTCCCCGAGTTAGCGCTCTGGTTACCTGACTACGTGTACGGGAAGTAAGTGATGAAGGATTTGTTCAACGATTTTGAAATGCAAAAAACGCGGCGGGCAATGAGCTCCGTCAAACCATATCCATTGGAGGGATAACTATGAACTCAAGACGTAAGTTTCTAACAGGCGCAGCCGCATTAACCGCAGGTACTTTGCTGGCTCCCGCCAAAACCTTTGCTGCTAGCCCTAAAATCAAATGGCGTATGCAAACCTATGCGGGTCCAGCCTTGGCCGAGCACGTGGTAAAACCAGCCATTGAAGCCTTTAACCGCATCGCTGGCGAAGAAATGCAGATTGAGCTTTATTTTGCCGATCAGCTAGTCCCTACCGGAGAACTATTTCGCGCCATGCAAAAAGGCATTATCGATGCAGTGCAATCAGATGATGACTCCATGGCCTCTCCCACCGAAGTGACCACCTTTGGCGGCTACTTCCCTTTTGGTTGCCGTTATTCTTTAGACGTTCCAGTACTGTTCAACCAATATGGTTTAGACAAAATCTGGAAGGAAGAATACGCCAAAGTGGGTGTGAAACACATTTCTGCCGGCTCTTGGGACCCTTGTCACTTCGCCACCAAAAAGCCGATTACCAGCTTAGAAGATCTAAAAGGTTTACGGGTATTTACCTTCCCTACTGCGGGTCGCTTCTTAGCTAAATTTGGCGTAGTACCGGTGTCTATTCCATGGGAAGACGTGGAAGTAGCACTGCAAACCGGTGAGCTAGACGGCATCGCTTGGTCAGGCATTACCGAGGACTACACCGTGGGTTGGTCTAAGGTGACCGATTACTTCCTTACCAACAATATCTCGGGTGCATGGATCGGCTCTTTCTTTGCCAACATGGATCGTTGGAATGCCCTGCCAGATCACCTAAAAGAGCTATTGTCACTATGTTTAGATACCTCACATTACTACCGTCAATGGTGGTACTGGGGTGGTGAAGCTAAACTTCGTGTAGAAGGCAGTGACATGAAGCTCACGACTATTCCAGATGCAGAATGGGCTACTGTGGAAGCAGAAGCAGAAAAATTCTGGGATGAAATCGCCAAAGAGTCGCCCACCAAGGCGAAGGTGGTGGAAATCTTCAAGAAATACAATGCTGACATGGTGAAAGCGGGTCGCCCTTACCGCTATAGCTAACAAGGCCTTAGCAACAACAGCGGCTACGGCCGCTGTTGTGACTTACCAGAACACTAAACAAGGAAAGCTATGAGTGCACCCTACCGCTGGCAACAAGGAGACAAGGTTTACCAATTTGCCTCTCTAGCGGAATTAATGGCCAAGGCCACCCCCGCTCGCTCTGGTGATGCCCTCGCTGGCATTTGTGCCGAAACTGCCGAGCAGCGCGTTATCGCCCAAATGACCTTAGCCGAAGTCCCCCTAAAAACCTTCTTAAACGAAGCACTCATTCCCTACGAGAGTGATGAGATTACTCGACTGATCATCGATACTCACGATAGCCAAGCCTTTGCTCCCATCTCACATATGACAGTGGGCGACCTACGCAACTGGCTACTTAGTTATCAGGCCGACAGCGAAACCCTGCGCCAGCTGCGCCCCGGACTCACCCCTGAAATGGTGGCGGCGGTGAGTAAAATCATGCGCAACCAAGATCTCATTCTAGTGGCTCAAAAATGTGAAGTGATTAGCGCCTTTCGCGATACCATTGGCTTGAAGGGGCGGCTCTCTACACGCTTACAACCCAACCACCCCACCGACTCGGTAAATGGCATCGCCGCCAGTATTTTTGATGGCTTAATGTATGGAAACGGCGACGCGGTGATTGGTATTAACCCTGCTGCCGACAATGTGGGCCAAGCGACTAAATTGCTGAACTTAATGGACGAAGTGATTCAGCGTTATCAAATCCCTACCCAGTCCTGCGTACTCACCCACGTCACCAATACCATCGAGGCCATCGAGCAGGGTGCGCCGGTGGATTTAGTATTTCAGTCGATTGGCGGCACTCAAGGCACCAACGAAACCTTTGGCATCAATCTGGATATTTTAGGCCAAGCCCAGCAAGCCGCGCTGTCGTTGAAGCGCGGCACCGTGGGCAACAACGTGATGTATTTTGAAACAGGCCAAGGCTCGGCGCTGTCAGCCGATGCTCATGGGGGGGTTGACCAACAGACCTGTGAGGCTCGCGCCTATGCGGTAGCGCGGCAATTTTCGCCCTTACTGGTAAATACCGTGGTGGGCTTTATTGGCCCCGAATATTTGTTCGACGGCAAACAAATTATTCGCGCCGGTTTAGAAGACCATTTTTGTGGCAAACTACTTGGCGTGCCCATGGGCTGCGATATTTGTTATACCAACCATGCCTACGCCGATCAAAACGACATGGACAACTTGCTGACCCTATTAGGCGTAGCAGGCTGCACCTTCATTATGGGCATTCCCGGCTCCGACGACATCATGCTTAATTATCAAACCACTTCCTTTCACGATGCTCTCTATGCGCGTCAGGCATTGGGTTTGAAACCCGCGCCTGAATTTGAAGCTTGGCTAAGCAAAATGGAAATCTTCTCCGACTTAGATCAAGTAAAACTCAACCCTAGCATCGCTAAAGCCTTTAGTGCCTCACTGGCCAAACTGGAGCACTAGCCTTATGACTAAAGCCCCGAAACAAGCTATGGCTCAGCACTCAGAGCTAGTCACCGAAAGCCCGTGGCAATCTTTGAAAAAATTTACCTCGGCGCGTATCGCCTTGGGGCGCAGTGGCAACAGCGTGCCCACCAAGCAGCTTTTAGATTTTCAGCTCGATCATGCCCGCGCCATCGACGCGGTGCATAAAGCACTGGATTTAACCAGCCTAGTGGCGCAGCTGCAACAGTCCGGCATTATCCAACAGCTGGTTAGCGAGCAGCCGATAGTGCTGAATACTAAAGCCGCCGATCGCATGGTGTATTTACAGCGCCCCGACTTTGGCCGCCAGCTCAGCGATACTAGCTGGCAACAGCTAGAAGCGTTTCGCGCCAGTAGCGAGCAGGCTTACGATTTGTCGATAGTGATCGCCGATGGGCTGTCATCTACCGCGATTCAGCGCCACGCCCTACCCATGTTAGAGCAACTACTAGGCGAATTGCAGCAAGACGCTAAGCACAGCTGGTCGCTAGCGCCAATTAGCGTAGTGACTCAAGGCCGGGTTGCGGTGGCCGACGATGTGGGGGAATGTTTAAAAGCCAAAATCACCATGATATTGATTGGCGAACGGCCAGGCTTAAGCTCACCCGATAGCATGGGCATTTATTTAACCTGGAACCCCAAACGGGGCGCCAAAGACTCCAGCAGAAACTGTATTTCTAACATTCGCCCCGAAGGTTTGAACTACCCACAAGCCAGCCACAAGGCTTTTTTCCTATTAAGCGAAGCGCTTAAGTTGAAGCTCTCGGGCATTGGGCTAAAAGACAGAACCGAAACCGAAGATACCGACCCTGCGTTAAACGCTAGTGGGAGTTCTAATTTTTTGCTGGGGGATTAGGGGTTCTTTTGTATTGAGCTGTTAAGGGTGATTTCGTCCTATCGGGTTTAATAAGCTTTGCATCTTAACAACTTTAAAGCTTTCGCCTGCGGCGATGTCATTAAGCTTCAACGAGCCTCGAGATGCCTAAGTAGGCTAAATTACTAGCAGAATTTATCCCCTCATCTTCGCCGAGTAGCGCAAGTGAGCAAAGGGAGAAGTTGAAGTCTGTTTGAGCGAACGCTAAACACTACATGCCCATTATTTTTTCAAACGTCTCAAGTGCTTTAATCGGCTTGCGCAAAGCTTCCATATCTTCAATAAATTCTTTATCCGATGAATCGATCGACTCATAAGCTTTCAAAGCGTCAAGGCTTTGTTTATAAGTTAGCTCACCCGTTACAGAAACAAGTTTACTTGTGGCAACAGGTAAATCTAAGTGTTCATATATTAGTAAAAGCTCTGCTAATTCACCGCGCTCAGGCTGCAGGCATTGATTATAAGATTTTTCAGTCAAGTAAGCCCAAACCAAAGGTTCTTTTGTAATGATCCGTCTTAATACGCTCAATTCTTCATCGTTTAAATCGGGGATCACTTTTTTACTATCACACACTTCAATTTTATCGGAATACTCAACAATTTTGTCATTAAGATGGGTAAAGTAAAAGCCGTCCGCTAGTACACTGGCGGAAGCCAACAAAAACGAAAGTGATAGTAAGTGGTAGGTTAAAAATTTCATTATTGTTGGCACCCTAAATAAATAGCTTTCCAAAACGCGTATTCTTTAGGATTGGCTTGGTGACTTACAGCTTGCCTATGCGCCAACTCTTCAATTTTCTTTCTTTTTATTGCACTTATACCAACATAAGATTTAAAGTAATACTCCCAGTTTGCCTGAGATATTGCATAACTAGTTTGGCTTACTTCAGCACTGCCGCCTTTAGCCACCCCTTTAGCTGTATTTCTAATAGCATCATTTGGTATCAAATTAAAAAGCTCTTTAGCACCTCCTGATGTTGTGCTCCTCAAGGCACTACCGCCAAATATATTGAATAGATTTCCAATTGTTAGCCAGATACGCGCGTGTTTCTCTAGCTCGTGCATACTTTTAATTTCTTCGATTGCTTCAAGACTTTGATTGTCGAAAGTGAGATTGATAATGGAGGGACATTTACGCATTGATAGTTAAACCAACCTTTATTATTAATGAGATCAATAATTATCCAAGCAGCCATAATTGTCAATACTATCAATTAATTGGTAGCAATTATATGAGATACCCATGATTATGCTGGCATAGGGTTGAAAGACAGAACCGAAACCGAAGATACCGATCCTGCGTTAAGCGCTAGTGGGAGTTCTAATTTTTTGCTGAGCAGCTAAGTTCTTCATATCCCAAACCGGGTGACAGCGGTAAAGCATATACGTAAACAAAGCCAAATAGTCAGAAAAACGCTAGTTAAGCGCCTTTCTGACAGTCTTGATTAAGAATTATAGGCTTTGTTTGAAGTGATTTTTGCAAGACCTTTTATAATCTTGAAAATTGACCAGACCCAAACGGCTAACAATACAAAATAGCCAACAACCACCACCGCTAACATCATACCAACAATTGAAAGACCGAGGCCCCACCAGAAGGTTTTGATGATATTCGAGTAGTGGTCTTCAAATAGCATACTTTGCACCTCTAATGCCGATCAGTTAAGACAGGTCCATTGACGATCTTTCTAGGTATAGCAAAATCCGATGTCATTAATGGCATCGGATTTTTTCGTTTATGGACGTCTCACAAGCACTCAACATCATCAATGACTGGAAGCCCAATCAAATTGAAACACTGGCTGATTTGTTACCCGTTGAGCTCATCAATGATGCCTATGCTTTGTCCGATACGGTTACGCTGAGAAAGCGCAAGCTGTCGCTTGAGTCACTGGTCTGGTTGCTTGTTGGAATGGAGCTTTATAATGACAAGTCGATAGCTGATATTGTGAATCAGCTCGATATTGTTGACCGTGAAGGTAAGCCTTTCGTTGCGCCAAGTGCACTCACGCAACGGCGTAAACAGCTAGGCGAACAAGCGATACACGATGTCTTTCAACTCATGTCAAAGCGCTGGTGCGAACAAGCCAACTTTGCTCACTGGAATGGTTTAACACTACTCGGTGTTGATGGTGTCACTTGGCGTACTGATGATTCTAAAGAGAATAGCGATGCATTTTCTCGACCTAAAGGCACGCAATACCCACAAGTGCGCATGGTGTGTCAGATGGAGTTAAGCACACATCTCATCACCGCCAGCGCCTTCGACGACTACAACGTCAACGAAATGGTGTTAGCCGAAAAGCTGATTAAAGATACACCAGACCATAGCCTAACGATGTTCGACCGTGGCTTTTATTCCATGGGGCTACTGCATGCTTGGCAGAGTGCAGGTACTGAGCGCCACTGGCTTCTGCCATTAAAGAAAAACACCCAATATACCGTGCTGAGAAGCCTTGGGCGTAACGATAAACTTGTCACCCTTACCAGTAATCCTAGAGCGCGTAAGTTATGGCCAGAACTATCCGAAACGATGACTGCTCGTCTCGTGACTCGCAACATCAATGGCAAGACATTTGAGGTACTCACTTCCATGATTGACCCGATGCGCTTTCCAGCAGCAGATATTGGTTCACTGTATGGACACCGTTGGGAAATCGAACTGGGATACCGAGAGCAAAAGCAGTTTATGTTGGGGGAGCGTTTGACACCCAGAAGCCGTAAACCGGAGCTGGTGCGCCAAGAGCTATGGGGCATTTTGCTGAGCTATAACTTGATACGGTATCAAATGGTTGAAATGTGCTTTGCGTTGAAAGGGAGCTACTTGCCTTACCAGCTGAGTTTCAATGGCGCGTTAGCGCATGTCATGAGGTTATTGGTAGGACTGCCTTATTCCAGCCCAGGGGCAATTCCTCGGCAGCTCAAGCATTTTTATGGGATGGCAGAGAGCCTCATTCTTCCACCAAGGCGAGAACGAACCTTTCCCAGATGCGTTAAGCCCAGACCGCAGCGATACGCTAGAAATAAAAATACCGTTCACCTTAAGTGAACGGCATTGAAGCTTAGCTCGCCTTTTTTCTAAATATGGTAAAGTCGGCGGACTTGAATTTATAAAATGGAAGCAACAATAGTGCTTCCTAATCCTTAACCCAAGATACCTCGTTTAGCTATGACTCATTATTGATGGACTATATTCCAGTACAAGATGCAGGTTTAGATATCGAGTTCGTATTAAGCTCTACCAACTCTGCTGCACAAACGTCGTCCATACATGCCTTAACCCCGTAACGATATTCACTACTGTCTATATCACCTAAGACTAGCTTAACACTATTACTACTAGCGATAAGTTCTCCGAATTCGGTACTAAGAATACTTTCTGAAACTGGTACTCGATAAAGCTCATAGTGTGAAACAGTGTCATCAGGCAAGCCAAGTGTCGCTTCGTACATTTCACACAAACGCAAGCTCTGTCCTGTCGCATTCAGGAACAACGCCTCGGGGCACTCTTCATCTTGCAGTACATGACGGATAGAGAATAACGAACCGGCATCGAACTCACGAGCAGCTTCCAAGAAAGCAAAGGCATCGGTCACACCTGCGCCACAGCGACCAGCTGCACAGCTGTTGTCGATGTTGTCTGCCAAGTCCATGTTGAATGGGTTAGCCGTTTGCTTCAACAGGTATTCTACTTCCGCAGGTGACAGCTCTGGCACCTCAGACTTAATCATCGCAAGCTGACCCGCTACTAGAGGTGAAGCGAATGAAGTACCAGACCACCAGCAGCCTTCACCGTAAGCACATGCCGCACTAACTTCTACACCAAGAGCTGCTACATCAACATTTTCACCAAAGTTAGAGAAATCAGCCTTTGCACCGCCTAGTTCAAGCGCACCTACAGTGATAACGCCACGACAGTTAGCAGGAGCAAACTGCGAAGCATCTAGGTTATCGTTACCCGCTGCTACTACCACAGTAGTACCTTGTGAAATAGCGAAGTCTACCGCTTCTTGCATGTAGTCAGGACACTCATAGCTTTCGCCACCCAAGCTCATGTTGACCACATCAGCCACTTTTTCACGGGCTGGGACAACTTCCCAATACCAAGTGTCATTTGCTTCATCGTAAGCATAGTATTCAGTTTCGCCACCAGCAGCCCAGCGTAGTGCATCTGCTGAATCTGAAAGATAACCAACATCACATGACAACACTTTACCAGCAGTGATTGAGAACTCACCCATACCAGCACCACCAACACCATTGTTCGCTACCGCGCCAAGGATTGAAGCCACACCATAGCCGTGATCACAACCGTTCAGATCATCTTCGTAGTAAACAGCATCACGCTTTGAGTTCAAAGTGGTGAAGTCGTAACTATCAGCCGCAAAAGCGATGTCAGTTGTATAACCTGGAGCTGGGAAGCCACCGTCAAGCACAACGACATCTACTGTGTTATTTGGTTCTACGGCGCTATACGCTTTCAGAATATTACTACCAGATTTAAACTCACGAGACGCGCCAGTAAAATCAGTATTATAATGCATCCAGCTATACTGACCTGCAAAGTGCTCATCATTCAACACTGTTAGGCCAGCAAAACCTTCTTCTGAAATCAGATTGTAAGGAACATTATCGAAAAAGAATTCTTTGAATCCACTTTGACTTTTAACTGGTGGGTTGTTTGAAACAACAACATCTAATTCAACTAACGAATATAGGCCAGTCTCCTGCAGTGACTTAATAACCTCTTCAGGGTCACCACTGAATCTAAGCGTACGATAACCACTTCCGATAGAGCTCTGCGCCTTAAGCTTTGGCTTTACCACTACTCGGACAGGAAGATCTTGAGAAGCTATAGCCAGTACAGAGCTACTCGAAAGGCCAACAATTACAGCCAATACAACAGATAAAAATGCTTTATACATTGGTTATGCTCCTAGAGGGCTTGAGATGAGTTGGCAGAAAAGGAAGAACTATCAGCAAGACACTGTCCGCCAAAGCCAGGAACGTTAGGCAGCAAAGCTCCTAGAAAATCGTACTGCTCGAGGAAGACCCATTGCGCATCGTGTGAGCTACCAAAGGATGGGTTACCAATAAAAAATGACACTTGCTGCAGTGTTGAGTCCACCTGTAAAGAAAACGCATCGATCTCAGGAAGTGCCCCGGCTAACTCAGCTTGTACCGCTTCAAGAAGGTTCCAAAAACCAGCAGCGCTAACATTAAAATGCTCCAAGGCTGACAGATAGAGATTATTCAACTCAACATCAGAAATATCTCCCTCAAGATAGCTAGCATAATCTTCCTCAATTTGATTTACTGATAAGACAGAAGTCGCACTTAGTTGACCAGTAATGTTTTCACGTTCAGAGGCCGTAATTTGCTTACTGTAGTAAGCCATTTTCAGGTAGTAATCAGCCACATCAGCAAGTTCTTCAAAAGCTGCTTTCCCTCCTTCTGAAGTAATAAGGGTTGTAACATCAGCCACTAAAGCTGTTGCGCTGGTATTATTAATTGAAAAATATAAGTCTAGATACGTTTGTTCATCACCGAGACTAGCGGTAACCCGCAAATTAGCTAGGCGAGGCCGATCAACTTGCTGGCTTTTAATACGCAAAGTGATTGAGTTATCGCTTTGAGTCACTATCTCAAAACTGACATAAGCATCATTGCTAATAGAGAAGCCTAAATCATCATCACTACGAGAGCTTGTTACCTGCAACAAGGTTTCACTTTCCTCTTCGAGATAATAGCTACTTTGATCAGTAAATAGATTAAAAACCATGGGTTCGCTGGGGGGAGTAGAGCCTCCGCTGCTATCGCCCCCACCACCACATGCAGAGATAGAGCAAGCAACAACTAAGATGCAAAACAAGCGCAACAACATAAATACATTCCTTGTAAGAGATTAACTTTAGTCAGCATAATAATCTTCTAGCCACCGACTAATAACTACGAAAGTGTTTAATATATCAATGCCTTAATCGTAAAATTGACCAAGAACAAAATAAAACAGCCATTGATTAAATAACCAACAAACAGTACGTTTTATATGACAATAACGTGCTCTAATAAGGCCGACAGTCAAAGTCTTTCTAGAAAAATTATGCGTAGGAAAGAGCTAAATTTTTCCTATGCACCAAGCGCAAAAGTGATTTTGTTGGCTGCTATTCATTTGCTAAAAGAGTGAGAAGAATTACTTCGCTTATTTGCTTGTCTGGCTATTTGGCCGTCTTGTGGTGCTTTCTAATTTCACCAAGTTCTTTCCCAAAAACCACGCACGGGAGCTCTCTAGATGCATTAGTATAACTGCCAAGGCTTCTGGAATCAGAAGCAGTGAGGTATATAAGTAATCAGGCTGCGACATCCGACTTGGAGAAGCTTTGAACACCATAAAGATGCTAATCAACAGCATTGCTGAATACAGTACGCGCGACAGCTTGCTGCGCCGATGAATAAAGTAAATCAGCACAGCCGTTAGGCCATAAAAAGGAAGCGTCGACAAAACTTGATAGGTACTTAGTAATCCGACTAAGCCAGTAACGAAAGCCCCAATTAATGAAAGGGACAACGATAGCAGCATTAACCACAGTGCAATCTTGATACTTAAAGGCTTTGTCATTGTTTATTTCTCTATTAGTTAGCGTTAAGCAGGCCTAAGAGCGCCTGCAAGCCTTGCTGCAATTTAATAATGTCGGCTTGATCCAACTGCTCACCTTCACTTCCCTGAGCTTGTAGTGCCAACTCTTCAGAAAGCTGCAAACCGGAACGCTTGAAACGAGCAGAAGCGTGACTCGCAGCTTGATGGCTTGCTCCTGTGTCCGCCCAATTAACAACAAGCTTGTTTAGGCGTTCTGGTAACTCAACACTTAAGTAATGAACTAGTTCGCCTTTCTGTTTCAGCTTCAAGTCTTGCCATAAGGGGGACTCATAAGCAGTCAACAGCAAATCCCAAGCCTGCCAATAGCTAGCTCTATAGTCCGACATACCGGTATATATGCTTTCTTCTGCAACTAGCGATAGACTAACTAAGTGGCTTTTCAGCTCAGCTAGGTTAGCCGGTGTCTTATGCAACAGGCTGTTATCTAGCACTGATTGCACAGACTTCAAGATTGCAAAGGATTGCTGACGGTTCTCGAAGCTCTGCTGACATTGCAAGGCTTCGACGTAAAGTAGGGTCGCTGCTATACGCTCAGGTGCATCATAAACTAATTGGCTTTGCCCATGCTGATGGGCATATTGAGCCGGCTCCAGCGCTTGAGTACACTGCCCCCGTTCTATCATCGATTGGCCAAGTATCATCGCGAGTTCGAACTTCAATGATGAGTTAGAAGGCAGTGAGGACATGATTCTTGAGCTCGCCTCTACAGCTAACTGATCGGCAGTAATTTGAGCCCCGGAGCGGCGCTTCTCTCCCATCAATCTCGATAACTCTTTCAGCGTTGCTTCACTACTCTGCTGCTCCAGCGCCAAGGACTGATACTGATGCCAAATTCTATGGGAGCTGAATACAGCTAGCAAACACATCAGCACAACTAAGCCAGCAATTACGGGATTTCGTAGCACCCAGCGTTTAACATTTGCTTCTTTGTTCTGCTCTCTGATTAGGGGTTTACAATCGAGGGCGTTTTGCAGGTCGACCAATAATTCACCGGCATTCTGATAACGCACCTGTAAATCACTGTTTAAACCACGGTACAAAATGGCCTTTAGATCCCGCTCCAGCATTCTGTCTTTAAGCTTATTGCTCTCTAATGACAGAGCGTTGATGGCGAAATACCGAGCTTCACTTAAGGCTTCAGCCCCCGCTCTTCTAAAGCATCTTTTAGCGTTAGATTTTGCTCGCTGTACTCACCCAAAATCAACTCTAGCAGCACAGCACAACAGCTATATACATCCCAAGCGGGTATCCGCGAAAATGTGCCCGCAAGTTGCTCGGGAGCCGCATAAAAAGGAGTGCCAGAACCCATTTTAATGCGTTGTGAAGAGCTCAATTGCTTCAACTCATCTCTACCAGAGATCCCCATATCAATCACTTTAAGCTTACCGTTGTCAGCAGAATAAAGAATGTTGTCTGGCTTGATATCGGCGTGAATCACCCCTTGGTGATTAGCTTCGGCAACCGCGGAAATGGTTTGGCACATCAAATCTAGTTTGCTTCTGAGCGACAAACGACTAGCGGATTTTATAATGGGCTCAGCGTTACTAACGAATTCCATCACGTAGACGGAAATGTTGTCATAACCGAGCTCGGCAATGATTCCATCAAGTGCCGGGCATCGCCAATTCACATAGCGGTGAATTGTCGCGATGTTAGGGTGGTCAAACTTGGCTTGTAATTGCCCTTCTTCCGGAGATGCTTTAACCCCAAATAAGGCGGACAGGCTAGGTTTAATAAGCTTTACCGCGACAGGCCTATTAAGGGCTGTATCCTTCCCTCTATATACAACTGAGCTTCCGCCTTCACCGATGAGTTCTTCAAGGATAGTTTGCTTGTCAACTTGCTTGTAAACTTCGTTCTCTTCTGACTTTGCTAACTCTACTAACCCCAGAAGCTTTGCATCTGCACGCTTAAGCGCTTGATCGAGTTCATAGTCACTAAATAAGCCCGTGTAGTTGGCAGCCATAATCCCTCGCCTCACCCATGCTCATCCAAACTGTGTATCACCAGGAAAACATTGCGGGTAATACGATCAAGGTTGTTATCGAGACGGGTTTGATCCAGTGGAGTGTAGTTGCCATCCTCTTTTGATTTAGTAACAGTGATACTCTTCACCAGGCGATGACGAACCTCCTCATAAAACTCTTCAAAGCTGGTATTGTGCTGCTGCCAGATTTCCTTATCCTGATAGCTAAAAATCGAATCCAATACACGGAGCATAGAGGCTTGATCAGGATAGCCAAAATGCTTGGCGGCATCCCTTAAATCGTAAGCTGAACAAAGCTCCTTCTCACTAGGCAGCCAACGAAAACGATACAACTCTGGATGGCAGGCACTCATATCATCCAAATAATGGGTCAATGAGTAAGTCACTGATGGCTGGCGGATAATGTCGGCCCTCACTTGCTCGACCAAGGCCAGCAAGCTCTCGGCACCTTGAAAGTGCTTGCGCGCTAAGCGGTAATGAACCATGGTCATAGTACAAGCGATTTGCGCTTCAAAATATGAAGAGAGCTTGAGGCGGCATTTTTCTTTGTAGCCATTGCCATCATCTTCTAGCAACTCTTCACAGTAATCATGATGCTGCACAGCCCGTTCTTTAAGCACACTGTCGGCTTTTAGTGTCTGAAATTCATCACTCTGCAAAGAAATACGATCGCTGGTCTCAAGGATTAGCTTAAGCAATAAACGTTTTATCGACCGAGTCACTAGCGCAGGAAGCTCCTGCTCTTTTCTGTGGTAGAGAAACTCTATTTGAAACTCGCTGATCTGGCCTTGAATACTCTGCTGCAGCTGCTGCAAAGTGGCGTCAGTCAATTTGCTAGTGAGCACAAAGTCTAACAGCGCGTCAAAGCAGTGGCGTGACTCACTACTAATACCGGCCTTTTCACCTCCAAGCTTCTCATCTAAATAGCTAAGCAATTCTTCTGTGGTGCAAGTGTTGGCATCAGCACTGAGCTTGTCAAAAGTAGGAGCGAGTCGACGCTTTAGGGTCGAAAGCACCAAGGGATCATAAAAGGCAAACTCCCGGTTTAGTCTTCGCCGACTTTTTTGGTATTGGGTTGGCGCTTCTGAGCCGTTTCGGTAGGCATTTATCGCCAATTCAGTGGGGTTACCAGCAATATGACCCACTTTAATCAACATCAGATCGAAGTCCTCTCGACTCAAGGGCTTGAAACCTGCGTACAGTTGCTTACTCAGAATCTCAAATAAGATCGCTACTTTACGGTTGAGTACCTTGGCAGGCTTTTTCTTGTAAGTCGCCATTCTATTGACAAACTTAACCCGCGTTTCCACTTCGCTGATTAGAGCTTGACTGTCATTTAGCCCAACCGACTTAGCTGTTTTATCCACCAAGGCAACGAAAAGCTTAGCGTCTTCACGTTCCTGGGCACTTAGTGACTCTGTTTTTTTCTCTCCGTCCCAGAGCTTTTCAGCACAAATCAGCAGGCCCTTGCTCTTATTGGTCCCAGAAAAACGACTGAGTAATTCAAACCATTGCTTTGTTTCAGCCTTGTTCTTGCCCTTGGCAAACGAATAAAAGCTACTCAACATTGTTTTCTCCCGCCAAACTGGCAATTGCATTAACTTCAAACAACAAAAACTTTTCTGCACTAGCGAAGGTATCTATCCACAAGCGCTGCGGCTTTATAACTGGCACCAGACTTGAGTTGTGTCCCATCACGACCATATCGACGCCTTCAATTTCGCACAAGCCCTCATCCTCAGCATTGAACTCGCGGCGTCCCCAAAGCAGCTTGTGTAAGCCTTGTTCGGTCAATGCCTTAGTTGGCGGCCAATGGGCGGGGCTCTGAGCATGCACCAGCCCTAAAACTACCTCGTCGAAGGCCACACTTATGCTCAAGGGCATCCGCTGCAGAATTAGCTCAAGGGCTTTAACCACTGGTGCTTGGCTTGGCAACTCGGCCAACCATGTAGCTTGGGTGCGCAGCCACTCTAACCAGGCGGAGCCGTCGCCAAAGCGAGTCACTAACTCATACTCGTGGTTGCCAAGTACTGAGAAAAACCATGGCTGAGCAAGCAAGCCCAAGCACTTCAAAGAGTCCGGCCCACGGTCAACTAAATCTCCCAAAGCGAATAAGCGATCACGACTTTTGTCAAAACTAACAAGCTCCAAAGCTTGCATAAGTGGACGATAATAACCATGAATATCTCCAACTACATAGTCTTTGCCAATGGTGTTCTGTTGAAAATGCCTATGTAGTTGGAAATCATTGATGGTATTCATCAGTAAGTACTAGCGGGACTTATCTTGATTGGGATAATCATCGCGCCATTGATCGAGCGTATCGAAGCTACAATCGTAGGTACATTGCTCAGCCAATGGCACTGCAGTCTCGAAGAACTCTTCGAAGCCGAGTAGTTGCGGGTCATTTGCATTTATATCATCCCAATAGTCGGTGGTTGTGTAGCGTAAGTGCATGTGAATGTTGTGCGGCGTATCCGCGCCAAACTTCTTGATTAGCCAGTAGTAAGCTTGTGCATAATCTGAGTATTCGCCAGTGTTACCCCAACCATAAATGTCTTCAGCGGTATAGAAGTGAGTGGCGTTAAGTACCGGGCGCTGATGGTTGGTATCGGAAGTTACGCCCATACCGGAAAGCGCCGTCGCTTCACCTTCAGCAAACCAGCGTTCCATCCCATGAACCTTGCTGTATGGCGAGCCAGTGATCATTTGTAGGTGATGGATTGCTTCGTGGAAGCCAATGGTTGAGTCGTCACCGCGCTGCATGGATGATTTAGCATCCACGTTAAAGCCGTAATGCTTGCCTTCGCCCCAGCCAATCATTGAGCCTTCATCTTTCAGACAGATGACCATTTCTTCAGGATAATCAATGTGTGAAGCCAGATCGGCAAAGCCATACACGTCAGCATTGAGCGCATAGAACTCATCATTATCCATTAGCCACTGATGCGCATCTAGGAGAAAGGTTTTAAGCTCGCCGGGGGATTCATCGTTAATTTTGGTCGCGACCTTCATTGCTACTTCCGTCTGGCTAAATTCATAGGGCACAGCGCTCAGCGCGGCCCACTCAGAGCCATAGAAATCCGCAGCTAATTGTACGAGATCAGCAGATTCTCCGTGGTTCAAAGCGTTAGCGACTTCAATGAGGATGTTTCTCAGGATGTTCGGTAAGATCTGCGGTTTCAGTTCTTCATAATCTGACACAGTCATGTTCATTGCGGCCAGAGCGCGTTTAAGCGATTGGTGACCGAGTGTCGCCGCCCATTGAAAATCATCCTCTGGCAAGTGGGCTGCACCAACTACAATCACATCAAAGCCATCTGGCGAGCCGATTGTCTTGTAGTAGCGGTCGCTTGCATTACCTTCATGACAGTATTCATACTCGCCAAAACCTGCTCGGCTGTTGTCAGTAAAGTGCCAGGAATCTGCGCTGATGCTGCGAAATTCGCCGGCCAGATAGCTACTAGAGCTAATACTGGTGCTTCCGCCAGCGCTACCACCGTCACCATCACCACAGGCGCAAAGAATGCCACTAAGACTTAAAGCAAGAAGCGTTTTTACCGTTTTCATAATAAATGCCTTTTTATTTCATACTTATTCGCGATTGCTAGGGCCAGTATGACCAGAGAAGAGCAGTGTTTTTCCTATGGAAAGGAAGAGCCCGGCTCAGGCTCTTCTGACGTACCAAGAAAGTTGGAAGGGGATTAAGAAGGCCAATCTATGTTTTTATGAGACTTTTTGCTTTTTCAGAAAAGTAGTTCTTGATTGTTTTGAAGCGTCGATACTCATGTATTCCCGCAACAAGTAAAAAAGCCGGGATACCCAAAAAACCAAAAGCAAAAAATACGCCCACGGAACTAGCTTGGATTCCGGAATAGATACCTAGTATTGCAACTCCAGACATACCTAGAAGCAATCCAAGTGGAGACTGAAGTCCCGATAGCCCCATCTTCCCTGTGGTATTAGTGTTGACCAGTTGCCAGGTTTCACCGGCGCTATGATTAACTACCAGCATGGGCTGGTAGTTCGACTTTCCGGGGCTGCCAGCATAGCAAACTGTAATGTCTTGACCTTCTCTGAGCGCAATGTCAAAACCATAAACCTGAAAGGAACGCTCTAGCCCATCTTCAAGCTTCAACCAGAACTCATGCTTGGTTGCCCCCTGAGAACGTTTAATCTGGCTAAGAACAGTACCGCGATATTGATTTACTTCTAGTTCATGCCAATCAACTTTTAATGTTTCCATGTCTATTTCCTTAATACCAATTAGCTATTTTGCTTCGCAGCTGACAATACCGCCTACTTGAAACAAAGTTTCAGCATCGCAGTACTCACGCACCACCGCATGCATCGCTTTCTCATTATGTTTAAAGTCGAAAATCAAAGTGTCGGAGTCGCACTTTTTCATATTGTGCTTAACTTCGAATTCAGCACTGTGGCGTTCAAAATTGCGCGCAAATTTATCCATTGCGTGTCTACTTGGACCTTCCTTTTCCGATGTATAGATACATGCGTCTGGACCAGCCAGAACCGAACCTGAAACAAGTGCCGCCGCCAAACCAAAAATAATTTGAGCTTTCATGACTTTCCTTTTTATTAAGCACAAAGGCATGCAATGCCTGCATGCCTCGTTCGCTAACTAGTAGATTTCTTCTGCGTCAGCGCTGCCTAAGACGTCTCGCTGTTTATTGAATAACGAAGCACAGTTAAGAACCTTCTTGATATAATTGCCCAAGAGGTAACAACCAAATCCCACACACAGCAGGAACACCAACCAACCTGCTGAAGTTCCGCCCCCAGAAAAAGCCACCGTCACGCCACCAATCGCGCCAACAATGGCCAAGCCAAGCAAGATTATCCAAAATGAGCTGAGTAAGATCGCCGTTGCAGCTGGGAAAGTACTTTTAGCCCGATAGAGTTCATTGCTATCGATTCGTTTAATCGAGGCAATGAACCAATAACCATTATGGTTTTTCGCCAGCGCTAACTCTACGTCAGACTTATCTTTAATTGCCAAGCGCAGGGCAGAGTTTAGGTAATCATCAGCGACAACAACATTCACAAAACGCTTACCATCCACCTTGATAAACTCATAGAGCGCACCTTCTAGAAGAAGAGGTACTGTGTTCTGTTAACTGCCCTTTGACGACGATTTCATAAAGATCTTTACTCATTTACATTTCCTTTTTTGGTCAGCTTCAAATAATGCCTTTGTTGAGCCTAGGGGAGCTCCCCCCATTCTCTTCGTGTCTGATAACCGGGCGCGCTGACTTCCACGTCATAGCTCGCTACCGCCAAAGCCATACCTGCTGGGTAGACCGGTTTAATATTCATAATGCGGATCCGCGGGTTCTTCGCCTTCTGATTGCTCATTGAGTTTTTCAATTTGTAATACCGCTTTCATAGATTCCTTCATCTCAAATTACTGAAATGTTCCAGGATTTGCGGTGTGCGACAAAGATCTTGTTGCATAGGATACTGACCAAGTAGCCGCATTTTTCCTACCAAGGCTAAACAAAAGACCTTAGATATCCAAGCGAGCCCCCCAAACTTCGAGAGGAGGGGTTGAAAGAAAAACACTCAAGATCATAAAGCAGGTAATATAGATTTGGTGCGGTTACAGGTTTTATAGTTCTACAAGCCAGCAAAAGTAGGTTAAATAACCGCTCAACTTTCCATGTCATAACATATCCATTTTGGCGGCACTGTAAAGCGGCCATTACAATTAGAGCATCTCGAACTTAACCAGCTGAGCAACAATAATCAATATAATTAAAGTAAATAAGTAGAAAGTTTGACGGAAAACACTTTCACAAGCGCTTTCTATAGTGCTTTTTAAGTTATTACTATTTACTTCTTACTCAGTTATCCTTAAGCTCTTTCAGCAGCGCTGAGTATCATCCTAAGCCAAAAGGAAGGAAGCCCGTTAACACTCTGCTACATTGTCCTTAAAAATAGGCTCTAGCTTTTTGTAACACCATAAATGTTTGGTCGCTCACTAGAGTAACTAGCCACTGGGAAACAAGCTGAAAGCTAGCGCTTCATAGTCGACTAACTGCTTAACCGCCTTGATAGGAAAAATTGTTAAAAATCTTTGTTATTGTAAAGCAGCATAAAAATTATGGCTTCCTCATTTGCTGTGAACCGATAGTGAGCAAAGCGTTTGATAAATATCTCCTCAATAAATTGTCCACTTTTTAGCCTAAGTGATTAATTTATTGATCTCGCGCACCATACAGCCAACTTGATTAAGGTAAATCAAATTACGGGGAATTTAAGTTCTAAAAGATGGTCTAGCCTATACCAGTCCCACCAATCTAGTTAAGCCTAAGGATGGGTAAAAATTAACTTGTTCTAACTCGTTATAATGATCAATAAGGATGTTTCAGAGTAATGAATAACTCAAATAAAACGGCAATTACAGCTGCGATCAGTGTTGCTTTGGCCTTATCAACTTCCAGTTGCTCAACAATTCAAGAACACTCAAAAACCATAATTGGCTGTACCATAGGAGCTATTAGTGGTGCGGCTGTTGGAGCTATAGCAGGTAAAGGAAATTCCACCCATATTGCTACAGGCGCAATTGTAGGTCTCGTTGCGGGCTGCGGCATAGGATACTACGTCGAAAAACGCGAAGTAGAATTGGCCAACAAAGCAAGGGAGGCAGGCTTAGTCGCTGAATTTGATCGCGTGAGAACTAGTGATGAATCCGGGCTGAATTTTGACCCTATTGCGGAAGATAATGTGATTGCTTCGCAAATGTCTGTTAATGCCGAAAAGCCCATTTTTGGTTCTGGGAAAAGTGAAATATCAAATTCCACGATGAGCAAACAACTGGATTTATTTTTAGCTCAATATGTAAAGTCTCTAGATAGCAATTCAAATGTCTATATTGTTGGCCATACTGACAGCCAAGGTTCCGCTCAATACAACCAGAAATTGTCTGAACAACGAGCACTATATATAGCTAAGAGACTTGCTGCTGTGGGCCTAAACAAAAACCGTATATTTTTTGAAGGCGTTGGAGAAAATCAGCCCATCGCTTCTAACGCTACTGCAGAAGGCCGAGCTAAAAATCGCCGTTTTGAGATCATTGACGTCCTAAATGACAAAGGCGTTGAGCAAAACGAATCCATGAAAAATCTATTTGCGGTTTCTTCAGCCAAAAAACAGAGAATAACGAATATCATGACCGATAAGGGCCTTGGACAAGTCGCAAAAGCTAAAGCAGAACGTATCGCGAGTAAACAAAAAGACTCTTCAAAGCCCAAGGTCAGCTCAGCGCCAAAAGCTAAACCGAGTAATCCCAAATCTACTGTTACCGCTAAGGCTCCAAAAGACACTAGCCCACTCAATCTGCAAGGTTCTCCTTTTGATCAGGCTTCATCCAGTGATTCGCTTACTATAAAACTGGGTGTTTATCATGACGAGAGCTGGTCACTGATTCCTAAGGCTCACGCATCTACACCGCCAGTAATTCAATCATGCGCTTTGAGTGAACCTAAAGTTCAATCACATATGAAGACATTGGGAGATTCAGGGGTCAAGCCCAAAGTTAAAGATGGCTTGCCTTCAATGATTGGAAATTATTGGTATGGAACAGCTAAAACAGATAACGGCATAAACCAAACCATGGTGACACTTGGTCCCGTATTTGTAAGTAAAGATACTTATGAGGCTGAATTAGAACCGAAGTTATATTTTACTAAAAATGTCACTAATGCAGACCAGAAGCCGGATTACACCTATAACACCATAGTGGAAACCTATCGAGGAGATAACTCCGTGTTATATAGAGTTTATCCTAGCTCTTCAAAAGCAGTCGTAGATTGTGCTGACTTTATCTTTGCTGTCGATGGAAGCTTAACCAGCAAACACGCAGAAATTTTATACACATCCAGTGGTGCACAACGCTCGCGCATCATGCAAATCAAAACAATACTATAAGTAAGGGACGGTAATGGACGTTATTGATTTTTTAATATTTTATTGGCAAAAGCTTGTTTTAGCCGCCTTGCTTTTTGCGGGGCTGGCGATGTTCTGGCATAAAAACCGAGAGGCTATAGGCTTGTTCTGGTTAGGTATAAGACACCGTTTCTTTTTGTTTGGAAAACTAAGAAGACTTGCCAAAAACACAGAACACAACAACCACTGGTTCCATTCTGAAACAGTGGTTTGCCAAGACTATAAGCCTTACTACCAAAACATAAATAAATCACCTGCATACTATGTTAAATGTAAGGAATACTTAGAGATTGTTGGTGAAGCAGGTCGAAAACCTTTAACGATTCCTTTGATTGCCATCTTGTTTACAGTACTAGTGCTTGAAGCTTGGGGGTTCTCCTACACTATGTCAGGTTTTCTAGATATCTCCGCTAGCGAAAATACCCGCAAAATAATGGCTTGGATCTTATCTTTAACTTTTGCTGTCACTCTGGCAACGGTAACTCATAAGATGGGGCACGAAATTCATCGCAACAAGATCATTAGCAATGTCCGAGACTTATGGGCGGCAGATCCTGAACCAGCTAAAGCACTAACTCAACAAGCTGGAGCAAGAGTTGGGGCTATTGAAAATCCTAGTGATGAAAACGAAAAACCCTATGTTAAACGTCTAAACCGCTTAGAGCTTGGTAAAAGTCATCCCACCTACTTTTGGACGATCTCATCTGTTGCTGTAATTATTGTTATTGCTAGCATTCTGACCTTTATCCGAGTTAAAGCTTTTGAGCAAGCCCAAACTCAAGATTCTATGTGTAATGTTTCTAGTGTCACTGAGCCATCTAGTTCTGCTGGCGAGCCAAATTTTGATGATTTATATCCAGGATCATCTCCTAGTAACGAAGTGGTTCCTAACGTAGTTATTGAACACAACAACTCTGTGGTAAATGAAGGCCGGAGTGATCGTTGCGCTGCCACAGAAGCTGGCTCATGGGCAACTTTTTGCTTGCTTGCTATTTTGTTCTGTGCACTACAAACCTTTGCAACTTGGGCTTCTACAGCACGAGGTTTTGCAGGGGCACTTAGCCATGAAGCCCACGAAACAATTAAAGGCCACAGCACTGTTGATGAATTCGCCACTTACTATGACAATAAGAAGCGTGAAATAGTCGATTTAGCGCAAAAGTCCCTAGTTAAGTTGCAGTCTCTTATGGCGATTCGGATTCAGAAAGTAGCTAGCAATGCGACAGTAACTAAACTGGCAGAAACAGCAGGAGAGCGAAATTTCTATGCCTTTCTAGAGGAAGAACATCGAAAACGTCTAACTACAACCATAAAATTAAAACAAGACGAACTCGAATCACAACATTTCAATCAAAAGCTTGAAGCAAGTAGCAAGGTAGAAGCCGCAAAAACCTCAGCAATTCTTACTGATAATTTAGCAGAAATAGAATCGGCTGAGGAGGCTAAAAAAGCGGCGATTAAAGCACAATTTGCCAAACTAACTGCGGCAAAAGAGACTATTGAAACTGAAGAGCAGCAAAACAACCGGCTTATTAGCGAGTTTGAAAATGAAACTGGTCACAAATTGACGGATGAAGAACGCAAACAAATGCTGCAAAGCATCAAAGATGGAGCCTTTGCATGATTAAGCCAATAATCTCACTAATGCTAGGGGGAGCCTTAATCACGTCTCCCGCTTATGCTGATCAGAGAAATGATGTTCCTTCATGCTATGACTACGCAAAAGTCTCTGAACTCAATGATAAGACCATTGAGCGGGAGTTTTTCATTCTAGTAGACCAAACAGTACACCTAGATACCAACATGAAAAAGCGGGTACATGCGCAATTAGCTAATTTTGGTAAGGAAGGAGATAAAATTTCGTTAGTGACCTTTAGCGCCATGGCAAAAGGTGAATATACAAGCATCCCTTTCAGTGGTTACTTTGAAAAAAGCCCCTCGCAAGCCACTCAAGATGATATGAACGCCTTAGGCCTTCGCTCCTTGAAGTCCTGCTTAAAAAAACAATCTCATGCTTTAAATGCTGCACACAGAGCACTAAAAGAGTCATTTAACGACGCAGATGAGTCCTATCCCAAAACCGAGTTAGTAGGAACAGTTCTAAGCATTGGCAACGATTTAGTATCCCAGTCCAGTGCGAAAAGAAAGATTGTTTTGCTGGTTTCAGACATGCTTGAAAACTCTGAAAGCCTGACTTTCTACTCTCGAGGTTCTGTCAAAGTACCCGATGCAACAGAGTCTTTTCAGCGGATAAGTGAACAAGGATTTGTCGGTGATTTTGCGGGTGCAGAAATATATGTTATTGGCGCGGGCTATATTCATGGCGGTAAAAACTATAACAGCCAGAAATCCATGATTGAGCTTGAGAAGTTCTGGAGGCAAGTTTTCAATAGCGCTAATGTGGAGCTAAAGCAATTTGGAAAACCCAACTTGTTACGTAACATTATGTAACTAACCTGAACTCAGGATAAAAATAACGGGAACTAAAGCTGGTTCCGCGATCAGCTCTTTTGACTAAAAAGGAAATCATCGTAAAGGAACCAGCTATGAAAATAGTTAACTGAGCTATTTTGTCATGTCGACGACTTTTGTAAGACTTTCTACCTCAGTGGCAAAAACTGCAAATTGCAACTGGAAAGCGTAAACATAATCGCAAAAGTCGAATGTCTGAAAGCGAAAAGCTTTCTTCAGCCGTAATACGCTTCAGTTCTTTTTCAAGCTCAAATATACCTGCATGACTGTGCTTGCGCCTAGTGTTAGTGCAAGCTTAGAAAGGCAAGCAGCCCTGTACTTCAAACCGCTGTTCAAATCGCTGCAGTACCAAGAGTAGTTGATAAGCATTACGCCATAGATTTTGCTTGGTCAGCTTGGCCCACTCTTGGCTAACGGCCTGAATCTGCGCCTTCAGCAAGCCCACCATGCAACCAATGGTATCGGTGTCGCCACCGAGGTAGTGAACCGCTCGCAGACCTGCTTCAAAATTGTTGCCGTGGAACAGGGCAATATAGATTGATAAAGGCACGGTATTGATAGCTGAGCAATCAAAGTTCCAGCCTTTACTTAGAGCTACTAAGTTATGGGAGTGCTCTCGATCAACATAGTAATTCCAGCGACGGTAAAGCTCCTGACAGATTTCTTGCTCTGAGAGTTGTTGGCGCAACGCCCAAACACACCATGCCATAGCCAGAGCTCCATTCACTCCTTCTTCATGTAGATGAGAAACCTCGGCCGACCTTCTGGCCAATGCCAATACTTCGTTCTCATCTTCTAGGTAGCCGAGTACTCCAGCTCGTGCGGCCGCGCCGTTACCAAAACTCTGGTACTCTTTTGATTCTCCCTTAAGCCAGGCTGAGAAACCCGGCCCGTAACCAGCATTGGGATGAGCTTCGGCAAAGTTTCGGTAGTATTCAGCGAAGTCATCACTATCATCAAGCATGGCCGCGGCCGTTGCCGCAAGCAGCACACTATCATCTGTGGGTTTTGCTTTAGCAGAGAAAAGCGTGGCACTGCTAAAGTTGTAACTACGCAGCTTGCCACCTTCCAGCAGCGATCCCGCCACATCACCGATAATTCCTCCAAGCATCAGTAACTCCTTAACGAAACAGGTTCAACTTTCAAAAACACACCAAACTCCAAGCCTTGGCAATCAAGTGCCGGCAGTTTCCGCGCACTAATCTGCCGACCATAGCGGAAGTAGTTGATATGCCAATAACAAGCAAAGTGGTAATAGTGAATACACCCGACTTGAAAAGTATCGGTTTCATAATGGGGCTGGAGTTGCCCAGCCAAGTTGGCGAGCATTCCACGCAGATCTTTCTCTCTAAACCACATGTAGCGACGTAGCTCACTGCAGCAACACAGGCGCACGCTGCCTCCATATAGGCTTGCTAAGGTCTCTCCATCTCGCCCCTCCGCTAGAGACTTGATAATTTTTAAGTTCAGCTTGCGCACCGAATGGAGAAACACTTGTTCGCGCTGTTGCTGATTCATTGTTCTAGGCTCGAGGCCCAACTCATCAAGGCTGTCCAACAAAAAGCTCATACTTGTCTCCCTCCCTTCTACCTAGCTACAACTGAGTCTGTGCTAACTCCACTGAGTCAGCGTCATCGTACAGTGGCAGTTGGTCGCCATTTAGCTGCAGAATCATATCGAGAGTACCAAACTCCTGATCCTCTGATTCGAAAGTGATATACACCGAGAGCATTTTCTCAGCACAGTCCTCAAGCTCTTGTTGGTAGACACAAAAAATAAACTGATAGTGTTTATGACCATCTGTTAGCTTGAAGTAGCCTTTTTGGCCTCGGCCGACATATGCATGACTGATAGCAGTGATGAAATGTCCCATGGTTGCGTCTTGCTCTTCCATAAATCGCTGCACACTCATCGCCAAATTGATGGTAAAAGCCTTGTGCTCTTCGAGTTTTTCCAACATATTTGGCTGTAGGCTAATCACTCGAAGATAGGTCGATAGCCTGGGAAATTTCGTTTCCATTTGTCTCTCTGCAATGGCTTGTCAATGACCCTATTGTGACCTGACTGAGAGAGGTTTTTTCCTACGCGAACGGCGATGTCTTTTTAAGCGGGTTATTATTGAGGCTCACCAGAGCTGAAGAGCCTCTGCTTGTGCCTTGCGCACTTTCACCATATCGCGAAGCACTTCAACATTGATTGGCTTCCCCGCATCTAATTGCTCCACGCTAAGGTTGATATATCGAGGGTCCACGCGGCCAGATTCCAGTAATACCGCTTGCTGGTGCAAGTGACCGTGTAGATTAATTCGGCGGTGCTGCGCCAAACATAATGGGTGCAGCGGATGGTGTGATAACAAACAACCTGCCCAGTTCCTTCCCGAGGGTTCCAGAGTGCGAGCGGACTCGATTAGCTCGCGAGCGAACTTCTGGTCATGATTGCCCAAGAGCAACCTGACTTGAGCTCTAATTTTGCGAAAGCTGGCTAATCCGACCTCACTGAAAGCAACATCACCTAGCACCCATAATTGGTCTTTTTCATTACAGGTGGAGTTGATCGCGTCCAGCAACCAAGCATCATGCTCCTCAATTGTTCTTCCCTGTCGGTAACCAGCAGAGAACTTAAACACATTGGCATGTCCAAAATGTAAGTCAGAGATAATATAACTCGAAGGCATAAATTAAACTCCATTCGGTGATGCTAGGATTTGGTGCGAGCAGAGAGACAGCCCATTTCAACTAGGTTGTCGCGTTTATCTCCCTCCTTACACCGCAGTAAAGCGAGATTCAGTCTGAATCAATCAGACAATGTTCTTCGCATCATCGATACAACGATGGTGATTGCCGGCAAAGCCTAGACCTAAGTACTCTATTTCTCGTCCCAAGCCCATCCGGCGCTGCTCCACTGCTTTGCCAAACATTGGTTTCAAGTTGAGGTGCTGAAGTTCACCCACCGGGTTTATTAGCTTAAAGTGCTCTGCATCTTGTTCAAATTGACCACGGTCATAAGCCCCCCAGGAGGCCCAGTGCTTCAGCCCAGCAACGCTTGAGTTCAGCGCAAAGTCGCCGCTTATGCCAGGAGGCCCAGTGCTTCAGCCCAGCAAAACCAGACAGCCAATCTGCAAACTCTGGAAATACCTCATAGACAGTAGCTGCGCTATCGACCTCAGCCTGGCTTATTCCAGTTAAATCGGAGCAGAAGGCGGTGAGCTGAGGAGTACGTAGCGGCTTGATAAAGGACTGAAATGAGCCAAGAATTTGCAGCTGCTCATCCACCACTACAGCGCCAATTTCGATAGTCTCCATCAGCGTCCTAGCCAGCTTTTCGCCTTCATCACAGGTCGTTTCTAAATCTACAACCAGCAGTGCCATAAGGTTCTTCCTTGCATCAGAATCTTGGTTGGCGCGAAGCGCGTCGCTTCGCGCCAACTAGGGTTTATAGCTTAGCAGCCTCAATCAGAGGATTGCCTGACTTCCCTTGGGTTTTATAGTGACTAATCAACACGCCCTGAGGGTTAAAGTCGAATGCGCTTGCTTCGCTAATGTTCCTCTGACCAGGAAATGGAGGAATGTATACATAGTCATAAAACCAGGTTTCCACTTCATTGATCACTTGTTTGCGGGAAGGGTGGCCAAGGTCGGCAATAAGTTGCTGCTTGGTGGTTTCTCCATCCACATACTGGAGCATCTGCTCTTGGCTAACTTCGACCCCTGTCTCGTAAGCAAGACTTTTTGATACTCCATCAACAGTAGACTTACAACCCACTAAGCTGCTGAGCATAAGAACGGTAGAAAGTGCGATAAGCTTCTTGTTCATAACGATTCCCTCAATGACTGCAACCGGACCTCGATTGCGATGAGGTAATCTTACTGGGCTGGCACCAACATTTTTCCTATGCAAGAACGCTTACAACATTTATTCAAACACTATTCTCCACAGGGCTTTTCAACTAGCTTAGACAAGGTTTCTGACTGCTGCTCTAAAACTTCTATTTTACTTAAGTATTGGGTTTACAACCTCAGGTTAATTGCCACCTCTAATGCTAACCTCAAGGCCTTATTCAACTTAAGTGCGATTTCAGCCATAAGCGCCTGTTCAAACATCACGGCCCGTTGTTCGAAACTGTACTGAGGAAGCGTAAACGAAAGAAGCAACAGCTCTGCAAAAACGAAAAAAGGATGCCCTAGGACATCCTTTTTTCTAAATATGGTACCAGAGGCCGGACTTGAACCGGCACGCTATCGCTAGCGGGGGATTTTGAATCCCCTATGTCTACCAATTTCATCACTCTGGCTTTGTGCCTCGCCTTAGCGAGTGATTGGCATTATAAGGCGCGTTTTTAGATTGGCAAGTGCTTTTTTTGCTAAAGCAGACTAAGTGTTTAAGAATTGCGCGAGCGGGCAATTAATCCAATATTTTGCTGCAAAATCAAACCTAGATTAAGCTCAAACAAATCCATTTTGTTACCATATAACAAATTTATTGGAGACAAGCACTAATGAGTCAAACCACCGCAGTCAGCCCACAACGTGGCGCTGGTTTTTTTCGTCGTCTTGGCGCTTTTATTTACGATAGCCTAATGACCGTTGCCATTGCGATGGTAGTCAGTATGTTATGCCTCGCGTTAGTCGCAGTAAGCAATAGCATAGGCTTACTCAAACTTCCCGAAGGCATGGAGCATTCTAGTTACTTAGTGGCACAAATTTGGTTTCAGGGCTTAGTATGGGGCAGCATCATTTTGTTCTACGTTTGGTTTTGGCATAACCATGGCCAAACCATTGGCATGCGGGCTTGGCGCTTACGCGTACAAAACTACGACGGTTCTAACATTAGTTACACTCAGGCGCTAATCCGCTTATTCACCGCAGCCTTAGGTTTGGGTAACTTAATGGTACTGCTGACCAAAGATAATACAGCCTTTCAAGACATTTGGGGCAAATGCCAAGTGGTGACCTTAGCTAAAAAATAACAACAACCTTCAATTTAGGGCAAGTGTCGGCAAACTAGCTTGCCCCAATAAAGCAGAGTGATTACACCCGACGGTTAATCAAGTAGAAGGCGATACCTAGAACCAAAATGCTAGGAATGGCTGCACTCAAGTAAGGGGGCACCCCATATACCAAACTCATCGAACCCAAGACTTGATCAAGAATGTAGTAACTAAAGCCCGCGACCACACCCATCATAATTTTCGCCCCCATGCTGGAACTGCGTAAGGGGCCAAATACAAATGACAGAGCCAGCAGCATCATGATGCCAGTCAGTATTGGCATCATTAGTTTACGCGCCAAAGCTAGCTGATAACGCGAAGGGTCTTGGTTATTTTGCTGTAAATAAGAAATGTAAGAGAACATTCCTGAAATCGACAAATCATGTGGCTTAACCGTAACTACCCCTAGTTTATCGGGAGTCAAGGTGCTGACCCAAGGGTAGTCTCGAATCGAGGTTTCCTTCACTTGCTTATCACTAAATTCCAATACTCGACCGGTTTCGATTAACCAGTGATCCTGTTGATAATTAGCCTTCACCCCCTCGATTTGCTGGTATAACTCTCCCAAGACATTGAAGCGATAAATAGTAATATTAAACAGCGTTTGGCTTTCCTGCACTTCGCCAATATTCACGAAGCTTTCACCATCTTTAGCCCAAACACCGCGCTGTACCGCCACCATAGCACCACCCGACATTTTGCTAGAACGCAATTGCTTAGCCGCCAAATCCGATTGCGGCGCAACATATTCGCCCAGCAACATCATCGCTAGCATCATGGGCACCGCGGTTTTAAGCACTGCCACGGCAATATTAAAACGAGAAAGCCCCGAACTTTGCATTACCACCAGCTCACTAGTGCTGGCTAACGAGCCTAGGCCAATCAAAGAGCCTAACAAGGCAGCCATGGGGAAGAACATTTCCAGCTCGCGCGGCACACTCAGCAAAACATACCAAAGCGCATCGGCAATTTGATAATCCCCCTGCCCTACGCTGCCCAGCTGTTCAACGAACTTAACAATCATACTCAAGCTTTGCAGGGTGACTAATACCAGCATGCTAGACATAATAATGGTACGGCCAACATACCAATCAAGAATTCGAAACACAGGCCTGTCCTTTAATTTTTCCGCGCAGCTTTAAGTAGTATTCACTTCGTATAAACAAGTAGCTCATGGCAATCAACAGCATCAGTGCATGCACCGACCAAAGTCCGATCTCTGGTGCTAATTTGCCATCTTCAAGCGCGCTTCGAGCAGCGCTTAGCATCAGGTAATAACTTAAATAGAGTAAAATCGCTGGCAACAACTTCGCGTAACGTCCTTGCCTTG
This sequence comes from Agarivorans gilvus, assembly GCF_001420915.1. Lineage (NCBI taxonomy): Bacteria > Pseudomonadati > Pseudomonadota > Gammaproteobacteria > Alteromonadales > Alteromonadaceae > Agarivorans > Agarivorans gilvus. The sequence continues at coordinate 3,630,433 of NZ_CP013021.1, read as the reverse complement.
GATTAACCGCTGCTAATGGCACCACCATAAAAGTTAAAACGGGAATCGTCAGTGGCAAAGACAAGCGCCATTGTAACTCGGCAATCTGGTTTAACTCTTGAGAGTCCCATAACTGCGCAGTCGGCATAGAATATAAACGCTGCTGCGAGGGGTTACTTTGCTGTTCGCGCAAATACACCTTATAACGTTCAAAATGCAAAATATTAAAATCGAGATTATCCGGTGCTTGCTCATAACGTTTACCGTCTTTTAGCACCATCCACTGCGAACCATCGGCGCGGCTCTCTATCCCACCTTCTTTAGCCATCACCACCGAAGGACGTGTATCGTCGTCACCATGCGGCGTATGCGCAACAAATACCTTCTCTAAGTGCTGGCCTTTGTTCTCAATTTGTTCAACAAAGGTCACCACTCCACCACCTAAAGATTCAAAACGCCCCTGCACCAACACCGAAATACCCGCTTCGGCATCCATTTGGTCAAATAATTTTTGCTCTAAATCATTGGTATAAGGGCTCAGATATAAGGTATTAAATCCGGCCGCAAGGGTCGAAATCAACCCCAAAATCATGGTATCTCTTAACAATTGAGCGGTACTGTAGCCACAAGCTTGCAATACCACCATCTCACTATCGGCATATAAACGGCCATGAGCCACTAAAACACCAATAAACATGCTAATTGGTAGAATTAGGATCATGAAGGCAGGCATGTTTAACAACATGACTTTCGCAATAATCTCACCTGCAATGTTGCCTTCAGCAGCCTGAGCCAGCACTCGGACAAATTTTTGCGAGGTAAAGATCAACAGCAAAACGGCCAACACTGCGAGTTGTGTTTTTGCTGTTTCTTTAAACAAGTAACGGAATATTAGCACTCAGTCATTCACTTCAAACGTAGAACTTTGCTGGTAATAGCAAATAATTCAGATAAACTTTCTATTTTTAACAGTTTCACATAGCAATATGAGCCTGTATAGCTCATATTTATTTAAACAGTAGCCAGAAACGGCGATTCCGTTCAAACTGGTAAGCTATCTATCTTAACCCAGTTTTGGTGATTGTAGGAGTATTCATGGAGTTTAGCGTAAAAAGCGGTAGTCCGGAGAAGCAACGTAGTGCGTGTATAGTCGTAGGTGTGTACGAACCACGTCGTTTGTCCCCTGTTGCCGAACAACTAGATAAAATTAGTGACGGTTACATTAGCGCACTACTGCGTCGCGGGGACTTAGAAGGCAAAGCTGGCCAAGTCTTACTATTACATCATGTACCCAACGTACTGAGTGAAAGGGTATTATTAGTAGGCTGTGGCAAAGAGCGCGAACTTAACGAACGCCAGTACCGGCAAATTATTACCAAAACCATTAATACGCTTAACGAAACTGGCTCTATGGAGGCGGTTTGCTTCCTACCTGAATTACACGTTAAATCACGTAATACTTATTGGAAAGTTCGCCAAGCGGTAGAAACTACCCAAGAAACCCTCTACAGCTTCGACCAATTAAAAAGTAATCGTGAAGAAACTCGTCGCCCGCTACGCAAAATTGTCTTCAATGTACCGACCCGCCGAGAATTGGCAATTGGTGAAAATGCGGTACAACACGGTTTAGCCGTTTCACACGGTGTTAAACACGCAAAAGACTTGGCTAATCTGCCACCGAATATCTGTAACCCTGCTTATTTGGCGGAGCAAGCCAAAGAGTTACAAAACAACTATGACAACGTCACCGTAAGCACCCTTGGCGAAGCCGAAATGGCAGAGCTGAATATGAACTCTTACTTGGCAGTAGGCCGCGGCTCAGAAAATGAATCAATTATGAGTATCATTGAGTACTGCGCCCCTGGCTGTGAAGATCAAAAACCGATTGTATTAGTGGGTAAAGGCCTCACCTTTGATTCCGGCGGCATCTCATTAAAACCCGGTGCTGGCATGGACGAAATGAAATACGACATGGGCGGCGCTGCAGGCGTTTATGGCACCATGAAGGCACTGGCCGAGTTACAGCTTCCACTGAAGGTAACCGGTATACTAGCCGGCTGTGAAAACATGCCTGGTGGCAATGCCTATCGCCCCGGTGACGTGATTACCACCATGTCGGGTCTAACCGTAGAAGTGCTTAATACCGACGCCGAAGGGCGCATGGTCTTATGTGACGTACTCACTTATGTAGAGCGCTACGATCCAGAATTAGTGATTGATGTAGCCACCCTAACAGGTGCTTGTGTGGTTGCGCTTGGCCACCATACTACGGGTTTAATGACCCCACACAATCCACTCGCTCACGATATTATAAATTGTGCAGAACAAAGCGGTGATAAAACTTGGCGCTTGCCATTAGGTGATGAGTATCAGGAGCAACTCGCCAGCAATTTTGCCGACATGGCTAATATTGGTGGTAAAACCGCAGGCTCGATTACTGCCGCCTGTTTCTTATCGCGCTTCACCAAGAAATATACATGGGCTCACCTCGATATTGCCGGTACCGCATGGAAAACCGGAAGCGAGAAAGGCGCTACTGGTCGCCCAGTGCCACTGCTGACTCAGTTCTTAATCACTAAGACCGGTCAAGAAGTCGAAGAATAGCCGTTGCTACAAGGCGGCCTAAAATAGGGAGCAAACGCTCCCTATTTTGCGTTTCGAGCCACCCTTTTAGCGCGCTAAGTTTGCGTTGCCGAGCTTTTTTCAAACGAGTACTCTCTAGCGTATGAAAGCGAAATTTTATATCATGCCCGATTCGGTCACCACCGACAGCGAAGCGCTCGATAGCATCGCCTGCCAAATCTTGGCGCAATACTATCAAGCAGGTGAGCGCATATTGGTATATACCTCATCAAAGCAGCACGCCGAGCGGCTTGACGAGGTGTTGTGGCAATTTGAGCCAGAGCAGTTTGTGCCGCACAATCTCAGTGGTGAAGGCCCTCAAGGGGGGCACCAGTAGAAATAACTTGGCAAGCGCCGAGGCAACGCCGCCAGTGCTTGGTGAATCTCACCAATAGCGTGCCCGATTTTGCCAGAAATTTTCAGCATATTATTGATTTTGTGCCTGCAGATGAAACCGGTAAGGCTGCGGCAAGAGAACGTTATCGAGTGTATCGCCAACAGGGTCTAAGCTTAGACACCGCAGCATACACAAACCCAGAAATTATATAGAGTCAAAACATCCAATGGAAAAGACCTACAACCCAAGCGCTATCGAACAGTCGCTCTATCAAGAATGGGAACAACAAGGCCACTTTAAGCCCAATGGCGATGCCGCAAAATCGGCTTATAGCATCATGATCCCGCCGCCAAACGTGACTGGCAGCTTGCATATGGGACATGCATTCCAAGACACCATTATGGATACCTTAATTCGTTACCAACGGATGCAGGGTAAGAACACCCTCTGGCAAGTCGGTACCGACCACGCGGGGATTGCTACCCAAATGGTGGTTGAGCGTAAAATTGCAGCCGAAGAAGGTAAAACCAAACACGACTACGGGCGTGAGGCCTTCATCGACAAAATCTGGGATTGGAAGGCAGAATCTGGCGGCACAATTACCAAGCAGTTACGTCGTTTGGGAGCCTCGGTAGACTGGGAACGTGAACGTTTCACCATGGATGAAGGCATGTCAAAGGCAGTCGAAGAAGCCTTTGTTCGCCTCTACGAAGACGACCTTATCTACCGTGGTAAACGCTTGGTGAACTGGGATCCTAAACTGCACACCGCGATTTCCGATCTAGAAGTGGAAAACCGTGAGCAAAAAGGCTTCATGTGGCACCTGCGCTACCCACTAGCCGATGGTGAAACCACCAGCGAAGGTAAAGATTACTTAGTGGTAGCCACGACTCGCCCAGAAACCATGTTAGGGGATACTGGGGTAGCAGTTAACCCTGAAGATCCTCGCTACAACAACCTGATTGGCAAATTTATTGAGCTGCCTTTAGTGGGTCGCCGTATTCCCATTGTTGGCGACGAGCACGCCGACATGGAAAAAGGCACTGGCTGTGTGAAAATCACGCCCGCTCACGACTTTAACGACAGCGAAGTAGGTAAACGCCACCAGCTACCGATGATCAACATTCTTACCCTGAATGCTGACATTCGTGAGGCCGCAGAGGTGTTTACCAGCAATGGTGAGCCATCTGATGTTTATTCAACAGAAATACCCGAAGAGTATCAAGGCTTAGAGCGCTTTGAAGCGCGTAAAGCGATTGTGGCTAAATTTGATGAGCTAGGCCTACTTGAAGAAGTCGCCGAGCACAATAATACCGTGCCTTACGGGGATCGTGGCGGCGTGGTGATTGAGCCCATGCTAACCGACCAATGGTATGTTCGCGCTGCACCTTTGGCTAAAACGGCCACCGAAGCGGTTGAAAACGGCGATATAAAATTTGTCCCTCAGCAATACGAGAACATGTATTTCTCTTGGATGCGTGATATTCAAGACTGGTGTATTTCACGCCAATTATGGTGGGGCCATCGTATTCCCGCTTGGTATGACGCAGCAGGTAAGGTTTACGTTGGCCGTAACGAAGCTGAAGTGCGCGCCAAACACAACTTGGGCGAGGAAATTAGCTTAACTCGAGACGAAGACGTGCTAGACACCTGGTTCTCTTCAGGTTTATGGACCTTCGCCACTCAAGGTTGGCCAGAGAAAACTGAAAACTTAGCCACCTTCCACCCAAGTGATGTATTGGTTACCGGTTTCGATATCATTTTCTTCTGGGTAGCCAGAATGATCATGATGACCATGTACTTCATCAAAGATGAAAATAACCAGCCACAAGTGCCATTTAAAACGGTGTATGTGACCGGCCTTATTCGTGATGAAAACGGCGATAAAATGTCTAAATCTAAAGGTAATGTGTTGGATCCTTTAGACATGATCGACGGCATTGATTTAGAAAGCCTAGTAGCCAAGCGCTGTGGCAACATGATGCAGCCGCAATTGGCGAAGAAAATTGAGAAAGATACCCGTAAAACCTTTGAAAATGGCATCGAAGCCCACGGTACCGATGCCTTGCGTTTCACCCTTGCAGCCATGGCCACTACCGGCCGTGACATCAACTGGGATATGAATCGTTTAGAAGGTTACCGTAACTTCTGTAACAAGCTGTGGAATGCCAGCCGTTACGTATTAATGAACACCCAAGAGCAAGACTGCGGTAAAGACGGTGGCGAAATGGAATTCTCGCTAGCCGATCGCTGGATTGAAGGCCAATACCAACAAACCATTAAAGCTTACCGTGAAGCCTTAGACAGCTTCCGCTTTGATATTGCCGCCCAGCATATTTACGATTTCACTTGGAACCAATTCTGCGGCTGGTACTTAGAGTTAACTAAACCGGTATTGTTCAAAGGCACTGAAGCACAACAACGCGGTACACGCTTTACCTTATTAAAAGTATTGGAAAGCTTGCTGCGCTTAATGCACCCAATCACGCCCTACATCACCGAAACTATCTGGCGTCAAGTGGCTCCGTTAACCGGTAAGGCAAGCGCCACAGATAGCATCATGTTGCAAAGCTTCCCTGAGTACGACGCCAGCCGTATCGACCAAGCTGCCGTGGCTGACTTGGAATGGCTCAAACACTTTATTATCGCGATCCGTAATATTCGTGGTGAAATGGACATTAGTCCAAATAAACCACTGAATGTCTTACTGAAGAATGCTTCAAGTGAAGATTTGCGCCGCTTAAACGACAACGCGCCTTTCTTAGCCTCTTTAGCTAAACTGGAAAGCACTCAGCCGCTAGCAGACGGTGAACAAGCACCAGCCTCTGCCACAGCGATTTTAGGTGGAATGGAAATTCTTATCCCTATGGCGGGCCTCATCGACAAAGAAGCCGAGTTGAGCCGTATTGCCAAACAGCTAGAAAAGCTTGAGAAAGAGCTAAGTAAAGTAACGGGTAAGCTGTCCAACCAAAAATTTGTTGCCAATGCGCCAGAGCAAGTGATTGCCAAAGAGCAAGCCAAGCAGCAAGAAATGGAAGCCACTAAAGCTAAGCTACTTGAGCAACAAGCGACCATTGCAGCACTGTAATTAGTGCTACACATTAAGTCCTCCACTGGGGACTTTTTTGTTTGTGGAAATGAAAATATGAATAAAAGTTTAGTCACTAACCTCATCGCCCTAGCCCTCGTAGGCTATGGCTACTTTGCAGAGCAAAGCTTGGTATTTTCAATCGGCTTGTTCGCTCTCTCCGGCGCGGCCACCAATTGGATAGCCATTCACATGTTATTTGAAAAGGTACCAGGTTTTTATGGCTCTGGGGTGATTGCAGCGCGTTTCGATGATTTTAGGCAGGGGATTAAACAACTGATGTTGACCCAGTTTTTCACCGCCGAAAACATCGACCGTTTTCTTTCCGATGCCAGTGGTAAAGCAGTACAACTAGATTTACGCCCTGTCATCGACAAAACCGACTTCAGCCCGGCCTATCACGCTCTGGTTGAGACCATCGAAAACTCGTCTTTTGGCGGCATGTTGGCCATGTTTGGCGGTAAGGAAGCGCTTACCCCTTTAGAGCAGCCCTTTGTTGAAAAGCTAAAAAACGCAGTGATTGAAATTAGCCAAGATGAACAGTTTAGTGAAGCGCTACGCGAAGAGTTAGAACAACCTGAGCATCTGGGCGATGTGCAGCAAATAATCACCGTGATTATCGAGCAGCGCCTGGCTGAATTAACCCCACAACTGGTGAAGCAAATAATTCAGGAAATGATCCGCCAGCACCTAGGTTGGTTAGTCATTTGGGGTGGCGTATTTGGCGGCCTATTTGGCCTGGTCAATGGCTTGCTATAAAACCCAAAGAAGCGTGTTAATCACGCTTCTTGATTTGATATTTAGTAAATAAAGCGTCTAGTTCCCCCGCCTCTATAAACGCCCGTAGCACCTTAGACAGCTCTTCTAAGCGTTCAGCTAAGGGGGATTGTTTAGATACAGCAAGGTAGACTGGACGCTCGGTACTATGCACATACTCGGCATGGTTAAAATACAGGAATAGACCAGCCCGCTGTAAATAGGCATCTCCTTCAGCGCAGGACATCAGCACCGTATCAACCCGACTGCCACGCAATAAGCGAAATAACGCTTGGTCATCAATCGCATAGTGCTTATCCACTCGCAGGTCGTCATCAAACGGGCTAAAATACACCACATCACTCTGTACCCCTACCTTAAGGGCATAAAGGTCCTGATAATCGGTCAACTTAACAGGATGGTTTTTATTTATATAAAAACAGTGGTGTTGTTGGGTTCGATATGGCGGCTCAACAAAAAGCATGTAACGTTCACGCTCGGCAGTACGGTATAAGCCGCTCATGATGTCGCTTTCACCAAGTTGCATGTGTTTAAGACAGCGCTTCCAACCGCAATTTTTAGTTTCCAGCGGCAAATTTAGCCGCGCACTCAATTGCTCCAGCAAATCTATCTCTAAGCCGTATAAACTACCATCGGCCCGTTCCATACGCCAAGGCGGCCAATGGGCATTGGCGGTTTTCAAACTGGTTTGCGCTAGCACGCTACCACAGCAAACACTAAGCAAAAAAAATAAGGCTGTTTTCACCGCCACTCCTATAGCGATTATTCTCTCGTCATTGTAGTAAAAACGACGCTAACGCGTCGTTTAATTTGTTATTTCACAAGCCATTGATGCCTAATTTATAACGAGTTGATCACTAATCGTTAGGCTCTTCGCCTGACTCAAAATAAGTTCCCCAGCCATCGTAAATAACCTGATGTTTATCGGCAATTTTAGCTAAGGTTTCAATGTCTCGTTTGATACCTTCGGCAGCTAAAGGCGCTTCAACGATGACATCGAAACACCACAACTGAGTTCCATCTTCTAATTCAGCTTCTTCGGCATCACTCACTTCAAAACCAGCCTTAAATACATCCACTGCTGCCTTTTCTAATACTTTGAAGTCTTGGCTCGCCAGATGATGCTCAATGGTATATTCCGCATCCGGATCGCTACCGTCGGCTAGTAACTCTTGAATAATAAAATCTGTTTCTTCCTGCCAATCGGCAATGACTTGTTGAAGGCTCATAGTCTTTTCCAAGATTCAGTTAATGTTTATTGGCTTGTTGCTGATGCACACTTTGGTAATCTGCGGCTTCGCCGCGCGCTTCCATGGTTAGCTCATAAATGCGTTGTTCCATAGTATCGTGCAAATGGCTAATTTCAGCTCGTAAATTATCTTTCCACAAACCAACGTCAATTGGTTTTCCTACTTCCACAATTACCTTACCGTTTTTCCAACGATTCAGCCTAATTTGCCCATGTGTAGAAGAGCAGCAAATAGGAAGTACCGGCACCTTAGCTTGCATGGCTAAGTGAAAAGCCCCGGTTTTAAAAGCCTGTAGGCCACGACCGTAACTACGCGTCCCTTCGGGGAACATCCACACCGACAAGTGGCGTTGGTCTATCGCTGAAGCAGCTTGTTTAATGGTATCGGCGGCCTTACTGCGGCGATCCCGGTCAATCAGAATATTGCCGGTAATCCAATAAATTTGCCCAAAAAAAGGAATTTTAGCCAAACTTTTCTTGCCGATAGACACCACCCCTTTGCGCAAAGCAAAGGGTAAGGTAAACATATCGTAGCTATTTTGGTGATTAGCAATCCACACCGCTTTATCCGGCAAGTTTTGAGTTTGATGACGAACTTCGACATCGATACCCACAAAGTAACCACATTTAGCAATCAGCACACCAATTTGATGTACCAAGTCTGGATGACGTGGTCTAGTCAAACAATATAGGATCACAAATGGAAATGCGCTCAGCATCAACACAGTGATAAACACAATTCGAATTACGGCTAACATGTCACCCCCAATAAATGAGCCCGCAGTATACGCGCTGTCAATTAGGTGAACAAGTGTAAGCCGAAAAACTTAAACTAAGCTTCATCTGGCTGAATATCATCATTGGCTTCACTAAGCGTTTCCACTTCAACCCCATCGACTCTTTGCAAGCCGCGAGGTAATTTATTGCCGCGCCGTCCTCGCTCACCACGATAATGATCTAAGTCACTCGGCTTCAAGGTGAGTTTACGTTTACCCGCATACAGGGTAACGGCAGCATCGGCTGGCACCACATTTAATAGCGTCACGTACTCCTCACGATTTTTCACTCGTGCGCTAGGAATACTAATCAACTTATTCCCTTTACCCTTAGCCAACTCTGGCAAGCTAGTAAGAGGAAAGACCAGCATTCGCCCTTCGTTGGATATTGCCAAACAACTATCGCTTTGGTAATCGTTCACCTTAATTGGTGCCAATACCTTACTGCCAGCGGGCAAGTTCAAATAGGCCTTACCGTTTTTGTTCTTGCTGAGCATGTCGGCATACTTACCGATGAAACCATAACCCGCATCTGAAGCAATTAAGTAACGCTGTTCATCGTCATTCATCACCACATGGGCAAACATCTCACCTGGCGCAGGGTTAAAGCGGCCAGTCAAGGGCTCACCCTGACTGCGCGCAGAAGGCAGAGTATGCGAGTCTAGCGAGTAGCTGCGCCCTGCGGTATCAATAAATACCGCCTGCTGATTACTGCGGCCATTGGCGCTGGCTAAGAATTTATCCCCCGCTTTGTAGCTTAAACCATGAGCATCCACATCATGGCCCTTAGCGGCACGCGCCCAGCCTTTTTCCGATAACACCACGGTGATGGCTTCATTGGGCATCAACTCTTTTTCGCTTAAGGCTTTCGCTTCTGAGCGTTCAACCAACGGTGAACGGCGCTCATCACCATACTTTTCAGCATCGGCTAGCAACTCTTTCTTAAGCAAGGTATTCATGCGTCGCTCGCTACCTAGTAGCTTCTCGAGTTTATCTCTCTCTTCGGCTAATTCGGCTTGCTCACCACGGATCTTAATTTCTTCCAGCTTGGCTAATTGGCGTAACTTGATTTCAAGAATCGCTTCAGCCTGTTTATCCGATAAACCAAAACGCTCCATTAGCGCGGCTTTAGGCTCATCTTCGCTGCGGATGATTTCAATCACTTCGTCAATATTAAGGAAGGCAATCAATAAACCATCCAAAATATGCAAACGGGCTAATACCTTATCTAAACGGTATTGCAAGCGACGGCGCACCACGTCGCGGCGGTAGCGCAGCCACTCACCAAGAATTTGCAGCAAGCCCTTCACCTGAGGACGACCATCCAAGCCCAGCATATTTAAATTCACACGGTAATTGCGCTCTAAATCGGTAGAGGCAAACAAGTGATTCATTAGCTGGTCGATATCAACCCGATTAGAGCGTGGTACTACCACGATACGGGTGGGGTTTTCATGGTCGGATTCGTCGCGAAGATCCACCACCATCGGCAATTTTTTAGCCTGCATCTGGGCGGCAATTTGTTCTAAAACCTTTGCTCCAGATACCTGATGAGGCAGAGCGGTAATCACCACTTCACCCTCTTCACTGTGGAAAACCGCACGCATTTTGATGGAACCGCGCCCTGTTTCGTAAATTTTACGAATATCTTTAGCGGGTGTGATGATCTCCGCCTCTGTAGGGTAGTCTGGCGCCTTAACGTAAGTTAACAAGTCTTCAAGGCTAGCCTTGGGCGAATCCAATAAATGCACACAAGCGTTAGCCACTTCTCTGACATTGTGCGGTGGAATATCGGTGGCCATACCCACTGCGATGCCGGTAACCCCATTTAGTAAAATATGCGGTAAACGCGCCGGCAATACCTTGGGCTCGCTCATGGTACCATCGAAGTTGGGCACCCAATCACAAGTTCCCTGGCCCAATTCACTTAATAAGATTTCGGAAAACTTGGATAACTTAGCTTCGGTATAACGCATCGCCGCAAAAGACTTAGGATCGTCCGGCGCCCCCCAGTTACCTTGTCCATCCACTAAGGGATAACGATAAGAAAAGGGCTGAGCCATTAGTACCATGGCTTCATAACAGGCAGAATCACCATGCGGGTGGTACTTACCTAGTACATCACCCACGGTACGTGCCGATTTCTTATACTTGGCATTAGCCGATAAGCCTAGCTCTGACATGGCGTAAATGATGCGGCGCTGCACCGGTTTTAAGCCATCGCCGATGTGTGGCAAAGCGCGATCCATGATCACGTACATGGAATAGTTTAAATACGCTTGCTCAGTAAATTGACTCATAGAGAGGCGTTCTACGCCTTCTAGACTGAGCTCATTCGTATCACTCATGCTTGAATAACCTTTTATGTTCCTTGCAAAGCCAGCACTGCTGAGGCTTTGTCAAATTGCCAGAAGTAGCGAGCACTAGCTGGTTTACCTATGTAGTAGCCTTGTGAGTAATCCACTCCCAAGCTGATCAATTCGTTGTTAAGAGCTTCTGACTCAACAAACTCTGCGATGGTTTTGTGTCCGAGTTTATTGGCTATGCCCACCAGCGCCTGAATAAACACTCGGTCTTGATTCTGGTTAAGAATTTCTCGCACAAACGAACCGTCGATTTTAAGAAAATCAAAGGGTAACTGTTTAAGCGAGTGAAAGGATGAATAACCCACACCGAAGTCGTCGAGGGCAATCGCACAACCCAAGGACTTAAGCCGCAAGATGTGCTCCTCGGCCTGTTTCATATTTGGCAGGGCGGCAGTTTCGGTAATTTCAAAGATGATCATCTCACCGGCAATATTGCGACTAACAAACTCTCGGGCAATTCGCGAAATCACTTTTTCACTACAGAAAGAGCGCGCCGATAAGTTAATTGCTAAGCGATCTCTATAGCCATTGCGCAGGTTAGTTTCCATTTGCTGCAGCGCTTGTTGCACTACCCATAAATCAATTTTATCTATCTGGCCATTCTTCTCGGCCGCCAAGATCAATTGATAAGGAGAATGTAGCTGGCCTTGCTCGTCTCTAACTCGCAGCAATACCTCGTAATGTTCAACCTTGCTTTGGCTGTTGTTCATAATAGGCTGGTAGACTAATTCCAAGCTATCACGCTCAATCGCATTCTGCGCCAAATCCAACCAATAGTGTTGCTTGGCCAATTCGCTGTCGGCATTCTCAGCTTGAAAGCTCACCACACAGTTTTTACCTTGCTCTTTAGCTTGGTTATTACAAATATCAGCTTTGGCCATTAAGTCTTCAAAGCTGTTGCCATGTTCGGGAAACGCCACAATGCCCACACAAGCGGCAGCAGTATGAATAATGTTATGCCCCGGCACACTGACCTGTGCCAACATACTGATAATGCGTTGCGCTACTACCTCAGCATAAATCAAGCTAGTGCCTTCTAAATAGATGGCAAACTCATCACCACTGATACGCGCCAACAAAGTATTACTCGGTAGCAGTTTCTCCAAACTCGACGACACCTGGCGCAGCATTTCATCACCGGCACCGTGACCACTGATGTCATTAACGTATTTAAAGTTATCGAGATCCACCATCAACAAACAGCCATGGCGTTTATGTTCAACCATTTGGTTGACCATTCTTTCAAACTTACGGCGGTTGGGTAAATCGGTGAGACTATCATAATTGGCCACCCACTCTAGCTCTTCAGCACGGCTCTTAAGCTGCTGTTCTAAGGCTTCAAGTTGATAGGAAAGCCGCACCAAGGCATGGTTCAGTTCATCAGACTCATCTTGCACCAAACGACGTTTGTTGGGTTTTAAATTACGCCGGAATAAATTGTGTGATGAACGGGCTAACAGCGGCAGATTGTCGATGGTTCGACGTACTCGGCGAAATGGTGGGCTTAAGGCAAACACCACAATTGCTCCGGCAAAAAACAAAGCCGCTATACCAAATAAAAAATTATTGTAATCGGCTCGTTTTAACTGCGATACCTGAGTGCTAATGTCATTAACCACTGCATAATAGACTGGCCGACTATGGCTAGTATTGTTAACTCGAAAGGCATGCAGCTCAAACAAACCGAGTTGACCACTCATTTGCTCCACACCATTCTCAATATCTTCAGCAACCAGCTGTTTAACAATGGCTTGAATAGCGGTTTTAAAAGCCGACTCGGCATAAAGTAAACTAACGCTTTGATCACTATTTAGCTCAACCAGAAAGTGATGACTGCTTTGACTGGCAGGAAACAGCTCCAATAAACGCAAGGAGTCCAGACTATAAAAGACCCGATAATGTTCATTGCCCTCGGCCAACTGTAAGTCTGTTGCCATGATCAAACGGCAGGTTAAGGGGCAATCTAATAACCATTTGTTCTCGGGGCTATCAGCACCGGTCAACATCCATTCCACCGCTTTCTCACTGTGGGCGATGTAACCAAACTCGTACTTCAAGCCTTGCTGACCATCAATTACGCTAATGCTACGAATAGGCAATTCACTGTTAGAGCGTAAATCTTGCCAGTAAGCATCGAAAATTGCGTCTAATTGCTCTGCTTCAAGTTCTTCGAAACGGTAGGCTTGACTCTGCGTCACCCCCTGCAGGCGATTGCGCACATCTCGATAATAACGTTGCAGTTGATATTGTTGGTTCTCAATAACTTGGGTGCGCCCGAGCATGAAAAAGCTTTTGAGATTATCGTGATTAAAGCCGATTAAGCCCACCAAAGTGATCAGCAAAACGCCGCACAACAGTATTAGCGCCTTACTGGTTAGCCCCAATCGAAAATCACGTATACTCATGCCATTCCTTATACTAAGTCAGAAGCCATATCACCCTTCGCTTCCAACCACTGCTTACGATCAGAGGCGCGTTTCTTAGCCAGTAACATATCCATTAACTGTAGGGTCGCTTGTTCTTCATCCACGGTTAATTGCACTAAGCGACGAGTATTCGGATCCATGGTGGTCTCACGCAGCTGTAGCGGGTTCATTTCACCCAAACCTTTAAAGCGTTGGACATTGACCTTACCGCGTTTCTTCTCGGCTTCAATGCGATCCAAAATACCCTGTTTTTCATCCTCATCGAGGGCGTAATAAACCTCTTTACCCACATCGATACGGTATAAAGGAGGCATCGCCACATAGATGTGACCATTTTCCACCAGCGTTCTGAAGTGCATCATAAACAGAGCACACAACAAGGTGGCAATGTGCAAGCCATCGGAGTCGGCATCGGCCAAAATACAAATTTTGCCGTAACGTAAGCCACTTAAGTCCTTGCTATCAGGGTCAATACCAATCGCTACCGAAATATCGTGTACTTCTTGTGAACCCAGCACTTCGCTGGCATCCACTTCCCAAGTATTCAAAATTTTACCGCGCAGCGGCATCACCGCTTGAAACTCTCGTTCACGGGCTTGTTTAGCACTGCCGCCCGCAGAGTCCCCTTCCACTAAAAATAACTCTCCGGCCATGGGATCTTGGCTAGTACAATCGGTGAGCTTGCCCGGCAGCGCAGGACCAGAAGTCACTTTCTTACGGGCAATTTTTTTACTCGAACGCAGCCGACGCTGGGCATTACTAATAAACAGTTCTGCTAGCAACTCGGCTTGATCGGTATGAGTATTAAGCCACAGGCTAAAAGCATCTTTTACAATACCAGAGACAAAGGCTGCCGACTGGCGAGACGATAAACGCTCTTTGGTTTGTCCGGCAAATTGCGGGTCTTGCATTTTTACCGATAGAACATAACAGCAACGCTCCCAAACATCGTCGGGGCTTAGCTTTAAACCTCTGGGGAGAATATTGCGAAACTCACAAAATTCGCGCATTGCATCCAGCAAACCTTGGCGTAAACCATTCACATGAGTACCGCCTTGCGCGGTAGGAATTAAGTTCACGTAGCTTTCGGTGATGCTCTCACCACCTTCAGGTAACCAGCTGACTGCCCAATCTACTGCTTCATCTTTACTAGAGAAAGTGCCGGTAAACGGGTCTTCTGGCAAGCTAATGTAATCTTTAAATGACTGACTTAGATAATCTTTTAATCCATCTTCGAAGTACCATTCGTCAGTACTTTTATTAACTTTATCGACAAACTTGATGCTTAAGCCGGGGCACAATACTGCTTTGGCACGCAGCAAATGGCGTAAGCGGCTCACCGAAAACTTGGGGCTATCAAAATAGCTTGCGGTGGGCCAAAAACGCACCCGGGTACCGGTATTGCGCTTGCCCACAGTACCGGTAACGCTAAGCTCTTGCACCTTATCACCGTGTTCAAAGGCCATCTCAAAGACTTGGCTATCACGCTTAACCTGCACTTCAACTCGAGACGACAAGGCGTTTACTACCGAGATCCCCACCCCGTGCAAACCACCAGAAAACTGATAATTGTCGTTACTAAACTTACCCCCGGCATGTAGGCGGGTAAAAATCAGCTCTACCCCGCTGACTTTCTCTTCGGGGTGAATATCAGTAGGCATGCCACGGCCATCATCAATCACTTCTATAGATTGATCTTCAAATAAGGTAACCGTGATGGCTCGTGCGTAGCCTGCTAGAGCCTCATCAACACTGTTATCGATAACCTCTTGGGCGAGGTGATTGGGACGAGTGGTATCGGTATACATGCCCGGGCGGCGTTTCACCGGGTCTAAACCACTTAATACTTCAATAGAGTCTGAATTATATTGCTCAGCCATGATAGAAATTGTTACCTAAGTGCCAAAAAGTCGAGAATGGCGGCACAGTGTCGTTCAAAACCTTGAAAACTGTGGTCACCGCCTTCTTCTATGGTGAAATTTGCTCCCTTATACTCTGCGACAGCCAAGCTAAAGTCCAGCACTTCATCGGCGGTTTGTAACATCACCCAAAGCTGCTGCTGGCAACTTAATTCGGTGACTTCTAAATCTTTTAATTGCTGAATATGTTGCTCTTCTAAAAAATAGCGCTGCTGGGTATAAGGGTTAACCTGCTCACCCAAAAAATCTTTGAGCAAGCGATAGGGTTTAACAGCAGGGTTAACTAACACGGCTCTAGCGCCGGTGAGTTGAGCAACGCGAGTCGCCAAAAAGCCGCCTAAAGAACTGCCCACAACGGCCAGTTTTTGCTGTTGATGTTGTTGTAACAGCTTTTCAATTTGTTGCCATGCGGCTAGGGGATGGCATGCAAGTTGCGGACAAACAAACTGAATCTTCGGCTCAAAAGCCTGCAGGTAATCCGCCATGGCTTGGGCTTTGGCTGAATTGGGCGAACTATTAAATCCGTGTAAATACAATAATACCGACCGGGACTCCACTCAATAACCTTTCGACTTGGGATCTGGAAGGAAGCTACGCTCCGATAGGCGACGTAAACGCGTAGCGATTCGACCTTCAGGAGTGAGCTGTAAATAACGCCAGCCCGGTTGCTGATGGTCCAAGGCAAAATTGGCGGAAAGCGGTAAAAACTGAATACAGGTACTAGGAGTAGCGATAAACGCCACACCATCAAACTGAAATTCATAATTTTGATGAACATGACCAAACACCACCCCACGCACATTGGGGAAATCAGCAATTACCTCAAAAAACTGCGAGGCATTTTTCAAATTATGCTGATCTAGCCATTTGCTGCCCACCGGAATCGCCTGATGATGCATGGCAATTAATACATGTTTATCGGGGTATTCACTTAAAGCCTGTTTTAGCTCATCGATTTGTTGCTGGCTCATCATCCCGTGGGGAGAACCTTCAACTTGAGTATCCAGCATCAATACTTGCCAATGTTCACTAATCAGTTGCTTCGCACCCAATACGCCATGCTGCTCAAGTGTTTGCATATTAGCCTGCATGTCGTGGTTACCCGGTAACCAAACACAGGGGCGCTGCAATTGAGCAATGTTTTCAGCAAAGCGTTGATACGACGCCTTACTATGATCCTGAGACAGATCGCCGGTCGCAAGGATGTAGTCAAAACGAATATTATCGTTTTTAATGTCGTTTAATACAGCCTGGAAACTCGCGTTAGTATTGACCCCTAATAAACCGGTTTGCTCATCGGCAAACAAGTGGGTGTCTGTCACTTGCAGTAAATGCACGCATCCGTCTTCGGCTGTTGTTATGTTTAATTTAGTTAGTGCCACAATCTTATCTAGTTGTTCGCTCAGGCAAACTCAACTTTCATCCGCTGTTTTAAACAAAATACTAACCAGTCGTTAAGGAACTGATTTGTTTGATGCTTTTCATCTTGGTGATGCATCTTTTTATTCGGGTAATCATAGCGTGGTTTTAGCTTATAAATCTGCTGACTAGCACACACTTCCGCCAACCGTGCATCGTGGTATAAACGCACTAATAGCTGCGGTTGCAGATAGTGAAAAGCTTGACTGTTCGCTTGCCTGATCTCGTACAACGAGGTGTATCGAGTACGCTCTTTACTTTCTAGGAGATAGTTTTCTCCCAAGTGTGGCCGCAGGATGAGCTTTTCGCCGACCTCCAAATCAGCCGGGAACAGCCGAGTCATCAAGCTATAATTCGCCGCATAAAGCTGCATCAGCTTGTCTAAATTGACTCGATAAGAGCTTGGCCCAACGCTACTGGCCATCGCCCTCGCCGCCATTTTGCCATTGCTGCATCACTTTCTGCAAATTAAGCTGCAACCATTGAATCGCGATCACCGCAGCTGCGTTATCGATTAAGCCATTTTGTACCCACTCAAAGGCTTGTTCTCGCTTAATCACTTTCACCAAAATATCTTCATTCTCCTTATCTAAACCGAATACGCCACCCGCTTCACTGGCATCCACTTCACCAAGGTATAAATGCACTCGCTCGCTCAAGCCCCCGGCTCCCGGCAAGAAGCTATTACAAGCCATCACTCGTTTCACTTGCAGGCCAGCTTCTTCCTCGGCTTCACGCACCGCCACATCCAGGGCAGACTGATTACTATCCAGCATGCCAGCAACAATTTCCAACAGCCAAGGACTGTCTCCGGTTTCCACCGCACCAATGCGAAACTGCTCAACTAACACCACACTATCAAGCTTTGGATCAAACAACAAAATTCCTGCGGCATGGCCTCTGTCCATCATTTCGCGTTGGATCCAATCGCTCCAGCCGCCTCGATATAAGCGATGACGTAAGGTATAGCGTTGTAGCTTAAAAAAGCCTCGGTACAGATCTTCTACGTTTTTAATTTCAAGATCTTTGTGTGAAAACTGACTGTAAGTGGTTGTTTTTGACATTTAATTGCCTCTCCCTGACCCCGGCTGAAGGTATAATTACGCTATTCTTATTGATCAAAGACCTAATAAACATAAATTAATGAATGTTCTTTACAATCTAGGTCTTACTCTAGAAATCAAGCTGGTATAGACTAGCATTAATTAGGCCGTGTTAAATTTAATACCCAGTCTACATAAAATTAATGACTTATACCGAATCACCTCGCGACACAGAAGCGACCAAAGGAAAGGCGTAATGAAGCTGAAAATAAAATCGTTAATCTTAGCTTGTGGTATTAGCCCTTTGGCTTTCCAAGCTCAAGCTGATGATCTCTTGCAAATTTATCAACTCGCTCAGGAAAAAGATCCTGTTATTTTACAAAGTAAAGCTCAAAGAGATGTAGCTTTTGAGCAAATAACAGAAAGTCGCGCTTCGTTGCTGCCGCAAATCGGCTTTTCGGCTGGCGCAAAATACACTACCACCAACAATGATAGTGTCGATAGCCTTACCAATACCAATGCCTCGGTGGGCTTAAGCCAATCAATTTATTCACAGAGCAATTGGACTAGCCTAAGCATTAGCGAAAAAAACGCCACTCGTGTTGAAGCGATTTACGGTAACGACGTGCAAAGCCTGATCATTCGGGTGAGCGAAGCCTACTTCAATGTATTACGCGCCATCGATAATGTACGTTTTGTTGAAGCAAACAAAACAGCGGTTGGCCGTCAGTTAGAACAAACCAAACAACGTTTTAATGTTGGTTTAACTGCAATCACCGATGTACATGAAGCCCAAGCTGAATACGACCGAACCTTGGCCCAAGAAATTCAAGCACGTAACAATCTATCAAACAGTTATGAAGGACTTCGCCAATTAACCGGTTTAGAACACCGTGAACTGAACGTTCTTAATACCGAGCGTTTCGAGCCTAGCCCACTGAGCCAAGGTGCCAATTACTGGTTAGATACTGCTATCGACCGCAACCTGCAGCTAAATGCTCAGCGCATCGGTAAAGAAATCGCCAAAGAGCAAATAGACTTAGCCCAAAGCGGTCACCTACCTACTTTAGATTTAACCGCAGGTATTGGTTACGACAACAATAGCTACGGTAACGACTTTACCGACGCGGCCCAAGGCGGCGGCTATACAGCGGGTAACATTGGCCTCGAGTTTAACTGGCCCATCTACCTCGGTGGCAGCATTAATTCTCGAGTGAAACAAGCTCAATTCAGCTACATTGCCTCTTCTGAAGCACTAGAGCAAACCTTCCGTAGCGTACAAAGCACAGTAAACTCGGTAGTGAATAACGTAAGTGCGAGCATTGGCTCGGTTAAAGCCTTCGAGCAAACGGTGATTTCATCACAAAGTGCTTTAGAAGCGACTGAAGCGGGCTTTGAAGTGGGCACCCGTACCATCGTTGACGTACAAGATGCGACGCGTAACCTTTATTCAGCCAAAAGTGATTTAGCTAACGCTCGTTATGATTACATTCTTAATATGCTAGCGCTAAAACAAGCGGCGGGAACGCTGAGTGAAGAAGATGTGGTACTGGTTAACTCTGGCCTAATGCCTCCTCAATAAGCTAACAGCGAACAAACCCTATAAAAAAGGCGCCTGATGGCGCCTTTGCTACTTATTATTCAATCACTTAGTCAATTTGATTTTGTCGTATTGACTTAATGATTTCCGAAGTAGAACAACCGTCTTCAAAGTTAAGCACTCTTACTTCACCGCCGTTGGCGATCACTTCTTCGCCACCAGCTATCTCTTCGGGCTTATAGTCGCCACCTTTCACCAGTAAGTCTGGTAATAAGTTAGCAATGAGGCGCTGTGGAGTATCTTCACTAAAGTCCACCACCCAATCAACGGCACCTAAACCAGCCAAAACCGCCATGCGGCGATCAACACTGTTTACTGGGCGGCCTTCACCTTTTAAGCGCTTCACTGACGCATCGCTATTCACGGCAACGATTAGTCGATCGCCTAGAGTACGCGCATGATTTAGATAAGAAACATGGCCAGCATGTAGAATGTCGAAACAACCGTTAGTCATAACCACTTTCTCGCCACGACGTTTTGCGGCTTCCAAGGCAAGTTTCAGTTGCTGCTCACTAAGCACACCAAAACCGGTTTCTTGAGAGCCGTATACCGCATTGGCCAACTCAATAGTTGATACTGTAGACGTACCCAGTTTACCCACCACAATACCGGCAGCCGCATTAGCAAGCGCACAAGCATCATCTAAGGAAGCCCCTGCCGCCAAGGCGCTGGCTAAGGTAGAAATTACCGTATCACCAGCACCGGTTACGTCATACACTTCTTGCGCTAGGGCCGCTAAATGTAATTCTGGCTGACCTTTACGAATGAGGGTCATGCCATGCTCGCTGCGGGTGACCAATAAGGCTTGTAAATCTAGCTGTTCAATTAAGGCCTCGCCTTTAGCGATGATGTCATCTTCGTCTTTACACTTACCCACAACCGCTTCAAATTCTGAGAAGTTGGGGGTGAGCAAGGTGGCACCGCGATACTTATCAAAGGCGCTGCCTTTCGGATCAACCAATACCGGTACGCCAGCCTCACGAGCTAGACGAATTAACTCACCCACTTGGTTTAAGGCACCTTTGTTGTAATCCGATAAAATCACCACTTGGTGCGACTTAACTTGCTGGGCGAAATTAGTGCAAAGATCTTGGCTATCCACTTCGTGGAAGTTTTCCTCAAAGTCGAGCCGAATTAACTGCTGATGGCGGCTTAATACCCGCAACTTAGTAATGGTGGGGAAATCTGCATATTTACTGAATTGGCAATCAACACCTACCGCCGCCAATTTATTCTCTAATGCCACACCCGCTTCATCTTCACCGCTCATGCCTAACAAGGTTGAGCCGGCACCTAATGCCACCGCGTTCAAGGCTACGTTAGCGGCACCGCCGGGGCGTTCCTCAATCTGTTCAACTTTAACCACTGGAACCGGCGCTTCTGGTGAAATTCGGCCGGTGGGTCCATGCCAATAGCGGTCTAACATTACATCGCCAACTACCAGCACTTTAGCTTGGGCAAACTCAGGGAGGGTTATTCTCATTGTTCACTCTCATCGAAAATTAATTAGTAACAGTTTATCATAGTTAAACTAATGGTCTGCGGCATAATCGTTGGATATACGGTAGACTTTGCACATTATTTCAGTGATAAAACAAAAATGTCGAAAAATTCAGCACCCCAACTTAATGCAGCTTCATTTCACCCCAAAAACTGGGGAGCATGGCTGCTTATTGCATTTATGTTTAGCATTAGTTTGCTGCCCTATTCAGTACAACATTATTTAGGGCTAGCCATTGGCCGCTTAGCTAAAACCATTCTTAAATCGCGGGTAGGTATTGCGCGGCGCAATCTGGAGATTTGTTTTCCAGAGAAAAGTGATACGCAACGCCAAGACATTCTTGAAGGATGTTTTAGCCACCTTGGACATTCGGTGGTGGATACCGCCAATGCTTGGTTTTGGCCACAATGGCGCTTTGCCAAACATTTTAAAGTAGAAGGCTTAGAACACTTAAAAAAGGCCAGACAACAACCCGGTGGAATTTTACTGGTGAGTGCCCATTTCTGGACCTTAGAAAGCCATGCCCGCGCTTACGGCAGCTTAGACCCAGGTGTAGGCATCTACCGCCCTAACAAAAATTCAGTATATGAATACTTTCAATATCATGGGCGTGTTAAAGCCAATAAATACTTGGTTGACCGAACCGATGTTCGCGGCATGATTAAAGCGCTAAGAAATGAAAATGCAGTATGGTATGCGCCAGACCATGACTATGGCACTCACGCCGCGGTATTTGTGCCTTTCTTCGCTCAAGATAAAGCCGCCACCATTACCGGTACCGCCACTTTAGCCAAAGTAAAAAATGTGCAGGTATTGCCCACTTACGCGCTGCGTAATCAAGATGGCTCAGGTTTTACCTTAGTGATTGAGCCAGCATTAGAAAACTACCCACAGGGTGATGACAAGCAAGATGCCCAGCGCATTAACCAAGTCATTGAGAAAGCCATTTTACGCGCCCCTGAGCAATACATGTGGATCCATCGCCGCTTTAAATCCCGCCCCGAAGGAGAAGCCAGCGTTTATTAAGGCGAGCGATATTGCGTCCCACTGTGCATAGTAAAGGCCCATTTCACTAAAGTGATGGGCCTTTTTTTATCTAGCAAATAACTGCTGCCAAGTCTTAGTCACCACACTTAAATCCTGAGTAAACTCGGCTTTTTTAGCCATACGAGAGATGCCTTGCAAGCCACAGCGATGGCACTCGTCGCGAATATCTAAATAACTTTGAGTTAAACCTTTAGCCTGCTCGGGTGCTAACAAACCCAGCTTGGCGCAAGTTTCAAATATGCGCACATTGTCAGTCCATTTACTTAACTCAGGGAAGTGCTGGGTATGTAATAACACCAAGTATTGAGCAATAAACTCAATATCTACCATGCCACCGGGAGACTGTTTAAGGTCTAGCAGCTCATCGGTTTCTCGGCTAAGGTGCTGCTGCATCTTGCTGCGCATCTGCTGCACTTGTTCGGCGAGTTCTTTGGCCTCGCGTGGTAGCGATAAAATTTGATGACGCACTCGAGCAAAACCTTCTGCTAAATCTGCATCACCATACACCACTCGCGCTCGCACCAAGGCTTGATGCTCCCAGGTCCAAGCCTCATTCAACTGGTAGTTTTCAAAGGCTTGAATGGCCGATACTAACAAGCCCGAAGCGCCAGATGGGCGTAAGCGCATATCCAATTCATACAATACCCCGGAAGCGGTGCGAGTATTAAATAAATGCATAATGCGCTGCGCTAACTTCAAATAGAACTGCTTACTGTCAATTTGCTTGGCGCCATTGGTATAAGTGCTGCTATCGCTGTTATGCAAAAATACCAAATCTAAGTCTGAGCTATAACCGGTTTCAATACCGCCGATTTTTCCGTAGCCCACTACAGCAAAGCCGCGTTGCTGCTCGCTCAAATGTTCGGGATAACCGTGCCGCTCCACCACTTGTGTCCACGCTTGCTCAACCACCGCATTAACGATGACCTCAGCCACTGCGGTTAAGTGATCGCTTACTTTCATTAAGGGAAGTGCGCCAGCGATATCGGCGGCAGTAATGCGCAATTGCTGAATTTGCTTAAACTGACGTAGCGCCTCCATTTGTTGTTCCATATCATCGGGCGGAATACGCAACATAAATTCGCGTAGTTGCTGAGCATAAGAGTCGGGGCTGACCGGGTTATACAACAAACTAGGATCGAGTAGCTCGTCTAACAAAATGGGGAAGTTGGCCAACTTCTCGGCCAACATGGCACTGCCTGCACACAAACGCAGTAACTGTTGTAAAGAACCGGGGTTTTCCGCCAACAACTCTAGATAGGCAGTACGCGATAAAATGCTTTCCAGCAGTACCATCACTCGAGGCAATACCAAAGTGGTTTGTGGATGTTCAAACAGCTGTTGCAATAAGCTGGGCATCATTCGCTCAAGGGTTTGTCGCCCGCGCTGACCAATATGGCGGTGCTCAACGGCATGCATGAAGTGGTACAAACTATCCACTCGGGTCTGCTGCTCTTGCTCACAACAAACATGTTGGCTGAGCAAATTGGCCAAAGCCTCTCGGTCGGCGCCACAATGCCATAAATCCATATAGATTTGGCTGGCCGCATGCTCTTCTGGCTCTTCTTCGCCAATGGCACTTTGAAAGCAAGCATTCACTTCGGCCAAACGCAGTTGCAACTGCTGGTAGAAAGCCGCCCAATCAGCCTCCCCCACAACCCAAGCTACCCGCTGCTGATCGATGCTTTTATCAGGCAAAGTTTGAGTTTGCTGATCATCAATCTGCTGTAGTATGTTCTCTACCTGACGCAGGTATAAATAATGCTGGCGCAACATCGCGGTTTGCTCGAGGCTTAATTCGCCATATTCGCTCAACTGCTTCAGTGCATTCAGCAAGGAACGGGTTTGCAATACCGGCTCTCGTCCACCGCGGATCAACTGAAAGGTTTGCACAATAAACTCGATTTCGCGGATCCCGCCAGAGCCCAATTTGATGTTATCGCGCAACCCCTTACGGCGGATTTCAGAATTGATCATCGCCTTCATCGAGCGCAGCGCTTGAATCGCACTAAAGTCGATATAACGACGATACACATAAGGCTTAAGCATGGCTTGAATATCTTGGTCGAAACGCAAATCCTGATTAATCACTCGCGCCTTAACCATGGCATAACGCTCCCAGTCTCGCCCATGGTGTTGATAGTAATCTTCAAAGGCGGCATAACTTATCGCCAGAGGCCCAGATTCGCCAAAGGGGCGCAGGCGCATGTCTACTCGAAAGACAAAACCATCGATGGTGGGTTGGTCTATCAATTGAATCAGCCGCTGCCCCATACGAATGAAAAACTGCTGATTAGCAATACTACGGCGGCCGCCTTGGGTTTCGCCGTTTTCTGGATAGCAAAAAATCAAATCAATATCTGAGGAAAAGTTAAGCTCACGCCCACCTAACTTACCCATGCCAATCACCACCAAGGGCTGAGCATTACCTTCAGCGTCCATAGGTGTTCCAGACTCAGCGCAACAACGTTGATATAACCATTGATTGGCACTATCTACACAGCTATCTGCCACCGCCGACACCTGGGCAAAACTGTCAGTAACGGGCTGCTGTAATAGTAAGTCTCGCCAAGCAATCAGTACCATTTGCTGACGACGGAACTGACGCAGCACCTTCTTTGCGCCATCGTCACTAAGCTGCGGCGCTAGCTGCTCACTCAACTGGGCACGCATCGCCGTTTCATCCAGTGCGCTATTCAGCAAATCCTGTTGCCATAGTTCTAACAACAGCTGCGGCTGGCTAATGCAGCTATTGGCGATAAAATCACTCAGAGCAAAGGCCTGCTGAGTTTGTTGCTGCTGGCTTGGGCTAAGCTGCTCTAGCAGCTGAGGATTTAACTCGACGAGTCGTTCCCATGCATGATTGGCAACGCTTAAAAGTTCACTAGGTAGAGGCTGGGTAATGGCCATATTTGAGATAACTCACATACAAAATTTGTTTTAATATCATCACGAAAAACACCCTAGTACAAGCCAGAAAGCCAACAGTGTTGCAGCGGTCAAAGCATTGCAGCTAAACGCTGACAAGCCGCCAGCTAAAACCTAGCCAGCCTATGCTTAAATCACTGCTGAAAAAATAAAACTTAGGTATAGTTAAGGCTCTAGATGAATTTGGGATTCTTTCATGAAATCAAACAACATCACCGCCTTCGACATTGCCACGCTGTTGTTATCTGTGATTGCCATAGCCATTGTCAGCAGCCTGTTTTTTTACCCGGCTGATTCACAATTACGCGCCCTGTTGGTCAACCTCGATACCCTTATCTGTAGCATTTTTATTTTGCACTTTGTGGTGAGTGCCATTAGAAGCCCTTCAATTATTAATTACATTAAACAAAACTGGATAGACCTAGTGGCCAGTATTCCTATGGTGGAAGGACTGCGCTTCTTACGCTTCTTTCACGCCTACAAATTACTTCGAGCGGTGCGCCGCCAACGCAACATCATGCGGAGTTTAAAAGATCAGCAGGTTGAATCCACCATTGCCAGTATCCTGTTTACTCTACTGATGATCATCTTGCTCGGCTCCATCAGTATTTTGTTAGTAGAACAAGACCAAGCTAATGGACAAATTCATAGTGCGGGGGAAGCGCTGTGGTGGGCCATCGTCACCATTTCAACTGTGGGTTATGGTGATTTCGTGCCAGTTTCAGATGCCGGGCGAGTGATTGCGGGCTTAATGATTTTAACCGGTGTTGGCTTTTTTGGTGCGGTATCGGGTTTGATGTCGGCAATACTGCTACATGGCCGTTCGGTGAAAAATGCCCCGCTTGAGCACTTTATTCGTGAGCAAAGAAAAGAGCAGCATGCTTTGAAGAAGCAGCTTAACGAAATTCAACAGCAACTCACCGAGCTACAACAAAAACAAAAATAAGCTAGCTGGCAAGGCGTAACCAAAACATCGCCAAGCCTTCATAGACGGCCCGATCTGCCTTGGCAATATGCCTCAAACTAGGAATAAAATTCCGCCAAGTAAAGTCGGCTTGCCAATTCTTGATTAAGTAATCAGTGGGCGCAGCCACCGGCTGTAAGCCCTGCATTTCAAATAAACGCATCGCTCTTGGCATATGTGCGGCCTGAGTCACCAATACCAGTTTCTTATCAGCGTAGTGACGGGCAATATTAGCCGCTTCATCGGCGGTATTTTTTAGTTGGTAACTGCGAATAAGCTGCGTCTCTGGCACCCCTAAATCTAGCGCTAACTGCGCCAACATGTCGGCATGCTGGATTCCGCTATGTTGAATATCGCCACCCGAGAGCAGGATTTTGGCTTGCGGTTGTTGACGCCATAAACGCACCGCTTCAGCCACTTTAATGGTGGCACAAGGCAGCAGCTGGCTGGTAATCGGCTGCTTGGGATCCACATAATGTAAGCAACCAAGCACCACGATAAGCTCGGTATCTTCAGGCAGCTGTTGCAAGCCTGCATACTGCTTTTCCCAATGCTGTAGCATCGCGCCGCTCACCGGATAGAGGCTTAAGCCAAAAATCAGCAATAAACTGCTGCTGCCCAGCAACAGGGCTAAGCGTCGCCATTTAAACAGTAATAACAATAAAGCAAGAACCAATAGCAAGCACAAAGCCGTGCTAGGCATGGCTAGCGAAATAAGCAGTTTTTTTAAGGTAAACAGACTCACGCTACCAATACACGGTTTGTTGGAAGGCCTGCTGGCGAGAAAACTCCAGCGCTTCTAATAGAGATTGCTGTTTGCGCTGGATCCACTTCTCTACCTGTTGTTGCTGCTCTTGTTCCATTTCAGCCGCCAAAGGATGTAGTGGCTCAAATAAGCTAAGCTCATCGATACCTGACAAGATGTCTATCCAAGGCAGGCGAAATTCTTGGCGCAACTCCTCGTCAAACAACTCACCTACGCAAATGCCCACCAATAAATTTCGTCTTAACTTCGTGGCCTGCTTTATATAGGTATCGGCGCTAGTTTGTGCTTGAGCCAAGGGAGATTGGCGCAAATAGTCCCAACTGGTTTGCAGCACTTGCTTGGCAATCTGGATGAAGGGTTGCTCTAGCAGCGCTTTGTTTTGCTGCCATTTAGCTTGATACAACCAACGGGTAATTTTTAACATCAAGCCGCAATAACGGGCGCTGTGCATCAAGTCATAAACATCTTCAGGCTGAGGCAATGCCTGTAGTTGCTGTTGCAAGCCCTTATATAACCAGCGCTGTTGCGGTAACTTCTTAATTAAGGCACCGCGTTCGGCGGTAAGTTGATACAAACTGGACGCTTGATTAAGCCAAACAAATTGCTGACGTAACCAACGCAGCTCGGGTAAATAGTCACACTCAACAAGGCCTAATTCACTAAACATTTTTCCAGCTTGGTAAAGCGTTTGCACCGCTAAAGAAACTTGCTCTAGTGCCGCAAAACTATGCTGCTCAATAAATAACTGCTCGTGATATTGCCAATGCGACAGCGCGTCGGCAAAAATCCGGCTTAAGCATTCTGCACTATTGCTAGCATCACTTAACTTCACTGCTTTTAGTGACTTAAGTTGGGGGATTTCCTCTGCCACCAGCATGTAACCACGCTGAGCTTTACTGATGTTGGCATGCCGTAAACCGTCGATCTCAGCAATATCTGAAGCAAGCTCAAACAGCTGACTTAAATCACCTTTAACTAACTCCAGCTCCACCTCACAAATAGCTTCTTCGCTAGCATTAGCGGTCAGAGCCCCCTGATCAAAGGCCACCTCAACCAAGGTATCATTGGCCAAATCCACTAACCAAGTTTGCCGTTCAAAGGAGGTGGTAAATAAAGAAAACAGTTGATTATTCAATAGTTCTAGATTGGTACCGTCTGGCCAAATGGCGGAATCAAATAAGCTAAGGTCGGGCTGATTGGCTTGAATAACACAATTATATTCGGGTCGCTGATGCAAACCACCAAGGCTAATGCCGTCGGTTTTAATGGTTTGCACGTTATCACCATCGCCGCTGCGAATGCGTAAACCCATTCCCCAACGCATCAATTGACGGTCAGTAGTATCGAAATAAACACTGGTGAGAGTTTTCACTTCGGTTTGCAACACTCTATACTTGTTGAGTCGAGCCAGTAATTCTGAAGTGCATTGGGGTGTAGCTAAGAGCTTGATTTCTATTTCATTGTTCATGGTTTATCCATGTTAGGCTGATGCAGCGACCGGCTCCCTCTGTTCAGTTTTCAAACAAAACCTTTGATATAGCTCAAGTAAAAGGCAAGATTTTGTTAGATAAATGCTTGCAACTAAGCTCTGCTACGTTACCATGCGCCTCGCAAAAAATATATCCTTTGCATAGCTAATTGGAATACAGATTATGTCCGGAAATACAATTCTAGGTTTGTTTGCTAAGTCGCCAATTAAACCACTAGAAGACCATATCAACGTCGTCAGCGAATGTTGTGAAGGTTTAGTACCGTTTTTTGAAGCGGTACTAGAGAAAGACTGGAAACGTGCGGCCAAACGTCGTCGTGACATCTCGAATCTAGAAAAAGAAGCTGATCGCATGAAACGCGATATTCGCTTAAACCTGCATGGTGGTATTTTCATGCCGGTAGAGCGTTCTGACGTATTAGAACTGCTAACCCACCAAGATCGCATTGCTAACAAAGCAAAAGATATATCAGGTCGAATGTTGGGTCGCAAAATGGAGTTACCCCCAAAGCTCGCCGAAATGTTTATGGCTTATTTGGCGCGCTGTTTAGATGCCACCACCAAAGCAAAAGAAGCCATTAACGAATTAGAAGATCTGCTCGAAACCGGTTTTAAAGGCCGCGAAGTAGACTTAGTGAAAAAAATGGTTCACGAACTCGATCTCATCGAGGACGAGACTGACCTGCAACAAATCAAAATTCGTCGCAAACTACAAAAACTGGAGAAAAAAATAGACCCAGTTGATGCGATGTTCCTTTATTACATCATTGAAGCAATCGGCGAACTGGCCGATCAAGCCTTGCGCGTAGGCGCTCGCTTAGAGCTAATGATCTACCGCTAAGATAAAGAAAACACTTAGGTAACTCCAATGGAAATACTTGCAACTTACGGCTCTACGCTGATTATTATCGCGGCCGTCTTTGGCTTCGTGATGGCGTGGGGCATTGGTGCTAACGATGTAGCAAATGCTATGGGTACATCAGTTGGCTCTAACGCAATTACAATTAAACAAGCGATTATTATCGCTATGATCTTCGAATTTGCCGGCGCTTATTTGGCTGGTGGTGCGGTAACCAATACCGTGCGTAAGGGTATTATTGATTCAGGAGCATTTACCAATACTCCTGAATTGCTGGTATTTGGCATGATCGCAGCGCTATTGGCAGCCGGAACCTGGCTCCTCATTGCGTCTTACAACGGTTGGCCTGTATCGACTACTCACTCCATTATCGGTGCCATTATTGGTTTCGCGGCAGTAGGTGTTGGTACCGAAGCCGTGGCTTGGGGAAAAGTTTCTGGAATCATTGGTAGCTGGATTATTACACCCGCCATCTCCGGGGTCTTTGCCTACTTCATCTTCGTTAGCGCCCAAAAACTAATTTTTGAAAACGAAAACCCTCTGGAAGCAGCCAAACGTTACGTGCCTGGCTACATGTTCCTAGCAGGTTTCATGATGGCGCTAGTGACTATTAAAAAAGGGTTGAAGCACATCGGCTTAGAAATGAGCAGTGTTGAAGGCTACGTTTGGGCGGTATCTATCGGCTTAGTGGTTGCTATTGTCGGTAAGATTATTATTAGTCGCCTAAAAACCGATCCCAAAGCCGACCGCCAAATGCACTACACCAACGTAGAGAAAGTATTTGCAGTACTAATGGTGATTACCGCTTGTTGTATGGCTTTTGCTCACGGCTCAAACGATGTAGCCAACGCCATTGGACCTTTGGCTGCAGTAGTCAGCGTGGTTCATAACCATGGTGAAATCAGTGCTAAAGCCGAACTGGCTTGGTGGATCTTACCGTTAGGTGGTCTAGGTATTGTCGCGGGTCTGGCTATTTTTGGTCATCGAGTTATCGCCACCATCGGTAAAGGTATTACTCACCTCACCCCTAGCCGTGGTTTTGCAGCGGAACTTGCAGCGGCAACCACGGTTGTTGTGGCATCGGGTACTGGCTTACCTATTTCCACCACCCAAACTTTAGTGGGCGCGGTATTAGGTGTAGGTATGGCACGTGGTATTGCGGCGCTTAATCTCGGGGTTGTTCGTAGTATTGTAGTATCTTGGGTCGTTACTCTTCCTGCCGGTGCGGCACTTTCTATCGTGTTCTACTACATCTTGTTAGCAATATTTAACTAAGTAATTAAAAACCTACTCAGTTAAGCAAGATTAACAGCGTTGTCGGTTGAGACTGGCAACGTTGTTTCGTACACTAACGGCGAATATTATCTAAATAAAAGAGATTAGCCGTGATGGTCAGAACCCTATCTGCAGCGTTGGTATCACTTGTCCTCGCTTTCCCCGCTTTAGCCCAAACCCGTTATATTTCCGATGACCTGTATGTGTTCATGCACTCTGGCCCTAGTAACCAATACCGCATTGTTGGCACCGTTAACGCAGGCACCCAAATCAACCAAGTTGATTACAACCAAGAAACCGAATACGCCAAAATCACCTTAGATAATGGCCGCGAAGGCTGGGTTGAAGCGAAATTTTTAAATCGTTCTCCCGGTTTAGCAGCTCAGCTTGAGCAAGTGAAAAGCCAATTAGAGAAAAGTGAAACGGCGCTTAAGCAGCAACGTGAACAGATTGAAACAGCCTCGGCTGATCGGGTACAACAAATCGAAGTCCAGCAACAACAAATCGAGCAATTACAAGCCAGTAATGACCAGCTCAATGAGCGACTTCAACAAGTTACAGAACAGAACGTGCAAATTCAGCGCGAGCTAGACACCAAAGACGAAAGCGTACAAATGCAATGGTTTATCAATGGTGCAGGGGTGGCAGCAGGCGGATTAATCTTGGGGTTAATTTTACCGCTGATCCCTCGTCGTAAAAAACGAGACAACCAGTGGATGTAGTGTTTTTTAAAGAATGATAAAAGGCGCTTACTGCGCCTTTTTTGTTAACCCCAATCCGACAAGGCATTTAAGCGGCATAAACTACCCGCCACCCGCAATACAATGTCATCCATACGGATCGCTACCAACTCGATATTGGCATTCACAAAATCCCCTTCAGCGAACTCTTGGTTATTTAAAGTGACATAGCGACGACTGGGATCCGATGAAAAGACATGCGAATTAAAAGTAATCGCAGGCACTAGAGCCTGGATAGAAGGATCTAGAGCACCTATTAATGGCGCGTCATCGTAGCGAGTGACGTCATTTTGCTCTTCCCAACTTAATGTTTCCGTGGCTTGTACCGCCGCGGCAAAACGCTGCTCTAAGTTGCCTTGCTGAGACGCCGACTTATTGGCTGAAGGGGAGTTAGTTACTGAATTATTGTCTGCCGGTGTTGTCACTGGTGACGGTTGCCGCGGCGCTTCAGTTTGTGGCGCAGGACTGGGCGCTTGCGCCAGCAAATCTTCAAACTGCTGCTGGCGTAAAGCTAACAGATCCACTTTTTCGAGCTCATCGAAGCGAGGCAAAGGGCCTAACTCAAAATCTAAGTTAACGGGCTCTGGCGCAGTTTGCTTGACCTGCGATACTGGCAGCTCGCTTGGCTGCTCCTGCTGGGGCTGGTGAGCTACCACCACTTGCTGGTTTTTTTGCCACCACCAAAAGCCACTCCCAGCAATCGCCATGGTTATAACTGAGGCCAATAGCGCACTTAGGATCGGCTTGCTAGTAGCTGGAGCGACTAGCGCTACGGCATCGTTACCGTTACGTCGCTGCGCGTCTAAAATACTCGACATTAGTTCATCTCCTGCAAGCGCGGTTGATCGACATAAATCTGTTGGTTTAAGCGCAACAAGGTAAACACCCCAGCAATACCATCGGCATTGAGATTATTTTGCTGCTGAAACTGCCGCACTTGTTGGCTAAGCTGCTGATCAAAACTAAAGGTTTGGCGCGGCGCTTGACCTTGAATTAACGACAGGCTTTGCTCCAACCAATACACCGCTTGTCCTTGGTTACCTTGCTTTAATACTCCATCGAAGCCCTGCGGTGGCTGCCACAATACTTGAAACTCGCCCTGCCAACGCTGACCTAACCATTGTTCGCTAACCAACATCGACTGCTCGCCCAACCATAGCTCCACCTTGGCTCCCCAATGGCGAATCACCGCATAAAAACGCTCGCCTTGGTCTTCTAAAGCGACGACCGCTGGCAAGTTCACCTCACGTAACACTTTTTCACCGCCATTTAGACTTAAACAATGTAAGTCTATAGCGGTGACCAAACTACAACTCGCTTGGCTTATTGGTACGTCGTAACCCCAACTGCGCAATAATAGTTGCCATGAACGATCTGGCAAAATACTGCTGGCTTTAAGACGCTGCCATTGCTGTTGTTGCTGTTGGACTTGCTCGCGCTGCGCAGCTTGTTGTTGCATGGCGAGCTGTTGAGCCTGCAAACGCTGCTTATCTAGAGCGCTAGCCGAAATAGCTGGAGATGCTTGAGGCTGAGGCTCAACTAGGGGAGTTAACAGCCTAGGCCCCCAATAAAAGGCCGCTAATAATAAGCCCCCCAACAATGCGCCAGTAGCCAGATAACCCAAACTCAAACCTGTCGCTTTTGGCTCAGACAAAGCAATCTCTGCAATCGCCTGTTTTAGCGCTTTTTTATCCACCACCATTTGATCATGGCCATAAGCCGCTAACAAGGCGCGGTCACACAACAGGTTAATCACCCTAGGGATCCCTTCTGCCGCGCTGTGTAGCTGTTTTACTAAGGCCCTTGAAAACAACGGTCGTTCGCAGCCTGCGACTCGCAAGCGGTGACGAATATAAGCCTCCACTTCATTTACGGTAAGCGGTAATAGATGATAACGAGCGGTGATGCGCTGCGCTAATTGGCGCAAAATCGGTTGCTTCAATTTTTGTTGCAATTCAGGTTGGCCAATTAATACCACCCGCAGCAGCTTACGAGTATCGGTCTCAAAGTTAGTCAATAAACGCAGCTGCTCCAAGACTTCAACCGACAGGTGCTGCGCCTCGTCAATCAACAACATGGTATTGCCACCGGCCCAGTGGTTTTCTAATAGGCGCTGACGGATAGCGTCACCAAAATCCTTCACGCTGAAGCTGGTTTTGTCGTAGTCAATTTTGAGTTCATCGCATACCGTGGCCAAAAGCTCCAACTCAGTCAGGCTAGGATTTAGCACCATCGCTACTTGAGTATTCTCGGGCAACTGTTTTAACAAGGCGCGCGAAACGGTGGTTTTACCGGTCCCCACTTCCCCAGTAAGCAATACAAAGCCCCCGGTTTCCCCCAAACCAAAACTTAAGTGAGCCAAGGCTTCTTTATGCCGTTCGCTCATAAATAAAAAATCGGGGTTTGGCGCAATTGAAAAAGGGTTTTCCTTTAAGCCAAAGTAATCCAAATACATTAAACCGCTGTCCTTTCGCCGAAGCTGCTCTGCCACTTATTCGAGAAGTAGCAATCCTAGCCCTATTAAGCATTGATAGGTGTATAATACCCTTGCGCAAGGCGTTTGTGGACAGTGATTATTGAGGAGTGCTAAGTGGAAACCTATTTAGTCGGCGGAGCGGTACGCGATCAACTACTGGGTTTACCAGTAAAAGACCGTGACCATGTGGTTGTAGGCGCCACCCCGAACAAATGCTTAAACTAGGTTACAGCCAGGTCGGTAAAGATTTTCCGGTATTTTTACATCCGCACAATCAAGAAGAATATGCACTCGCCCGCACCGAGCGTAAGCAAGGCAAAGGCTACACCGGTTTTACTTGTTACTTCGCCGACGATGTCAGCCTAGAAGAAGATTTGCTGCGTCGCGACCTCACCATTAATGCGATAGCCCAATCAGAACAAGGCCAGCTCATCGACCCCTATGGCGGACAAGCCGATCTACAGGCGCGAATTCTGCGCCATGTTTCTCCCGCTTTTGTAGAAGACCCACTTAGAGTACTGCGCGTCGCGCGTTTTGCCGCCCGCTTTCACCCACTTGGTTTTAAGGTGGCCGCAGACACGTTAAAGTTGATGCAACAGATTGCCCACTCTGGCGAGCTAGCTAGCCTAACTCCAGAGCGCATTTGGTTAGAGCTAGAGAAAGCCTTAGCTAGCCCAGCCCCTCAGGTATTTTTTGAGGTTCTTAAACAGACCGATGCCTTGGCGGCCTTAATTCCTGAACTAGACCAGTTGTTTGGTGTGCCAGCTAGCCCTAAATGGCACCCCGAAATCGACACCGGCATTCATACTCTGATGGTGATTGAGCAAAGCGCCAAGCTAGATTATCACCCGGTGGTACGTTTTGCCGCCTTATGTCACGACTTTGGTAAGGCCTTAACGCCCCAAGCAAAACTGCCTTCTCATCCGGGCCATGGCCCGCTGGAGTAAGCCCAATTAAAGCCTTTTGCCAGCGAATTAAAGTGCCCAACGAATACCGCGATTTAGCGCTACTGGTGGCAGAACACCACATCACCATTCATAGCGCCTTAGAACTGCGCCCTGAAACCGTATTAAAGCTATTTGACCGCTGCGATGCTTGGCGTAAACCACAGCGTTTTCAACAAATACTGGAGGCGGGTATAGCCGACATCAAGGGGCGGCTTGGCTTTGCTGACCACGACTACCCTCCCTACGACTATTTGCTTCACCAACTAGAAGTAGCCAATAGCGTCGATGTACAAGCCATCGTTAAAGCCGGATTTAAAGGCATAGAGATAAAACAACAACTGCATCAGCAACGCTTGCACTTGCTTAGTGAAGAAAAACAGCGCTATTTAGCTCAACAGCAGCCAAGCTAAGTGACCCCAAAAAAAAGCTCGCCAAAATGCGAGCTTTTTACTTTTAACTGAAGGCTAGAAAGCCCAATAAGAATGCGCCCAACAACAAGCGATAGATAACAAAAGGCTTCATCCCTACTCGGCTTACCCAGCGAATAAACAGGTGGATACAAGAATAGGCACTAACAAAAGACACCGCCACTCCCAAAGCCATCGCGGTCCAGTCCACCGCCACCGGATTTTCTGCCATGTCTTTAGTCATCAGTACGCAAGCTCCCACAATCACCGGGATCGACATTAAAAATGAAAAGCGTGCTGCCGCTTCACGGGTTAACCCCAACATTAAACCCGCGGTAATGGTGATACCGCTGCGCGATGTGCCAGGAATAATCGCCACCGCCTGCGCAATACCGATAAACAAGGCCTGTTTCCAGCCAATTTGATATTCGTCATTCAGCAGCTTAGCCTGCGCATCGGCCCACCACAGTAGCGCACCAAAAATTAAGGTGGTAGCGGCAATCACATAAGCCGAACGCAAATATTGTTCAATCAAATCCTTAAATAAACCACCAAACAATACCGCAGGAATGGTGGCTAAAATAATCAACCAAGCCAACAGGGCATCAGGGCTGCGCTTGCCCGTAAACGAAGCCAACCATGCGATTAACATCGACCATACTTCTTTACGGAAATAACCTAATACCGCTAGCAAGCTGCCCACATGGACTGCCACATCAAAAGTAATACCTTGGTCCTGCCAGCCCAATACCTGCGAAGGTAAAATCAGGTGAGCAGAACTCGAAATAGGGAGAAACTCTGTTAAGCCCTGAATCAAAGCCAACATTATGGTTTCGAAAACACTCATGCACTGTTCCTTGCTAAAAAAATTAAAAGGTGAAACTGTCGACCCGATGCAAAACTTGAGCACTATCAGCAAATTCCTTCCATAGCTGAGTGTAAGTTTTTGCTAGTGTTGGATGCTCTAAGTCCCCAGCAATATCACTTAAAGGTTTCAGAACAAAGGCACTTTTTATTATTTCGGCTCTAGGTAGCTGGCAGGGTTTAGCTACCACCAACTGGTTATATAAAAGAATATCGATATCCAGTGTGCGTGACGAGTACTTTTGGGCATCTTTTGCTCGCCCATGTTCGAACTCGATGCGTTTAATGGCAGCAAATACCGCTTCAAGAGACAAGGGCGTAGAAAATCTGGCCACCAAATTATAAAAATCGGGGCCGTCAAAGCCTAAAGCCGGACATTCATAAACGGGGCTTAGGCTCAATTCACCAAAACAGCTTTCTAAGGCCGCTATCCCTTGGCGAATATAGCGTTCTCGCTCAATATTGCTGCCTACACCTACAAACACATCAGCCATTATGAAGAGGCTTCCGTTTGGCTACGCTCTATTTGAACGCCCACGTTGGCAGCAAAAGGAACCGCGCCTGGTTTATTAATGGTCACCTTAACCCAAGGCACAGTGAATTGTGTGAGAATTAAGGCCGCCACTTTCTCTGCCACGGTTTCCACCAACTCATGCGGCTGCTGACTAACTAAGTCGCTCACCGCCTGACTCACCGAGGCATAATCCAAGGCCAGCGACAAATCATCACTCAGGCCTGCAGGGCGATTATCCCAAGCCATCTCTAAATCAATCACTAGTTTTTGCTTGATCTGTTTTTCCCACTCGTAAGCGCCAATCGTCGCCAATACGGTGAGCTCTTTAATAAATACTTTATCCATAATTCCCAGCTACTGTGCTGCCTATCCACTAATTAGCCTTAGCTAAAAAAACAGCGTATGATTTGACCTTTGAGAGAGCGCGATAATACCGCAATTCAACAATCGGTGGAATGCTTCTAAACTAATGGGTTTACTCGGTTTATTTTTTATTACGGCAGCTTATTTACTGGGTTCCATCTCCAGCGCCGTACTCATCTGCCGAATTTACCGCCTACCCGACCCACGAAGCCATGGTTCGAATAATCCAGGCGCCACCAATGTGTATCGCATCGGCGGTAAAACCCCAGCGGTATTAGTATTAGTTTGCGACCTGCTCAAAGGCACTATTCCAGTTTGGTTGGGCTACTACGCCAACTTAGCGCCAATAGTTCTGGGCTTTGTGGGCATCGCGGCCTGCCTTGGCCACATGTATCCTATTTTCTTTCATTTTGAAGGTGGCAAAGGCGTTGCTACCGCACTTGGCGGAGTACTGCCCATTGGCTTAGATTTAGCTGCCCTATTAATCGTCACTTGGCTGATCACCCTAAAACTAAGAGGCTATTCCTCGCTAGCCGCCATCGTCAGCGTGAGTTTAGCACCACTGTATACTTGGCTGATCAAACCGGAATACACCCTGCCGGTAGCCATGCTGTCGTGCCTGATCATTATTCGCCATCAAGGCAATATTTCTCGGCTACGCAACCACACCGAAAGCAAAGTGGTAAATAAAAATAAGCCATAAAAAAACGCCCCAGTTAGGAGCGTTTTTATCAACTTGAGTTAAGCTTGCTTAGCTGGCGGTAACTCATCCAGTGGCCAGCGCGGCATAGCCTGCACCGACAAACCCACGGTTTGCCCCGCTTTAAAACGCTGCATACCAGCATAGGCAATCATTGCGCCGTTATCGGTACAAAACGCCGGACGCGGATAATAAACCTGACCACCACGCGAGGCTAATAACTCACCGAGTTGCTCACGCAAGGCTTTGTTAGCACTTACCCCACCAGCAATCACCAAACGTTTTAAACCCGTTTGCTTAAGGGCGCGACGGCATTTGATAATCAAGGTATCCACTAAGGCTTGCTGAAAAGCCAGCGCGATATCAGCTTTGGTTTGCTCATCTTTTCCTTCGCTATCAATGGTATTTTTGGCAAAAGTTTTCAGCCCAGAAAAACTCATATCTAAACCGGGACGATCGGTCATTGGCCGCGGGAAAGTAAAACGCCCTGCTTGACCTTTCTCGGCTAAGCGACTCAAGGCAGGGCCACCGGGATAATCGAGGCCCAATAACTTAGCTGTTTTATCAAAGGCTTCACCGGCGGCATCATCAATCGACTCACCTAAAATTTGGTATTCACCAATGCCATCCACTTCCACCAATAAAGTATGACCACCAGACACTAACAAGGCTAAAAACGGAAACTCTGGTGGATTATCTTCCAGCATTGGTGCCAATAAATGGCCTTCCATATGATGCACTGGCACCGCTGGCTTGCCCCAAGCCATAGCAATACTGCGGGCCGTAAGCGAGCCCACCAATAAGGCACCCACTAAGCCAGGACCTGCGGTATAGGTCACCGCATCAATTTGCTCGGGGCTACAATTAGCCTTTTCCATTGCTTCTTTAATTAATGGAATGGTTTTACGAATATGGTCACGTGAAGCCAGCTCTGGCACTACCCCACCATAATCAGCATGTAGTTTAATTTGACTGTATAAAACATCGGCCAATAAGCCCTGCTGGTCATCGTAAATGGCCACACCGGTTTCATCACACGAAGTTTCAATACCGAGTACACGCATAGTTTTTACTTTTCCTACTCTGGGGATGGCGAAAATTCGCCGCTGCAAGCCTATAAAAATCGCAGCTATATTACTTGTTCGTGGCTTATTTCACCAGAGGATTACAAATAGGCTTTACATTGCCCCCAGTTCGGCTTAAAATTCCGCACCATTTTTAAACACTCAGGCTGATTTTTGTTCGGCCCTCAATAAACCGGAAGGTGATAGGCATATGCCAATCGTTAAAGTACGTGAAAACGAACCATTTGACGTAGCTCTACGTCGTTTCAAGCGCTCTTGCGAGAAAGCAGGTATTCTTTCTGAAGTTCGCCGTCGCGAGTTTTACGAAAAACCAACTACAGCTCGTAAACGCGCTAAAGCGTCTGCTGTTAAACGTCACGCTAAGAAATTGGCTCGTGAAAACGCACGTCGCGTTCGCTTGTACTAAGCGCTGATAGACCCTATGTCATTAAAAGCAACGCTACAAGAAGAACAAAAAGCAGCAATGCGCGCCAAAGACAAGTTTCGTCTTGGCACTCTGCGCATGTTGCTGGCGGCAGTTAAGCAAGTCGAAGTTGATGAACGCATTACGCTAGACGATGAGCGCATTCTAAGCATCATCGTTAAGCAAGTGAAACAACGTAAAGACGCTGCGGAGCAGTTTCTTGCCGCTGAACGTCAAGACTTAGCAGACAAAGAACTCGCCGAGATTGAAATCTTGGAAGCGTTCCTTCCTAAAGCACTCAGTGAACAAGAAGTAGCTTCATTAATTGAAGCGGCAATTGCTCAATCTGGTGCTGCAGGAATGCAAGATATGGGTAAAGTGATGGGCATCCTGAAACCTCAGGTACAAGGCCGTGCAGACATGGGCGCAATTAGCGCTGCTGTTCGCAGTAAACTAGCCTAAGTCCATCCCTTAGAATACTCGAACAAGCCGTGTTCTCATTGAGTTCACGGCTTGTTTGTTTTTTAAAAACGCTGAAGTTGGTAGTGAATGGCCGGAAGAATAGCGCAACAATTTATCGATGATCTATTGGCGAGAACAGATATTGTTAGCCTCATCGATCAGCGCGTGCGCCTTAAAAAAGCCGGAAAAAACTACTCAGCCTGCTGCCCTTTTCATAACGAAAAATCTCCCTCATTTACTGTAAGCCAAGACAAACAGTTTTATCACTGCTTTGGTTGTGGAGCCCACGGCAACGCCATTAGCTTTTTAATGGAATACGACAAACTCGAGTTTGTTGATGCCGTAGAAGATCTAGCCAGCCAAATGGGGCTGGAAGTGGAACGGGAAAACAGCAACAACAGCAAGTTTGATCAAGCCAAAAGCCAGCAACAACGCCAAGCCGCCAAAGATTTATACGAGCTGATCGCTCAAGCCAGCCGTTTCTTTCAGCAGCAATTGCGCAGCCATCCCAAGAAACAGCAAGTGATCGACTATTTAAAAGGTCGTGGACTTAGTGGCGAGGTGGTACAACGCTTCTCAATTGGTTATGCCCCGATGAATGGGACTCGTTAGGTAAAGCTCTGGGCTATTCGGCGCAGACCAGCCAGCAATTACTGGATGCAGGTTTATCGATTGAAAACGAAAGTGGTCGCCGCTATGACCGTTTCCGTGATCGAGTGATGTTCCCCATTCGCGATAAACGCGGTCGCTACATTGGCTTTGGTGGTCGAGTACTCGGCGATGGCACGCCTAAATACTTAAACTCGCCAGAAACCAGCGTCTTTCATAAGGGTCGAGAGTTATACGGGCTTTATGAAGTACGCCAAGCCCACAAGCAAGTACCACAGATTTTAGTGGTAGAAGGCTATATGGACGTGGTCTCGCTGGCCCAGTTTGGGGTGGACTATGCGGTGGCTTCGCTGGGCACCTCTACTACGCCCGAGCATTTACAAATGCTGTTTCGCGCCAGCAACAAAATTATCTGTTGTTATGATGGTGACCGCGCCGGACGCGACGCAGCTTGGCGCGCTCTAGAAAATGCCCTACCGCACTTGCGCGATGAAGTAGAGCTAAAATTTATGTTTTTACCCGACGGCGAAGACCCAGACACCTTGGTGCGCCAAGAAGGTAGAGACGGCTTTGAGCAGCGCATGCATCAGGCAATGCCCCTGTCGCGCTTTTTATTTGAGCGCCTAAGTCAGGAAATCGACATTAGTACCGATGCCGGTAAAAGCCACATGGCCGCTCGCGCTTACGAGCTCATTTCGCAAGTGAAGGCCGCCTTTTATAAAGAAACCTTGTTGACCGAATTAGCCACCCAAAACCGGATGATTCGCAGCCAACTAGAAAAAGAACTGGCGCAACTAGAGCGCCAACAACGTAACCAAGTAAGTAGCGTTAAAAAGCTGAGCCTAACGCCGATGCGTAAAGCTATCGCAATGATTTTACAGCGCCCAGCCATTGCCAAGGACTTGCCCCCTCAGAAGAGCTAAAGCAAGTGAACATCAAAGGTATGCCGCTACTGCTGGCCTTAATCGCCGAAATCCATAACAAGCCGGATATCACCACCGCCCAATTACTAGAGCGTTGGCGTGATCAACCAGAGCAAAAACACTTAAGTGCGCTGGCCAGTTATAATTTGGAAATCGACGAGTCCGGCTACCCCGACGAACTGCAAGATATTATTGCCAGTTTCATCGAACAACTGCTGTTACAACGTTACGAACAGCTCAATGTAAAGTCCTTAAACGGCACACTGAGTATCGAGGAGAAACGTGAAATGTTGCAATTAATTACCGAATTAAAGCCTTAAATGGTTTGTTTAAGTAATAAACAAAAACTTTTTACTAAATTGACCTTGATATAGAAATTTTAACCCATACTTGATATAATTCATCGTTTGCGCCAACAGCGCGAACGTTTATGGTTTTGCTAGCTTAATCTACTTCGGATGACATCTATGGAACAAACCCCACAGTCTCAACTCAAACTCCTTCTCGCAAAAGGTAAAGAGCAAGGCTACTTAACTTATGCAGAGGTAAATGACCATTTACCTGCTGATATCGTAGATTCCGATCAAGTTGAAGATATCATTCAAATGATCAACGACATGGGTATTCAGGTACATGAAAATGCACCCGATACCGATGACTTATTGTTGGCCGAGAATACAACTGACGAAGACGCAGCAGAAGCCGCGGCGCAAGCACTTGCAACAGTAGAGTCAGAACTTGGCCGAACCACCGACCCAGTGCGTATGTACATGCGCGAAATGGGCACCGTAGAACTATTGACCCGTGAGGGCGAAATTGACATCGCCAAACGAATTGAAGAAGGGATCAACGAAGTTCAACGCAGTGTTTCAGAGTACCCAGAAACCATTTCTATCTTGCTTGATATGTACGACCAGTACCAAGCAGAAGAACTAAAAATTAGCGACATCGTAAACAGTTTCATCGACGAAGACGAAGTAGCCGAAGCGGCGCCAACCGCCACTCACATCGGTTCAGAACTTGAAGAAAAAGATCTCGACGATGAAGACGATGACGAAGAAGACGAAGAAGAAGAAGACGTAGGCCTAGATCCAGAAGTGGTTAAAGAGCGCTTCGATGCGCTTCGCGCTCAATACGACAAAACCCACGCGGTGATTGCCGAGCATGGCCGTATGTCGGCTCGCGCAACCAAAGAAATCTTTGAACTAAGCGAAATTTTCCACACTTTCCGCCTAGTGCCTAAGTTATTCGACAAGTTAGTTGCCAGCATGCGCAACATGATGGAGCGGGTGCGTACCCAAGAGCGCCTAATCATGAAGCTGTGTGTTGAACAGGGCAAAATGCCTAAACAAGCTTTTGTTAAAGCCTTCTCTAAAGACGAAACCAGTGAAGACTGGTTTAACGAGCACAAAACTTCGGCTAAAGACTACGCGCCAGCGCTAATGGAAGTAGACGAAGAAGTGCGCCGTTGTATCTTCAAACTGAAAACCGTTGAAGAAGAAACCGGCCTTAGTATTAACAACATTAAAGACATCAACCGTCGCATGAGCATTGGTGAAGCGAAAGCTCGCCGCGCCAA
This sequence comes from Agarivorans gilvus, assembly GCF_001420915.1. NCBI lineage: Bacteria > Pseudomonadati > Pseudomonadota > Gammaproteobacteria > Alteromonadales > Alteromonadaceae > Agarivorans > Agarivorans gilvus. The sequence continues at coordinate 3,587,931 of NZ_CP013021.1, read as the reverse complement.
GAAAGAAATGGTTGAAGCCAACTTGCGTTTGGTGATTTCGATTGCCAAGAAATACACCAACCGTGGCTTACAATTCCTCGATTTGATTCAGGAAGGTAACATCGGCTTGATGAAGGCGGTAGATAAGTTTGAATACCGTCGTGGTTACAAATTCTCGACCTACGCCACTTGGTGGATCCGTCAGGCGATTACCCGCTCAATTGCAGACCAGGCACGTACTATTCGTATTCCGGTGCACATGATCGAAACCATTAACAAGCTAAACCGCATTAGCCGTCAAATGCTTCAAGAAATGGGCCGCGAACCCACTCCAGAAGAATTGGCAGAGCGCATGTTAATGCCTGAAGACAAGATCCGTAAGGTGCTAAAAATTGCCAAAGAGCCTATCTCCATGGAAACCCCCATTGGTGACGATGAAGATTCGCATCTAGGTGACTTTATTGAGGATACAACCCTATCTATGCCGGTTGACGCCGCTACAGGGGAAAACCTCAAGTTTGCTACTCAAGAAGTACTAGCAGGCCTCACCCCGCGTGAAGCCAAAGTACTACGGATGCGTTTTGGTATTGGTATGAATACCGACCACACCCTTGAGGAAGTGGGCAAACAGTTTGACGTAACCCGTGAGCGTATTCGTCAAATCGAAGCCAAAGCCCTACGCAAACTGCGTCACCCTTCTCGTTCAGAGCAGCTACGTAGCTTCTTAGACGAGTAGAACAGCTAAACGGCGAATAAATAAGCGCTTAGTTTCAAACGCATAGACAAGGCTGAGATGTTTTTTTATAATCCAGCCTCGTTGATTGAGCTAAGCTCGCAACAACAAATTTAGGCCCTTTAGCTCAGTTGGTTAGAGCACACGACTCATAATCGTTAGGTCCACAGTTCAAGTCTGTGAAGGGCCACCATATTTAAAGGCGTAGTAGGTTAGTAACCACTACGCCTTTATCATTTCTTAATCCTGTGTAGCAAATATGTAGCAGATTTCAGACAAAAACTGTTATCTCGCTTAACTCTTAAGATTATTGAGTGAATTTACAACGGGGATAGGCTGAACAGCCAATAAACGCATTCCCAGCATTCTTAGCACGCTTTGCCAATCGCTCTACTAACTCTGCCCCACATTTGGGACAGGCCTCGCCAGATTGCCTCTGACGGCTTTTTTCAGCCACCAACTCACTAACATTCGCCTTGTGCTTAAGTGACGTTCTAAGGCCTCTTTTAAGTTTCAATTCCTCAAGCTTAACAACAAGCGCTTCAACTTCTGATTCAGTGAACACTCTCTCCTGCTTCGAACGAATGAAGCGCAAGCAACCACGTATATGCGTTACATTTTCGGGCATAGCGGTTTTAAAGGAAGCGTCGCCAACAAAACACACTACAGAGAATAAATCAGTAGGTTTTAAATCAAGAGAAGATTCGAGAGCTTTTAGGTGCTTGTAGTTTTGGTGCAGTGGGTTTTGAAACTTACTACGGTGGCGGTATATTTGCTGCGTCCATTGCTTTTGGCGCTCACTTCCAAAAATCCACCCTTTCATGTTCTTGGTTTCAAGTGGGATGGTTATGCCTGAGATAGCAATCGAGATTATTATTGACACAAGCTGAACTGACACTTACAAAACTCCATTGTAAAAACCAACAACTAGGACACCAACTAAACTAGTGCGCAAGTTTAGTTGTACAACTCAGCACTGCCCAAAATCAGGAAAACTGGCTAACTTTCAATGCGGTCGAGGTAATAACTGAAAATGTAGCTAGAGATGATAGCTCGATAGCTTTCCGACCAAGACGCTCACTTCGAAACACCAATAAATAAGCCCCATATAATGACAAAGCTAAGCAGCAAGTCAGCATAAGCGTAACAGTAGAGAGCAACCAACTAGGCTCGGAGAATGAAGCTAGTTTATCTCCAGCCGCAAATAGCAATGTAAGAATAGATACATTTAATTTAATGTACTGATAAACTTGGAGAAATCATAAACCCTATTTTCCACGAAGACACCTTGTTGTTAATAACTAATGTTTAACCACTCCCCAATACGACTCACTTTAGAAAATGATTCAAAATCTATTTACCTAGAGCTTCCACAATTAAAGATTTGGCTTCTTCTAATTCGTTAGAAAGATCTCCCATTGGAAAACCTTCTTTAGCCATTTCCTCGACTTCGTGAACATTCTTATCGAAGTAATTTATTGCAGCTGTATATTCCACATACCTAAAATCTTTTTCTAAAGCCTCATCAATTGGATAAGCGGCTTCTAACTCTTCTAAAGATGCATCCTTGTAAACAACCACCTTAACAGGGTATTCGCGAGGTCTCGAGTCACCATGCGATTGCCACTGAAACCACTCCACACCCAATAAGTGGCCACTCATAGAAGGTGGTCCAAAAGCCTTGTAAGGTAAAACGAGAGTCTTATCTTCTATAGATGACTGGGTGCATCCCGAAATAAGGAATACGCTAGTAATGACAATGAGCAAGATTTGTTTCATGTGAGTCCTTATGAAGCGCATTTTAACTTGGCTAAGTTGAGCTTTATTGCAGTATCCTGAGGCACAAAGATAGCACTAGACAACCAAGGATAGTTTCTTAATGCTGTTTTCTCGTACAACCCTTTTCCGATAGCGTCCCAGTGAACCTCATACACAAAACCTTCGACAAACAGCCATGTATGCATGCCACCCCTAGATAAGCCGAAACCAAATGGTATCTTTGCTAGCTCTTTATAATCAATATCATTAAGTTTTGTTTTACCCAAATAAGGGTATAGGGCCTGAAAGTTAGAATTATCCTCTTTAGTTGGGTTGTAATTAACGACCCTGTGCTTGAGTGGAACATTATCCGTACTATAGATACATTGCTTTCTGGCAACTACGCTGGCATAAGTATGCTCTTGATCTCCATCTGAAGGATGAATGCTATCAGGAGACACATAAATACCTGCCCAGTTTTTTTGCGTCACTAAACGTTTGGCGAGAATTGTACCTCTGAAATCTGAACGAGAAGTCTCCCTTCCCATTGTCCAGACATCTTTTGCCATCTGGCCATTACCCATTTCCTTATACGCATGAGACAAAACATTTAGTACATATGTAATACAGTCAGTAGACTCGTATTTTTCATATTTTTTAGGGTCACTTTGTTTAAGCACCGAGCCCACTTCGTGAGAATGGTTTTCGTAGAGTTTTATGGTTTTGGCTTTAGCTATACCAGAAAAAGAAGTCACTGACGTTCCTTGGGAGACTTAAAATTACCGCTATTATTTCATTGGTCAATAACAATTTAAAGAGAAATGATAAATTAATTATTAAGTTACACATATTCACTAAACCTAAAGCAAATTAACCGCTGCCGCTTTATGCTCTGGCGCCAAATGCGCATAACGCAATGTCATATTCATATCAGCATGGCCTAGTAGTTCACGAACTGTATTTAAATCGACACTTTTCATCACTAGCTTACTGGCGAAGTGGTGGCGTAAATCGTGAAAATTAAAATCTTCTAATTCGGCCAAATCAACCACCTTAACCCAGCCTTTTTTAATATCGGTTAGCGCTTTGCCCTCTTCGCCCTCGAATAGGCGTTGTTTCCTAAATCAGATTGAACTAACTCAGCAGTCGCGGATCTGATCTGTATCTATATCTGTCGGGTCACCAAACATGGGTAAAGCGAAAGGCAACATCACCAACTGGAAGCTGTACAACAGTGCACTGAAGCAACGCGGCTCATTGACCTTCTGGATGGATGAGAAAGCCATAGAACTATGGAATAACACTGAGCGCAGTGGTCGTCGAGGGCGCAGCCATACTTACAGTGACACCGCTATCGCAACTGCGCTGATGATTAAAGGCGTATTCAAGTTACCACTGCGTGCTCTTGAAGGCTTCATCAACTCATTGTTTCGCCTGCTCAAGGTCGACTTAAAATCTCCCGATTACAGTTGTATAAGCAAGCGAGCAAAGACTGTTGAAGTCAACTATCGCCTACCTAGCCAAGGTCAAGCGGCTCACCTCGTTATCGATGCTACAGGTCTTAAGGTGTTTGGCGAAGGAGAGTGGAAGGTGCGTAAACACGGCGCTGAAAAGCGTCGAGTCTGGCGAAAACTGCATATGGCAGTAGATGCCCAGAGCCATCAGATAGTGAGTGCTGAGGTCTCGATGGACTGGGTTCACGATAGTGAAGTGTTACCCACCTTGTTGAGACCGCTGCGGCGCAAAGTGAAAGCAGTAAGCGCTGATGGTGCCTATGACACACGGCAGAGCTATCAAGAAGTACAACGTAAGAAGGCTGTTGCACTAATCCCTCCACGCAAGAATGCAGGTATGTGGGAAGCGGGTCACCCACGGAACGTTGCAGTAAAAGCCTTGAAGCAAGGTGAGTTGGAAAACTGGAAACGGGACAATGCTTACCATCTTCGTTCACTATCGGAGACGGCGATGTATCGTTTCAAACAACTGCTTAGCGACAAGTTGAGTCTACGTTGTTACAACGCCCAAGTCGGTGAAATCATGGCCGGAGTGTGCGCGTTGAACAAAATGAGCAGGCTAGGTATGCCTGCTCGTCAGCTAGCTGAATAAAGAGGAAAACGCCTTGAGGTTACTGCGTTCGTTGCACTGAATTGATCAACAAGGCCTCTTTGGATACAACCCAAACTACAATAGAAGACGGTCGCAACTGCAAGAGCGATTGAGACGAACCATTCTCCAAAGATTCTTATCACCTGAAATGATAGATAAGTATAGTATAGTATAGTGATCGTATATATTTTATCTTTTAATTCAAATATGTTCAGTTCAGTATTATTAAAAATGACTAGCCCCCACCTAATGTCACCTACATAAGCAAATGCAAGATGGCCCAACAACTCCTTTTATTGGGTTTCATCGACCGCTTTTTGTAAATAGAAAGGTCAAGACAGCCTTTAATTTCATACCTAACTTAATTTAGTTTCCCAGTTTTAGGAATGTACTGACCATTAGCATGTCTAAAAAACACATTGCACTCTGTTAGCTCAAAACCATCGCCCGTCATTTGCACATAAGGGTTTAGCTCGATGTAAACATCGACATTACTTCCCTCACTTTTTGACGCATCTACAATCGCTTTGTACACATTGTATTTTTCATCAATGAAAACATCAGCAGCACTTAAGTCTGAGTTTGTCCAAGGCATTCTAAGGATCAAATCACCTTTACAGTTAGGAGCCTTTATCGGGAAAGAGTTTTGTTGAACCCTCACCTCGAATTGCCCACCGTTCATAACGAACTGAGCCTCTCTAAACTCTTTTATTGAACTAATGCTTTGATTATTCAATGAAAGCTTCATGTGATAATAGTTTTTGCCATTAGACGTTGTAGTAACGACATCTTCATTACTCGCACAGCTAACATTACTGAATATTACACCGGCACTAACGTATGCTATGGCTAACGTTTTTTTTATACTCATAATTATCTATCAGCTCTACATTCTATGGAGTTACAGGAGCAACGTATTTATTCCACTTATCGGCCTTGTTGATCAATTCAGTGCAACGAACGCAGTAACCTCAAGGCGTTTTCCTCTTTATTCAGCTAGCTGACGAGCAGGCATACCTAGCCTGCTCATTTTGTTCAACGCGCACACTCCGGCCATGATTTCGCCGACTTGGGCGTTGTAACAACGTAGACTCAACTTGTCGCTAAGCAGTTGTTTGAAACGATACATCGCCGTCTCCTATAGTGAACGAAGATGGTAAGCATTGTCCCGTTTCCAGTTTTCCAACTCACCTTGCTTCAAGGCTTTTACTGCAACGTTCCGTGGGTGACCCGCTTCCCACATACCTGCATTCTTGCGTGGAGGGATTAGTGCAACAGCCTTCTTACGTTGTACTTCTTGATAGCTCTGCCGTGTGTCATAGGCACCATCAGCGCTTACTGCTTTCACTTTGCGCCGCAGCGGTCTCAACAAGGTGGGTAACACTTCACTATCGTGAACCCAGTCCATCGAGACCTCAGCACTCACTATCTGATGGCTCTGGGCATCTACTGCCATATGCAGTTTTCGCCAGACTCGACGCTTTTCAGCGCCGTGTTTACGCACCTTCCACTCTCCTTCGCCAAACACCTTAAGACCTGTAGCATCGATAACGAGGTGAGCCGCTTGACCTTGGCTAGGTAGGCGATAGTTGACTTCAACAGTCTTTGCTCGCTTGCTTATACAACTGTAATCGGGAGATTTTAAGTCGACCTTGAGCAGGCGAAACAATGAGTTGATGAAGCCTTCAAGAGCACGCAGTGGTAACTTGAATACGCCTTTAATCATCAGCGCAGTTGCGATAGCGGTGTCACTGTAAGTTTGGCTGCGCCCTCGACGACCACTGCGCTCAGTGTTATTCCATAGTTCTATGGCTTTCTCATCCATCCAGAAGGTCAATGAGCCGTGTTGCTTCAGTGCACTGTTGTACTGCTTCCAGTTGGTGATGTTGCCTTTCGCTTTACCCATGTTTGGTGACCCGACAGATATAGATACAGATCAGATCCGCGACTGCTGAGTTAGTTCAATCTGATTTAGGAAACAACGCCCCACTTATCTATGTACTCATGTGGAAGCCCTTTGCCTAAAGGCGTGTTGTAATATTGCTTCCAGTAATTAGCTTGGGCTTTAATGTCACCAGCTTTTGGCAGTGCGGCAGGAACACGCATATAGTGAGTTCTCGCCATAGCAGCAGCGTATTTGTCGTTGTTTTCTAGCTCAGTGATTTTGTTAGCGTTGGGAGAACTAAGAAATGAGATTACGTCTTTGGCGAGCCCTTTACGGTACTTCAAAAAGTTATCCCAAATATCATCATGTGTAGCCGGCTCCATTTGGAAATAACCTTTAGCAGGGCCACCTCCAACCTGACTTCGATACATGAAGTTGAGACTTTCTTGCACCGCAGTACCTAAAAGGAGTTCTTCTGCTGCTAAGTTGGCACCACCGATCTTCAAAAGAACAGGCTTTATTACCTGTATTCTAAAAACTCTTGCTTTGCTCATGCTTGTAACTACTTGATAGTTTAAAGCTATATAGTAACCCAAATCTTAATGACAAAAAACACTAATAACATATTGAATATTAAATATTCTAAAGATTTAATATCTATATCCAACAGCACGCATACTAGGTGTTTATTCGCTAAATCAGAGTGTAATAAAAGTAGTTGAGCTAACTAAGCCTTCACATAGTATCGGCTAAAGTAATCTGTTACCTACAACCCCAACAACTACACCAATCAGCGAGGCAACTAGTGGAAGCCACCAACGTAATTCTTTTCGGCGCACGACTGTTTGTGTCTGGAACTTAATAGCATACCAGTGTTAAGTTAAGAGCCAAGGCAGTACAACAAAAGAAACTCAACCCCAAACCTTATTTCCCTTTGTAGGTAACCCCAGAAACAACATGCCCCAAGGTCTACCTTTTCAACTACATCATTACTTGGAATTGGTCGATAGCACTGGCCGTATTGTTCGAGAAGACAAACGAGGCCACTTAAGCCTAGAGGCTAACCCAATAATGCAACGCTTAGGCATAGCCGCAGAGCAATGGTTAAGCCTTAGCTGTGAGTTTGAGCAACACTTTTCCGGTGCGGTAGGTAAGGAACGCCTAATTACGCCAATACCATCAACACCTAGGTCATAAACGCACCACCGGCTTAAGCCAATGCCGTTGCTTGCTCAATAGCGCTTAAATTCCCTCATTTATTTTTTAGCTAATTATCAGGCTTGCTGAGGTTTTGTCTCGCATAGCTTTTTGGCTGGGACTAAGTTAATCCGGCCTATTCACACCATACCATTGAATTACTTATGATTTTTGGGCTTTGACCTAGCTCAACGAGTGCAAAAAAGTGTTATTGTTAATTTTGTTTTTATTATGGATGTTTTGTTAAACCTTGCCAGCAAGACATAAGGATTAGCCTTCTCTCGGCTGTTCCTTTGTTCATCAATCACGGCTAGCGCCGCATCGTTGAGCGCCTACCTTATTTTCAGCAAGAAGCGAGGTATAGCACATAACCTAGAGGCATCCTTACCTCCTAGAAACTTTACTCCAGCAGTCCGCAGTGGCCTATTTATCATTTCCTATTGAACCTTTCTTCAGCCACACGCGTAATGAGTTTATATATGCAAACTAGCGCAAGTTGACCTTCAATGAGTAAGGCTGAAGAAATTATTAGCCCTGAACAGCATGCGCTTTATAGAAACTCATTTAGGATGGTCGCGCCAATGAACAGACTCCTAGCCATTGCTTTATTGCTCCTCACTTCAATGCTAATGGGTTGTACCAGTAAGCCGGTAGCGCCTATTCCTTATCTTGAATACAAAAGCCCTCAAGCAACTAATGACAACAAAAAGCTTCTTATCATGCTCAGAGGCCTTGGCGGTGGTCATGAAATTTTTGAAGAACACGGTCTTATCGACAATATTTTTGCGAACGGCTACGCCTTTGATGTGGTAGTTCCAGCCGCTCATTTTGGTTACTACCGGGCTAAGTCGCTAAGCGAGCGCCTACACAACGACATCATCTTACCCGCCCGAGAAAAGGGCTATGAAGAGTTCTGGATAGCGGGCACTTCAATGGGAGGTTTGGGCGCGTTGATGTACCTCACTGAGTATCCCGGTAACATTGAGGGGGTAATCCTACTCAGCCCTTACCTGGGCTGGGGCGGTGTACTTGATGATATTGAGGAAGCCGGAGGGCTTAAAGCGTGGACGCTTAGCCCCTATTCGCCTGACAACTGGCAAATGCATCTTTGGTCGTGGTTATGGGAATACGACCAACAGACCGTAAAAGAAACAGAGATCTATCTTGGTTACGGCGATATAGACTTCTTTACTCAGGGCCAGAAGCTTCTGAGTGAAATTCTCCCCAGTGGGCACACAACGGTGGTCAGCGGCGGCCACACTTACCGCACCCTACGCAAGCTATGGAGCGACCAAAGCGGTGGATTAGTGCACCACCTCCCGCGCGAGGCGGAGCATAGCCCTTTTCAAGTCGCTTTTTACACGCCATAAATCTCAAAGAGAACAAGCAATAGAAAGTACCGAGCGCGCCTTAGCTTGAAGCTATTACAATCTAATAAGTCTGCAATTATTTGCTCATCGGATCGATTTACTTGGTATCCTACACCTGAAGCTTGCTCACTTTCTCCCACTAACACTTCCTGACCTAGGGTAAAAGCTAAGCGCTGGGGTGTAGTTGCATAGTAAATTTGGCCACCTAATTAAAGGTGATGCTCTCACCTAAGAGGCTGTAACATTGAGCTAGTGACGAAACCTAAAGCGGCTAATGTCGTTCTATAGCTCAAGCTGTTTAAAAACCGCAATTAAGTCAAATGGCTTATTAAATTGGGGATTTTTCAAAAAGGCTATGAGTTTTTCATTATTAAGCGCATTGATATCATTAACTAACTCTTGAGGCTTAAAGTTCTGTCTTATGTGCAACCATTCTTCAAGTTGTTTCTTATCTGCAGTTTGAGCTGCATATTCAACTAAAGAAAGAGAGTATTCATCGGCTTGAACTTGAGTGCAACGCTCCATAGCTTCGTGGTTGGCAATAAGAAGTACTACTTTTTTACGCTCGGACGATAAACCAGCAAACCATTGATTGGTTAATTTATCTACTTCTATATGGCTACTACGGCCTTCTCTACAAGTCTGAGTTTTAGCATTTAACGCTTGGTATTTAAGCTCCAAATCTTTTGCTAGATCTTCATCACTCTTAAGTAAAGACGCTGAAGAAGCCGTCGCTGAAAAAATAAGAACTAGGTACGCGATTAATAATCTAAATCTATAGTGCATTGTATACGCACTCCCAAAAACGTCTTTCTCGACCGTGAGTATAAATTGATGCTGTACCCGCTATATCTTCTAATTTTTTACGCTTTATTTCCGGAATGCTTTTCAGTGCATTGGCATACAATTCCCAATTATAAGTTGTAATCTGATAACCAGTAGATATAAGTTCTGCTGTTTTGTAGGAACCTCGGCCAGCAAAGATCTGAAAAAAGGGCACTATGCTAATAATCTTATCTAACAGACTCGCCATCTCAACGGTATTATTCATCTTCTCTATATATTTTAGCGTTCTATTACTTGGCTCAAAGCCTTGCAAATAGCAAAAACTTCCCTTATTCATAAAGCCTCCAAAAAATTAATTATTAACTCTATCATTAGATGGCGTTGTTTCCTAAATCAGATTGAACTAACTCAGCAGTCGCGGATCTGATCTGTATCTATATCTGTCGGGTCACCAAACATGGGTAAAGCGAAAGGCAACATCACCAACTGGAAGCTGTACAACAGTGCACTGAAGCAACGCGGCTCATTGACCTTCTGGATGGATGAGAAAGCCATAGAACTATGGAATAACACTGAGCGCAGTGGTCGTCGAGGGCGCAGCCAAACTTACAGTGACACCGCTATCGCAACTGCGCTGATGATTAAAGGCGTATTCAAGTTACCACTGCGTGCTCTTGAAAGCTTCATCAACTCATTGTTTCGCCTGCTCAAGGTCGACTTAAAATCTCCCGATTACAGTTGTATAAGCAAGCGAGCAAAGACTGTTGAAGTCAACTATCGCCTACCTAGCCAAGGTCAAGCGGCTCACCTCGTTATCGATGCTACAGGTCTTAAGGTGTTTGGCGAAGGAGAGTGGAAGGTGCGTAAACACGGCGCTGAAAAGCGTCGAGTCTGGCGAAAACTGCATATGGCAGTAGATGCCCAGAGCCATCAGATAGTGAGTGCTGAGGTCTCGATGGACTGGGTTCACGATAGTGAAGTGTTACCCACCTTGTTGAGACCGCTGCGGCGCAAAGTGAAAGCAGTAAGCGCTGATGGTGCCTATGACACACGGCAGAGCTATCAAGAAGTACAACGTAAGAAGGCTGTTGCACTAATCCCTCCACGCAAGAATGCAGGTATGTGGGAAGCGGGTCACCCACGGAACGTTGCAGTAAAAGCCTTGAAGCAAGGTGAGTTGGAAAACTGGAAACGGGACAATGCTTACCATCTTCGTTCACTATCGGAGACGGCGATGTATCGTTTCAAACAACTGCTTAGCGACAAGTTGAGTCTACGTTGTTACAACGCCCAAGTCGGCGAAATCATGGCCGGAGTGTGCGCGTTGAACAAAATGAGCAGGCTAGGTATGCCTGCTCGTCAGCTAGCTGAATAAAGAGGAAAACGCCTTGAGGTTACTGCGTTCGTTGCACTGAATTGATCAACAAGGCCTCATTAGAGTATACCGCAATCAATTTATAAGACCCTGAGACACTTAGTTTTGCTTGAAGTTGTTACGTTGCAACAAAACCTACTTTTAAATGTAGTCAGTAGACTTATTTAAAGAACGCTAAGTAAAGCTGAAGAGCTAGAGCCCCTAACCAGCAGCCATTCAAAGTGACAAGTGCCAAGGCCTTAGAGCACCCGACACTTTTTATGGTAAGAATGTAACTAAACCATAAGAGGTAACATTTATGGCCAAAGGCACACGCTTAAGTCAGACTAGGGAGATGATTTAAAATGACACAGTTACACCGATATTGGCTGTATTGATATCAATATCCTCTAGTCCCAACCGCTGCATACTAACCTGCAATGCTGTCCTTTTATTGAAATGATATTGCCAACCAGCCTGCACTGTATAGCCAACTCCATCTTTATCGGTCGATGTTCCTGATTTGGGATCCATTTTCACATTATTGCCATTAACTCCTGCTGAGAGATAAAATTCATGGTTTTGGGATAGGACATAATATCCTACGGCGCTGAGGGAAATAGCTTTGTAGTCAACATCTCGTTCTGAAGTTGTTGCTTCACCAATCTCTTTGGTTTTAACACTTGAAGCATTCCCTATATGCCCACTAACTTTAACGGCAAAAGATGGATAAAAACGCCGTTCATACTCTATAGCTCCAGTCCAAGAAGTATTGGTTTCGTCATTACTAGCTGCATCGTCCACATGCATTGAACCAATACCTAGAGACATACCAATATTATTTGATTGAGCAAACACAGGCTGATGCACGGAAACCAATAGACTGGTTATCACCATTGAAAGAATTCTAATGGCTTTTACTTTCTTGTTTCTCATAACATTATTCACTATTTGTTGATGGATAAATATTTAATGAGACTATTCTAGAAGTGAATTGTTAGGTGCGTCTGTTGCTCCTTCGTGACCATTTGTGACCAATTGAGACAAACGTACATGATGGTAGCAAAGGTCGAAACTTTGCGGAGTATTTTGAAAATGTGGCTAGTTAGAAACAAGAAGTGATTCAGGATGACACGGCCAGCGTAAAGTAAAGCAAGCGCCCCCCATAGGAGAGTCTCTCACCGCGACCTGCCCATGATGCCAGCGTGCAATCTGTTGAACAATCGCAAGACCAAGGCCATGACCTGTTTCCTTCGTTCTAGAAGCATTATTCAATTGAATGAAAGGATTGAAGATCTGTTCACGATACTCCGGTGGAATACCTGGTCCATCATCGTGAACATCAATAACCCATTGTTCCTTATCTGTGTCATGATTGAGATTAATGGCAATTGAAGTTGCTGCGTAACGACACGCATTACTCAACAGATTATTGACAGCGCGACGAATGGCTGTTGGATCAATCCACGCTGTTTGTGTCTGTACTAATGACTCAACATTAAATGTCACAAACAGCGACGGATTCGCGAGAGCAACATGATCACATTCCTTTTGCAGCAAGTGCGACAAAACCTGTTCAGAAAACCGGATCTGCTCGCGGTCATGATCATAGCGAGAAAGCTGAAGTGTTTGATCAATGAGATGATCCAAATCTTGAATACTGTGTTCAATGCTTTGCTGGTATCTAGTTCGTTCAGATTCTGTGAGTGACGGCGTATTGAGTATCTCAAAAGCATATCTCATACGATGTAAGGGTTGACGTAAATCATGGGCAATAGCATTAGTCAGTATGCGTTGGCTCTGAACAGTTTGCTCAATACGTTGCGCCATTTGATTGAACTGCTGGCTAAGATTTGCCACGACAGTGACCTTAGGAATTGGCGCTCGTATAGACAAATTTCCCTGACCAAATAGTATCGTCGACTTACTCAAACGTTTCAGATCTCGCCAGAGTGGGTAACTCCAAAAAAACATTCCGGCAGATATCAAGAAAACAAACATCAAAATAATTGCTAAAAGCACCATCGGTGTACGCGAAGAATAAGGTAGTGATGAAACAACTAGTGTCGTCCCCTTCTCAGGCGTTGCAATATAAAAAATCAGCTGATGTGTAGCATCAAACCGCCAAAAACTGTTCGTTTTGTCCCATTGAGCCTGTTCTGAAGTCGTGAACTCAATGTCTGATTCTTTTTGTAGCCGCATTTGAAATTGGGGGGAGAACCGCTGAACTAAGGCTTGCCATTGTGGTATGGGAGTTTGCTCGAAAGCCTTCCTTAGTAGATATATTGTCCCAGACGACGACCTATCGATATCTTCTGACTGAGTAATATCGACATAAAGGCGTATAACCCAATCACTTTTTGGCAAGAGCTTCAATAGGTACTCTGGTTCAGCATTAATAAACAAGATATCTCCTTCAAATAAAGCCGTCCGCTGTGACTTAGAAAGCGATAGCTCTGATAGCTTCAGGAGCGAGAGTTCATAGCCAAAATAACGTGAAGTCTGAGCAATTTCTTTGGGCCATGCAACCTTGGGCTGCATAAGTAATTGTTCTTCAAGTAGGGTCATCGTCCCGCCATAGAGATGAATGTACCGCTCCTGCTCAATATGATGATTAAACCACTGAATGGGGCTGTAACGTGACGGGAAAAGTAAAAAACACAAGGGAATGAAAACTAGTAGCCACAGACCAAGAAACGCTCTAAACATGAATCAGCTCCCTCAGAAACAAAGTTGGTAACCTTTACCATGCACCGTCTTGATGAACGTTTGACCGGCTGAGTCTTCAGATAGTTTTCTTCTCAACCTAGAAATACGTCGATCAATAGAACGATCAAGACCATCATATTCATAACCGCGGAGCTGTTGCATGATCGCTTCCCTACTTACAACCCTGCCTGGAGAAGCAGCCAATAGTGCCAAAAGCTCAAATTCAGAAGTTGTGAGCGATAGAAGCTGATCATGTATTTTAACCGTCCGATCTGAATAAGATATTGTCAATGCACCGCATTGACGTGTATGTTCGGAATTCTGATCTACCAGTTCCTGAGTTTGTCGCGTTACTCGTCTGAAAAGAGAATGAATGCGAGATAAAAGTAAACGTGGATTAACCTGCTTCACCACATAGTCATCTGCACCCGATTCCAGTCCTGTGATTTGATCAAGATCGTCATCAAGCGCTGTCTGTATTAAGATGATGCCTTGATATTGAAGGCGTACTTGCTTACAAACATCAAGCCCATTTTGTCCAGGTAGCATAACATCAAGAATCACTAAATCTGGTTGTTGTTCCAAGATTGCAGGGACGGCATCAAGGCCGTTATGAATCAAAGACACAGTGAAGTGATGGCGATTGAAATAGTCCTTCATCAGGTGAGCAAGTTCCAAATCATCTTCTATCAACATGATGTGTTTTTTATCTGCTGAATAATTATTTGATGGATGGCTATCGCATGAAGGTTCCAATGTATTAGCCTTATGATGAAAATGAATCTGCCCGCTATCATACTTGATAGAAAGAATAAGACTGTGACCAATTGTGACAAAACCGGCCAACTTAACACTACCAATATAAGGAAACGAAGAAATAGATAAGGAACAGCCAAATATGTCGCACCAATACCTATAGCTATAACCCACCCCACTGGCGTAGTAGTTAGGCCGAGAGTGATAGCGGCAGCAGTCACAGCTTTAGCAGCGGCAGCTCCTGCCAAAAATCCCATCGATAAACCCGCGGTTTGCACTACCGCTGTTTTCTGCCAGTCTTTCCCCTGTTCAAAATCAGCCTAGATCATTTTACCGCGAGTATAAATGTCGTAACCGAGAAGAATATTCCCACCGCCTTAATAAAGAAATACTAGTAGCAACATTCCCGATAGCGAACACCATAACCACAACGATATGTACCAGTCTTTTTTCGTCGCTAGCTTACGAGTAGCATCCACGGGAACGAAAGGATAGTTACTGTCATTAAGCAACTTGGTTTGAAACAAAATAATCGTTGCATAGCTCAACACCCTAAAACCAGGTCCATCCCAGCTTCCACAATTGAAACCCTGTTTTTTTAGTTCAGGCTCAATTCTTCTCATGGTGAACTTTGCACTGAATAGCCAAGCAACCATTGCCGACACGAAAGCAATCAGGAAAAAGAATTTGAGCCAATCGTCATAACTTAAAGGAGGATGTTCCATTACAACGCCCTTGGCATAGGGTTAAAGGTTCCATTTCGCGAATAAACGTCTTTGGCTAAAATTCACTCAAAATCATCACCTGCTGCAACAACGGTTATTGTTAACTCAACGGCTCACTAACTAGTCTTGTAGTAGCTCTGGAAAGAATACCGACAGAATAATCATACAGACCATCGCTACACCAAACGATCCCCATAGCCAAAGAGAAAGCCACCAATCAGTTTGGGTCGCTAACTGTCGAGAGGCAGTAACCGGAACAAATTGATAATTTTCATCATTAAGTCGCTTTGTTTTAAACAAAATAATTATGGTGTAGCTAAGAACACGAAAACCCGGCCCATCCCAATCAACTCTTTCAATGCCTTGCTCTTTTAAACTCTTTTCTATTCTAGGCATACTTATTCGCGCAAAGCATAACCACGCTATCATTGCTGAAAACATAGACAAAGCACAACCAACAAACGACGAAACACCAAGTACATACATCATAGTGAAGCAGGGATCCTATTAAAGAGTGATGTATCTCTGTCATAAATACTTTCAGCCACTTTTTGACCAAACGAGTCCATTGTCGAGGCCGCCAAATATGTCGCACCAATACCTATAGCTATAACCCACCCCACTGGCGTAGTAGTTAGGCCGAGGGAGATAGCGGCAGCAGTCACAGCTTTAGCAGCGGCAGCTCCTGCTAAAAATCCCATCGATAAACCCGCGGTTTGCACTACCGCTGTTTTCTGCCAGTCTTTCCCCTGTTCAAAATCAGCCTAGATCATTTTACCGCGAGTATAAATGTCGTAACCGAGAAGAATATTCCCACCGCCTTTTAGCCCTAATGACATCCGTTTAAGGCTTCGTAACTCTTTAACATTTGTCACTCTAATTGGCGCATCCGTGCGAGCACCTTTGGCTTTATTAATCGCACGGCTAGCATTATTTAGCACCGTTCCTTTGCGAGCCTTAACCACCGCAGTCGCTTAGATAGTTCAGTACTAAACAATTGATTAAGTGATTTCCATGCAGCACGCGCATTAGATTCTAATTTCATCATCTGCATTTTAGGTAGTTTGGCTTGGTGCCCAGCTCTCACCGCCATTAAGCTGTTTTCTAAAGCCCCGCCACGGCTCTCTAGTAACCCAACTCCTGCACTCGCAAAATTAACCTTTTAGTCATAACAACAAGTTTCAATAAAGGAATGCTAGGATTACCATTCCTACTAATGAGCACCAAAGCCATAGTGATATGTACCAATCTTTTTTCGTCGCTAGCTTACGGGTGGCATCTACTGGAACGAAGGGATAGTTACTGTCATTAAGCAACTTTGTTTGAAACAAAATAATCGTTGCATAACTTAATACCCGAAAACCCGGTCCATCCCAGCTTCCACAACTGAAGCCCTGCTTTTTTAATTCAGGTTCTATTCGTCGCATGGTGAACTTTGCACTTAATAGCCAAGCTATCATTGCTGATACTCCAAGTATCAGAAAAAAAAACTGTATCCAATCTGCATAGGTTAAAGGGGCATGCTCCATCATAAAGTCCTTGGAATACGGCTAAATATACCATTGCGTTCATACAGGTTTTTTGTCACGTCTTGAGCCAACTCATCAACTTTTGTCGCCGCTACATATGCCGCCCCAATACCAATACATATAACGATGCCTCACCCAACAGGAGTCATAGTTAACCCAATGGCTACGGCGGCTGTACTTACCGCAGTAATAGTTCCTTTTGCCACAGCTGCACCAGCTAATACAGAAAAAGCCAGTCCCGAGGACTGTACAACAGCCGTTTTCCCCCAATCCTTACCTTGGTCAAAATCAGCTTTAACCTTTTGCCCTCTATCAGCCACATCAACAGCCAGAAGAATATTTCCACCTAACTTTAAACCCTTGGCCATATACTTAAGATTTTTCAGTTCTTTTGCACTACTGAGCTTAATAGACGCGTCAGTTTTATTACCTTTTGCCTTGTTTATGGCTCTTTGAGGATTATTAAACACAGTACCCTTTCTTGCTTTTACTTTCGCTGTAGCTTTAACCAATTCAGCCTTGAATAAATCATTTAAACTTTTCCAAGCCGCGCGAGAATCAGATTCCAGCTTCATCATTTGTAATCTTGGTAGCTTGGCTTTATAACCTCTGCGCACTTCCATTAACGATTTTTCATAAGCACTTACTTTATCCCCAAACTGCGCACTACGACTTTGAAGTATCCCAGCAGCAGCGCTAGATAGATTCACCTTCTCTTCAGCCACCCATTGATTGAGTTGACTGGCAGCAGGAGCAATTTGTTGTTCAAATAGCTCAGCTAAGCCTAGTGTCATGTCGCTACCTAGATGAGCATTGACATTGGCCAAGGAACGACGGTGGCATGAGGGGATACTTTGCAGCTGTCGGCATTGCTGCATTAAATCATTAGCTTTACTCCCCCCGTTCGAGCGAACAATATATGGTGTTCCTGCATGTAAAAAGCTGTTTGCTTGCAAAGAATTGTCACTTAAAAATGCGTGAAACTCTGCTTCGTTTGCAAAATCACTAGATTTTATTCGACGACTTTGGGTGCTCAAAAAAATTTCTGCTTGTTCACTCACCGTTAGTTTCTCATCCCTGTTACGTTAGTGGCTTATAGATACGGTAACCAAAAATAACAATTCAATCAATAAGATTATTAACGAATAGAGCTTGTGCCCTACACTCGTGCGCTGGTATGACTCCCCCTGTCAAGTTGGCCGCCTAAATCCCTAGCTCGTGTTGAACCATTGCTCTTTGCCTAAAGGGCGAGTTAATGCATAAGGTTGAAGCAAGTAAGTTCGTCGGTTCTCATGCTGATATCCGTAGATTACCCAAATTACGGGCAGTGCTAACCTTACTTATTCCGTCGTGACACCTGTCTTCAGTCTATGCTCGTGGGTCACTTATCTTTCGATAGCTGCCATCCTAACGCCGTCGGTGGTTGTGCCACAGCCGATGCTTAATCTCATGCACTAACTCTATTCTTGTCATTATGCGGGTACTCTGGCTAAACGCAGTTTGGGGTTAACATCAACTAAAACCACTTGTTTAGCTATCGCCCAAATATAGGCAATCATCTCTCGGGCAATGGCGGTTACCACCACGTTATAGTGTTTACCTCTGTGCATCAGGCGTTGATAACGGCGGCACAATCGCAATTGAGCTTGCCAAGCTTTGTCTACAATCGCTTTGGGTAAACCTTCTTGCCTGAGCTGTAAATCACTAGAGATGTTTGCGGGATAACGGTAGCTGTGAGCTCCTTCAATAAGTAAACGTCTAGCTCGGCCATTACCACATTTGGTGATTGCGCCTATATGTCGTTTTCCCCCACTTGAATGTTCACTAGGCACTAAACCTAAATAACTCATCAATTTTCGCGGGTGGTCAAAGCGGCGTATATCACCCAGCTCTGCAATTAGGCCAGTGGCCACCAGTAGCCGAACCCCACGCATGGCTTGTACGGCTTTCACTACGGGGTAATAACGCCATGCTTGTACCTGATGGGTTAATTCATTATCAAGACGCTTTAAGCGAGCAACACGTTTATTAATGGTGTGTAAATACTCTTGTAGCGCAATTTGTTGTGCTGGGTGGGGCAGTACTAACTCGGTGAGCCAACGCAGGTGTTTAGCCGACCAATTGGCAGTGCCCGCATAGTTAATGTTGTTACGTAGTAGCAGGGCTTTTAACTGATACTTGGCATCTTTTAGGTCTTTCATGGCGGTTTCACGCGCACGGGATAAATCCCTTACTGCTTCATCTTCAGGCTCTGGGACGTAAATTGGTGTAAGGTCTTCAGTTTTTAGTAGCTTGGCCAGTTTGAGTGCATCACGCTTATCGGTTTTAATCTTATCGCCTGGCTTTTTAGGGATAAGCGAAGGTGCCACTACATAACAACAATGGCCAAGGCTGGTGAGCAGGCGATATATCCAGTAGCCGCAAGGCCCCGTTTCATAGACAAAGTGTAAGGTGGCTTGTGAGTATTTAGATTGCAATTGCTTGGCCAGTTTAACAATAGCGGTTTTAGCGCTAGATATTCTACCGAAGTGAACAGCTTGTGTGCCTCGTTGGCCTTCAATATAGGCGACTTCAACAAACTCTTTGTGAGTATCTAGGCCAATAAAAAGTATGTTATGTTTGTTCATGCTGATCTCCAATCTAGTTTATTGTTATTAACTATTATGGCTCTGGCTTTCAGCTAACCCACGAAGTTGGAGATCAGCACCTTCTTGGGGAGTCATTATGTCTAGGCTACAATGTGGATAGTTTTAAAGTAGCAATACAGGGATGTTATGAGCGAATACTGGCTGTCATTAGCGGCGAACATCAACTGGCAGTTTGGCTTTAAAGAAGGGCTATTTATCGCCCTACTGGGGCTTTGGTTATGGGCAATTTGGCCCAAACGCATGCTGGCGCAAATCGCTAAAGATAGAGAGCAGCAATGGCGGCTGCTGTGCGTACTTACCGCCATCAACACCCTTTGGTTGCTGGACGCCAGTATCGATAAGCAGATCCATTTACACTTCTTAGCCTTGGTCAGCCTGATGTTGATGTATGGCTGGCGCATGGCGACCTTAGCAGCGATGCTACCAGTACTATTTTTCTCCACCTTCATTCTTAAGCAGCCCTTTTATTTTGCGGTATTTGGCTTAATCGCCATCGCCCTGCCACTATTTTGCTGCTTTATTTGCTATAGCTTGATCTTCAAACACCTGCCGCATCATTTATTCGTGTATATCTTTTGCGCCGCCTTTTTTAATGCCTTTTTGTCTATCGTGCTGCATATTTCCGCTTGGTCACTTTGGTTGGCGCTGGGCGAAGGCTATAGCTGGGATTACCTGCAACAAAACTACCTGTTACTTATCCCGCTATTGGGCTTTCCCGAAGCGCTATTAAACGGTATGGCGATAACCCTAATGGTAATTTATCGCCCCTACTGGCTCTATGATTATTCCGATCATCATTACTTTTAAAGCCTGTGTAGCGGCTTTGTCGCAATTACGACAAGCGCGCTAATTAGCTGAGAGATTGTTTGAACACCAGCAAGATAAACAAAATAAATCATATAGTTATCTAACATTAACCACGGCATGGTTCTTGAAGAGTTTATCTCTTTATCGGTGGCGAAGAGGTAAACGCACAATGGACACCAAGCTAGATTGGTCGGCTTATTCTGAACAAGGCATGGGTGATGCCTATGCTGGCATACCTAAACACGGTGGCGACTTTGCCAAGGCAGTGGCGGTGTGCATCAATAGCGGCCATTGTGAGCGCGAGCAGCGCGGCGTGATGTGCCCAAGCTTTCGAATAAGCCAAGATCCCCAACAATCGCCCGGAGGCCGAGTCAAACTGTTAAAACAGTGGTTAAACCGTGACCCCAAAGCCGAGCCCGATCCTCAATTGCAGCAGGCTTTAGCCCAGAGCATGGACAGTTGCGTGGCCTGTAAGGGCTGTAAACGCGAATGCGAAAGCAACCTCGACATAGCCCAAATCAAAGCCGAATATTTAGCTCAGCAAGCAGCGATGAGCCGCCGTGATCGCCTACTCGCCCAGCTACCTTACTTACTCTACCGCTTACCTTGGCTAGCGAAGTTAATCCGCTTACGTAATCGCTGGCCGCTGCTTGCTCGCTTGGTAGATAAATACCTAGGCATTAGCGCCCAACTCACATTGCCGGTGCCAGCAAATAAAGCCTTCGCCCCCAAACGCCAAGTTTTTGCGCCTTATCGCCATGCTCAGCCTGAGCCACCACAGTCGGTGGTATTGTGGGTAGACCCCTTCACCGCACTGTTTAAGCCGCAGCATGCCAGCGATGCCTTACATGTACTGCGCAGCGCCGGTTATAGCGTGTGGGTGATCCATCCCCAGTCTCGCCCCGACCAAATACTAGACAGTGGCAGAAGCTTGTTTTCTAAAGGGCTTATTGAGCCCGCCCGCCAGCAAGCTCAGCAACTGCTTACGGTGCTAGCGGTGCATGTTCACTTTAAGCGCCCCATCATCGGCTTAGAGCCTTCTGCGCTACTAATGCTTAGAGAAGAGTTCCTCAGCCTAGGCTTGGGTGAGGCGGCCGAAAAAACCGCCCAGCAGGCGCTGTTATTTGAAGAATTTTTAGCCCGCGAAAGCCAAAAGAGCGACTTCCACTTAGACTTGCGTCCCGGCCCGTTCAAACAGCCCTTACTGATCCATGGCCACTGCCATCAAAAAGCCGTAGGCGCGATGAAGTCGATGCGTCGAGTACTGCGCTTAGTGCCAGAGCTGAAATTCGATTTTATCGAGTCTAGCTGCTGTGGCATGGCCGGCACCTTTGGTTTGGAATCGGAACATATTGAGCAAGCCCGCGCCATGGCCGAACAAGGCTTAATGCCCAGTTTACGCGCCCAGCCAAATGCAGAGATTGTCAGCAATGGCTTTGCCTGCAGCTACCAAATTAGCCAACTGAGCGGTCGCCAGCCGATGCATTTAGCTAATGTACTCGCCGGTTGCTTACCCGCGCCCAAGGCAAAACACCGATATTATTAAGTCGCTTGGCAGGCCTATTTAACGGCTCTGCTCAAGCAAACTCTGCCCTCTCCATCAGCTTAAACCAAATAAGTAAAATTGTTTGGTTTTAGCTTTCTCTAAACCCTCGACCTAGCAGCAATTATCGGTATCATAGCAACACGATCGTAATGCCGCGCAGCGTAGCGCATTACCGAAGCATCAATTGAAGGAATAACCATGTTTGCCAATCTCCCTGCAGCTAAAGATGACCCCATTTTGTCCATCGGCATGTTGTTTAATGCCGACTCTCGAGAGCACAAAATCGATTTGGGAGTGGGCGTTTATCGCAATGAACAAGGGCAAACGCCAGTGATGCAAGCGGTGACTCAAGCACAGCAGAATCTATTAGCATCACAAACCACCCAGGCCTATATTGGCCTAGCCGGCAACGCCGAATTTAACCAAGCCATGCTGGACTTATTGCTAAGTAACACCGCTGGCTACTCGCGCGCCATTGCTATGCAAACGCCCGGTGCCAGTGGCGCGCTGCGCCTGCTCGCCGACTTAATCGCCAGCGCCAAGCCTCAGGCCAAAGTATGGCTATCTACCCCTAGCTATGTGAACCATCAACCGATTATGGAAGCGGCGGGCTTAAGCGTTGATTTTTACCCTTACTTCAACCCAGAAACCAAACAAGTTGATGAAGCGGCCATGCTCGAGCAAATCGCCAAACTAGGGCCGGATGACGTAGTGCTACTGCACGGCTGCTGCCATAACCCTACCGGCGCCGATATCTCTCTAGAGGCTTGGCAACAAATTACCGAACTGGCGCTAAAAAATGGCTTCTTGCCCTTTGTCGATTTAGCCTACCAAGGCTTTGGCCAGGGCATTGATGAAGATATCGCAGGCTTGCGCTACATGGCCGACAAACTACCAGAGTTGCTGCTATCTTGCTCTAATTCCAAAAGTTTTGGCTTGTACCGCGAGCGCTGTGGAGCGGCCATAGTAATAGGTGAAACCCTGAAGCAGGCTAATAACGCCCGCGCTAAATTATTCGAGTTGGCGCGTCGCAGCTATACCATGCCGCCTAACTGGGGCGCCGCCATCGTGGCAGAAGTGTTGGGGAATGCTCAGCTCACTCAGCTTTGGCAGGATGAGTTAAACCAAATGAGCCAACGCATGCGCAGTCTACGCCAAGCCTTAGTCGACGAATTTACTCAGCAATCATCCAGCGAGCGTTTTAACTACTTAGTCCAGCATCAAGGCATGTTCTCCTTAACTGGTTTCAGCCAACAACAAACCGAGCAGCTGCGCGAGCAACACGCCATTTATGTGGTGGGTGGCGGACGCATCAACATCGCCGGTATGGCGCAACAGGATATACCGCGTATTGTCGAAGCCTGCCTCGCCGTGGGAGCCTAAGCACAATAGTGCGCAATAAATTCTAGCCACATTGATCGATCAAGCCATTTGCCGAGTTATTAAGGCAAGATAATCGTTCAGTGTGGATAGAATAATGAAAAAATTAGGCATACTGCTACTGGTGTTAATCGCCGTTACAGGCTGTAGTCATTCCCCTTATTACTCACCCAAAGCGGGCGGTGATATGGCCCTTGAAGGTTACACCTACGATAGCTTCTTTCTCCCCTCTGATTCTGGCAACCAGCTACACAGCGTATTTATTGCAACCAAAGACTTAAATAGCAAAGGCTTGGTCGTTCACTTTCACGGAAACTCGGGCAATATCAGTGAAACCGTAGAAAAGTATCTATGGCTGAGCGATGCCGGTTATGACTTGTTGCTGTTTGATTATTCTGGTTACGGCCACTCTAGCGGGCGGGCTAACTTTGCTAACCTGCGCGCCGATGCGCAAAGCGTGTTCCGTTTCGTTGAACAACAATTTGCCAGCAGTGAAAATTATTCGCTAATTAGTATTGGAACCTCTTTAGGTGGGGCGGTGATGTTGGATGGATTAATCGAATCTCAACAGCGAGAGCTGTTCGACTTAGTGGTGGTGGATTCGTCTTTCCATAGCTTTACCGAGGTAGCACAACATGTGGTAAGCCAAAACCCACTGGGCTTTTTAGGCGCCTGGTTGATCCCCCTCGTGGTTGATGAACAATACAACCCGCTACCTCGCTTACAGCATTTAGCCAATACTCCTCTGTTGTTTGTGCACTGTGAAAGTGATGCCCTTATACCTTGGCAGTTTAGTGAAAAGATGCATCAACAGAGCCTCAAAAACAGTAATTTAGAGCTACTTCAAGGCTGTAAACATGCACGCACCTTTACCCCAGAATCAAGCGAAAATAGACCTCGCCTATTAAGCTATCTAAGTCAGCTAGAAGCGGCTTCGACTGACTTAGAAACGCTTGCCAAAGTTGAAAACTAAGGGGATATCGAAACCATCGTTAGGGCTATCAAGATTGGCATTGGAGAAGTGTTTATAAGATAGCGCCACTTGCCATTGGCTAGCAAGGTGAGTAGCCCCTATCCCCACTTGTGCCTGAAAGGCAAAGTGCTTGGCCTGTTGGCGGCTTCCCAGTTGTTTTTCGCTTAAATAAGTCGGGCCCAGAGCTCGTACAAAAAACCACGGCTGCCACTGCTGGTATTGCTCACCTAGCAAGGTCAGTTGAGGATACAGCGACAGCGCATGCAAAGAGCGATGTTGCTCCGTATCGCTAGCCAGATAGCTGTAACTCAAGCCTAAACTCAGCCATTGCCTAGGGCTTCTTTGGAAGCGGTAAAACTCCAGATCAACTCCGCTAGTAAAGTTACGCTGAGATACATGGCCGCTTGGTTGCGGCCCGTACCCCAGATTAACCATCAGGGCATGCTCTAAGCTGGCGGCTAAGCTACTACCGCTGAGTAGCAGCATCAGCAAGCCAAAAGAAATCTTCAGCATAGGCTTATAGATCTTTTAATCTTGCCACGCGACGCAAAGCATTTTGAATATCGCTATTTAAATTACTCACCCAACCATTGTACTTACGGTGAATAGTACCATCGGGTTGATATTTCATGTTTTCGCTATCTAAATACTCAATATCATAGCTTCCATCATGTAATTTAATATTTACTGCAACATAGTGTTTGCGCACGTAAATATCGGCTTTCATTAAATTTTCACTTTGCTCTTCGATAATCCAATTACGCTTCAAACCACCTTCAATTATGCCTTTCTTGGCTTCTTCCAAGCTTAGCTCTTTAGGAATAGGCTGATCGATTACCGGCTTAATTTTGGCCGCCATAGCAGCTTGTGGTAACAACAATACACTGGCTAATAAGCCGACTAAAAATATAAGTTTTTTCATGACTCTTCCTTTGAGTTTCAAGTTACTAGTTCAACAACATTCAATTAAACTGTGACCCCAACCAATATCATCAATTTGCTCGGCTATTGTTAAGCCCGCTTCTTGAATACATTCGATGAAGTCAGTGGAACGATAGAAACGACTGTTTCCGTTGGCCAAACAAGTAAAATACAGTGAAGTGGCATTCAGACTATGCGCACCAGCTTCGTGGCGCTGTCTATCTGGAAACAGTTCTAAAATAAAGACACGGCTATCAGGCCCCATAGCGGCTTTTACTTGACGTAAAATAGCGGTAATTTCTTTTGGCGAAAAACAATCTAAAAACTGACTCATCCAATAAATATCGGCGCCTTTAGGAATGTTTTGATTAGCCTCTAACATGTTACAAGGCACCCCATTAATGCGCTCGCTATAACCAGCCTTTTCAGCATTTGCTTTGGCCATGGCCAATTGCTGAGGCAGATCAACAATGCTTATCGCCACATCTGGATTATGCTCGCAACATTTAAGAGCCCACTTCCCAGTATTACCACCAATATCAACAATGTGACTCGGCTGATTGGCAAAGACTAGCTCCAATAACTTAGGAAACGCTTTATCTGAGTAGAAGTGATCAAAGTTAAACCAGCTTTGCTTAGCCGGTTCAGGTAAACTAGAAAGGCCTTGATAAATAGTGTCCCAAGCGCCCAATTCTTTTAAACCTGCGGGCTTACCTTCACTAATCGCTTCACTTAGATGCTGCAGTCCGGCGTAACAAACGTCAGCAGTAAAATCCATGTTGGCTCGGGTCATTTCATCGTGCTGAATAAAATAGCCCATACGGGTTAATACATAGACTTGCCTAGCTTGATTCCAAGTAACCAAACCAGCACTTAAGCCCATATCTAATAACACTTTAACACCGTAATCACTCACCCCAGAGCTCGCCGTAATTTGTTCCGCATTTAAGCCTTCTTCGCCGGCTTCATCTAAGGCTGCAAGCACCCCCAAATCACGTAGGCTTCGTGCCGTATGAAAAGCCACTGGGGCAAAGGCTAAACGCTGAGCCTGTTCAATGGCCTCTACTGCCTTTAGCTTGTCTTCTTTATAAAAATCCACGAACTACTTCCTAGTATTTAATTTCATCTAAACAACGCTTAAAAATGAGCGAGGTATTAATGCCGCCAAAGGCGAAGTTATTACTCATGACATAATCGGTATCGATATTTCGGCCACCACCACTGATATAATCCAGCTCAGCACACTCGGGATCCAGCTGCTGTAAATTCAGGGTGGGAGCAAACCAACCATGATTCATCATTTCTATCGCAAACCAAGCTTCCAGAGCCCCACAAGCACCTAAGGTATGCCCCAAATAACTTTTCATGGAGCTTATGGCCACAGGTCTTTGCAAGGCTTGATAGGTGGCGTGGCTTTCGGCAATATCGCCTTTATCGGTGGCGGTACCATGAGCACTCACATAACCAATCTGTTCGCCGCTGAGCTGCGCATCTTTAAGCGCCATTTCCATTGCTACTTGCATGGTATCGCGTTGTGGTTGAGTGACATGGGTGCCGTCTGAGTTAGTACCAAAACCCACCAACTCGGCGTAAATCTTCGCTCCGCGCGCTTGAGCATGCTCAAGGCTTTCCAGAATCAAGGTTCCGGCTCCTTCACCAATGACTAAACCATCACGGTCTTTTTCAAAAGGACGCGGGCTCGCCTTAGGCTCTTGATTACGAGTACTGGTGGCAAATAAGGTATCAAACACCACCGCCTCTGAAGGGCAAAGCTCTTCGGCGCCGCCAGCCACCATTAACTGCTGCGCCCCCGACTTAATCGCCTCATAGGCATAACCAATACCTTGGCTTCCTGAAGTGCAGGCACTAGAGCTAGTAATAACCCGCCCTTTTAAGCCAAAAAACACCCCTAGGTTTACCGCCGTGGTATGACTCATCATTTGAATATAAGTGGTAGAAGAAATGCCCTTACTATCGCCACTTTTGAGCATTTCACCAAAATGCACAATTGGAGCGGTGCTGCCGATAGACGAGCCATAAGCCACCCCCATGCGGCCATCTTGAATAGACGGGTCGTTTAACAAGCCCGCTTGCTCTAAGGCCAGCTCGGTAGCACGGGTTGCCAGTAATGACACCCGCCCCATGCTGCGAATTTTTTTCCGCGGATAATTAGGTAAAGCATAATCATCCATAGGCGCGGCCAAGCGGGTATGCATATCAGGGAAACGCTCCCACTCTGGCATATAGCGCACCGCGTTTTCGCCTTGTTGTAATTTGTCCTGAATAGTCTGCCAATTGTCACCAAAAGCGCATAAACCAGCCATTCCCGTCACCACCACTCGATGACTCATGCAAGACCTCCGTTTACTGAAATCACCTGACGAGTAATATAGGCGGCGTCTTTAGACATTAAAAAGGCCACCGTGCCCGCCACTTCTTCCACTTGGCCCAAGCGGCGTAGCGGGATCTGCTTCTTCAGCTCATCCAGTGGCAACTCGGCCATCATTTCTGTATCGATTAAACCAGGGGCCACACAGTTAACCGTGATTTTTCGTTTTGCCACTTCTAAAGCCAAAGCCTTGGTGGCACCAATAATACCCGCTTTGGCCGCGCTGTAATTTACTTGGCCACGATTACCCACTTCTCCTGAAAGCGAAGAAAGCGTAATAATGCGCCCGCCCTTGCGCGCCTGAATCATCGGCATTACTAAGGGATGTAATACGTTATACAAGCCATCCAAATTAGTGTGAATAACCCCATCCCAATCTTCTTCGCTCATCGCTGGAAACGCGTTATCGCGGGCAATGCCCGCATTTAACACCACGCCAAAATAAGCGCCATGTTGTTCGATATCTTGATTAAGCCTATCTTTTACTAACTGACGCTGACTCACATCAAAGGGCAACAAATAGCTACTGGCGGAAAACTCTTGAACTAATTGCAGCGCCTGTTCAGCCGCCTGATGATTACCTCGGTAGTTCATCACCACCTGATAACCTTCTTTAGCCAAACGAATGGCAATCGCGCGGCCAATGCCTCGGCTAGCACCGGTAACTAAAACTCGTGGTTGAATTGTCATGTTACTTTCCCTTCACAAACTCAACGGCATTCTTTGGTTGAAAAACATTTAATTGGGCACTGCAAATTAAGTCACCTTGCTGGTCATTTACCTCACAGGCGAACACCGCCAGACCATCTTCTTCGGCATATACTCTTTGTGCAGAAATCAATAAGCGAGCACCTATAGAAAAAGCAGTCTGTTCAAAAAGGCACTTGCGCGTACCAATCAAAAAACCCACTTCAATATCTTGCTCGCGCGCTCGCGCTTCTAGGCCCGCTAGCGCGGCCACTGTTTGAGCCATATATTCTAAGCAAGTATAAACTGGCACAGCTTGTTCCAAATCGTTGAAAAGGTGACTATTTTCGTTAATCACCACACTACAAACTATCTTTTCAGGCTGCCAATCCACAATATTGTCGAGCAAGATCATCGGTGCCTTGTGAGGTAACACTTCAGCCAGCTCTGGAAATTGCTTTGTGTTCATAAAATTGCATCCTTGTTGCCTAGACACACCACCGCATTACTTCCACCAAAGGCAAAAGAATGACTCAGGCAAGCTTTAATACTGCGCGGTTTTAAGCTCTGCGTATCTTCAAATAACAAATTGATGTTGTTGGTAGCGGCATCTCGCTGATAACTCGCATACATGCCCGGTAACTGGGCATCGCTATTAAATTGCGGATGTAATAGCAGCCAACAAAGCGCATTTTCTATAGCCCCGGCGGCCCCCAAAGTATGACCGGTTTGATGTTTGCTTGAGGAGCACGCCACGGCACTGCCAAATACCCGCTCAACCGCTAGCGCTTCCATGGCATCATTTAAGGGCGTAGCCGTGCCATGCAAGTTAATATAATCAATCTGCTCAGGGCTTAGGCTGGCCTCACTAAGTGCCGCTCTTATCGCTTGCTCTGCGCCTTTACCTTCGGGGTGCGGTGCAGACATGTGATGGGCATCGGCACTTTCTCCCACCCCCAGTAAATTCACTTCACTGGCCTGCTTAGTCATGATAAACAGCGCCGCCCCTTCACCAATGTTAATTCCATCACGCCCTTTACCGAAGGGGCGAGCATCATTTTCAGCCACCGATTCTAAGGCTTTGAAACCATTTAGCGTTAGCTTACACAAGCTATCCACCCCACCTAGAATAACGGCGTCGGCCATTCCCGAAGCCAATAGGTTACGCCCACTAGCAAAGACTTTAGCACTTGATGAACACGCAGTAGAAATACAATAAGCCGGCCCGCTAAGCCCTAGTCGCTGCTTTAGATAAACAGCGGGGCTGCCCATCTCTTGTTGGGCATAATGGAAGTCGTCGGCAAACTGTTGCTCTTGTCGCGCCGCCAAAGCCTGCTCACCGGCTGAAATACCCGAGGTACTGGTGCCCAAAACGATGGCAATCCGTGACGCTTGATGTTGTTCTAATAGCTGATTTAATTCATCCTCAATTTGCCCTAGTGCCGCCTCTAATAATTGAATATTACGGCTGGCTAAATGCGGCCAGCGAGGATCACACTCTGGCAGGGTTTGCTGCACCGCGCCAACCCGAACCGTAGTCTCGGGGATCAAATCATCACGCAATTGCATGGTATCAAGCTTGCCACTTAACCAATTCTGCCAAAGCCCTTGTTTGTCATTCCCCAAGGCACAAATCACGGCCATAGCAGGTAAACCATACAGCTTACTCATTTACTTTCACCTCTAAGGTCGATATTTCAATCTGGTAGTTGGCTAGGAAGTTTTTTAAACTCACCTCGTCTTGCCAAAGCTCACTACCATGGTATTCCACCTGACTCACTAATTGCTGCTCTTGATAGAGACTGCGGCAATGCTCTGCTTGCTGGCAAGCCGTTTCTTTTAGTTCAAAAGACTGCGTTTGCAGCAGCTGCTGCAAACGCGCTAAGGGCCAATAAACCAACTGAATGTCAGCCAAAATAAATTCAGCCATCGCACTGTCTAGTTGCGGAACAAAGCTCTGTTGCTTAAGAGTCTCACCATCATAATCCAACTTAAATAGCGGCGTAGCAAAGCCATCTAAAGCGACTAATTCTAAGCGCTGGGGTGAAACCGTTAGCTGCACTAACATTTGCTGAAGGTCATCAGCAAAATGGATCCGAATTAACTGCTGTGCGCTTAAGGAATACCCCAAATCCTCTGGACTTAACAGTGTCCGCGGCTGAGTTACTGCTGGACCCAACGAAGAGCAGGCAGCAAGCAGATAACACAAACTAACAAAACATACTGTTCTAATCATTGTTTTGCCCTCGCATAAGAAAAGCTTGCGGCGCGAGGAAATAACTGCTGGCAATGCCACCGAGTACCACCACGCCAAACCCAGCCAAAGCTGGTGTAGCGCTTAAGGCTAACAAGCCAAATGCTAACAAGGTTGAACATGCCGCTAAGCTGGTCGCCATCACCAAACGATATGAGGGTTGCCTACTGAGCTGATAGAACAGCGCATAATCTAAGCCCACACCAAATACCAATAGCAAAGCTAATACATGAAATAGACTCAAACCTTGCCCTAACCAAGCCACCAGCGCCAAACTGAGCAACAACGCCATCACCGGTGTAAATAAACATCGCAATGCCGTTTTCCAGCCCAAGCGCAAACTCAATATCGCAGCAATCACCAATACAACCCCCACCAGCAACTGCAAAGCTTGCTGGCGAAGAGTACTCAGTGCCAGCGAAATCTCACCAACTGGATCGACAAACTCTACCCCATCGAGCTGCTGCGCGACTTGTTGCAAAGCCGCTAGGTCATGAATCGAAAACAAGCTCACAATGGAGGCTTGTTGCGCCCCTTGATGCAACCAAAAGTCCTTAAATACGCTAAAGGCCGGTTGTGCCAATAAGTCTTGCAAGGCAAGATAATCGCCTTCGCTAGCGACAAACTTAGCGTTAGCTTGTTCAAGTAAAGCGGGGGTATAAGCCAGCTGCTCGGCTAACAAAGGGCGCTGTTGATAAAGAGATTTAAGCAAACCATAGTTACTTGCTTGCTCACTTTTAGGTGGCGCTAAGTCGCTCAAGCCCCAAGCTCTATCTAATGCCCCTTGCTCCGCGACTTGCTCAAGTTGGGCCAACAACTGCCGCTCTCTACTAAGTAGCTGCTGTTCGCTGTCGCCTCTCACTAAGAAAAACTGATTAGCCTGACCATTTTGAAACATGTCGAGTAAACGCTGTTGCTGTTGCTCTATGCTTGGAAATTCCCCTCGCAACTGGCGAATATCGTCTTCACTATGCAACTGTAGCAAGCCGCCCACGATAAAAAGCAGCAAAAATCCCATGCTGTATTTATTCAGTGACCATTGTGGCCAGCGTTTAGGCCAACGCGCAGGCGGAATACTGGCGGCCAACAACGGAGCCAAGCAATACAAAGACAAGGCCGCGCCAAATAGTCCCACGGCACAAAACAAGGCCATTTGGCGGATCCCTTGCATTGGCACCAGCAACATCGACAAATACGCCAATACGCTACTCAACGCCCCCAGTAACAAGGCAGGTTTAATCTTATGCAAGCTTTGCTTGGCGCTAAGCTTTCCCCCCGCATGTTCCGCACAAAAATGGAAAGAATAATCAATAGCGATACCTATGAGACTGGCACCAAAGACGAGAGTGAGTAAATGTAGCTGACTAAAACAGAGGCTCACCGCCGCCAGAGCCAATAGCATTCCGGTAGATAAACTCACTAAGGCCAATAGCAAAGGACGTACCGAAGCAAAGAAAAACAAAATTAACACCACCACCAGCACCAGCGAAGTAAGACCAATAGTAGTCATTTCCGATTTAGCCTGCGCTGTTGCGGCTTGAGCATGAAACAGTAAGCCGGCTTTTAACAACGACAACGAGCCTTGTTCCGCCTTTAGCGCTTGCTCTGCGTCATTAATAGCGAGTATTAAACCCTGCTGTTGTTGCGGTGCAAACACATTCTCCTTGGTATGTAACTCTAACAGTATCCAATACTTCCCCTCGGCATAGGCGTTTAAGTAGCCCTGCTCGTCAACTTGGGAACTGGCCAATTTACTTAGGCTATCTAGCTGCTCAATGAATAAAAATAAGGGGTCATCCACCAAGCCACTAGAACTAACCATGCCCGCCGGTGACCATAACTGAGCTTGCGCACGGGCGAATAAGGCTTGGTAGTCATCCGCCGCCAACCATTGGCGCTGTTGCTGGGTTAAACGCACATAACGATAGGGATATAAGGCACGCGCAATCGCTTCGCCCTGCCCTTGTCGCTTTAATAATACTTGCTCAAAGGCTTGAGAATGGCGTAAATCATTGGCTAAGCGCTCGGCCCCCGCCACCGCCAGTGACTTTTGAGCGTGGCCCACTGCGATAAAATTTAGACCTTCTAATTTAGCGCTTAACTGCTCTCGAGCAGCTAGGCCTAAGTCGTCGGCCAGGCTTTCTGGCAACATCGCACGAATATCGCTGTTTAGCTGCAATTCTTGGCTTTGCTTAAACAATACGAGGCCAGCTGCCAATACCAGCAAAAACCACAAAACAACGGGCCTACTAATCATTTAGCCAACTCTGTTGTTGAGGATTTAAAGCTTGCCAAGCTTGTTGTTCTAGCTCGATGCGTAATACATCACCATTTTGCTGATAAATAGCAATATCTTGCAGTTGCTGACCGCCACTTAACTCAATATTGGCCAATGCTGCTTGCATTTGCTGGTCGCGAGGTGTCAGTTGCATTTGCCAGTGTTCAATATTAGAGCCCTCTGCCAATCGCACTTCAAAACGTTGCTCAAGCGCGCTCCACTGCCCCAATATCACCTGTTGCATCATCGGTGCCCAAGCCTGAATCATCTGCTGAGCTGCCACCGGCAATTGCATAGGCTGAGCATCACGGTCATATTGGCTCACCTGAGAAGCACTAACCACCAAGGTTTGTTGAAAGGGCTTAAGCTGTTGCCAAATTAAGCCCTGCTCAGCCTTGAGTATCACTTCGCCACTACTCAATAAGGGCTGCTGCATAATTTGTAGATGCCGAGCCTGATTAAAGTGGGCTCGATACAAACCTTCTTGCCCCATCGACAACTGTTGCAACCAAGCACTATTTTGATCGAAGGCCTGCCAATTGTTAGCACTTGCCGTGAAACCAACAAGGCTATATATCAGCACCGCCGCCCCATGGCGAATTAATCTTCTAAACATATACCCAGCTCAGCCACTCGTGCGGTTAAGGCCTTTGGTGAAACAAAACACATTTCTTGATTCTGTTTATCCACGGCCACTTGTATGGTGTAGCCCTTGGTAATCACAAGCTTGGTATCTTTATCCAAGATTCTATATTCAATTTTAAGGCGGTTTTCATACTCGGTTAAATGTGCTTCAACCAGCAAGACCTGCTCAAAAGTACTGGTTTTCACATACTTCAGGCGGGTATCTACAATCGGCCATACATAGCCAGATTGTTCCATTTGCCGATAGTTATATTGCAGCTTGTCTAATAAGGCGCAACGAGCCACTTCAAAATAACGTAGATAATTGCCGTGCCAAGTCACGCCCATAGGGTCGGCGTCATGAAATGGCACCGTTAGCTCCACTTCAACGCTCAATAAGGATTTCACGCGCGGTACAACTCCCATTTACGTTGGCGTAAATCAGCCATCACTTGACGTAATTCAGCCTCTAAAGGACGATCTTCCTCCACCAACTGAAACTGTTCCATCATCTCTAGGTAGCCCGCTTTCAAATCCTCACTCAAACTGTCTAGTGCTAACTCACCTTGTTGAATGCGCAATGTTAATGCTTGATGCACCGCTAACCAGCCAGCAGCCACTACTTGCTCTGTCAGTTCTAGTACCCTTAGGCAATCGCGTGCGGCAATGGTACCCATGCTCACCTTGTCTTGGTTATGACACTCAGTAGAGCGCGAGAATACACTGGCAGGCATAGTTTGTTTTAAGGCTTCTGCGGTCCAGGCTGAGGCACCTATTTGTACCGCCTTAAAACCATGGTTGATAGAAGCTCGCTCAGCCGAGGCCGCGCTAAGGTTACGCGGTAGGCCATTATTAAATTTCTCGTCCATCAACAAAGCCATTTGTCTGTCCACCAGATCGGCTAAGTTAGCCACTGCATTTTTCATGCTGTCCATGGCAAAGGCAATGTGACCGCCGTAGAAGTGACCACCATGCAATACGTGTTCACCGTCGCCATCAATGATGGGGTTATCATTGGCACTATTTAACTCGGTTTCGATAAACTGGCGCATAAATGGCAACGCATCACGGAGCACGCCAATAATATGCGGAGCACAGCGGATCGAATAACGATCTTGTAAGCGCTCTGAGTTACGCGGATGCTGATGATGGTTAAGATCGTTGCGGATCCATTCGGCCACTTGGTTTTGCCCAGGATGAGGTTTCACCGCAAATAGCAATTCATCAAAATGATTAGAGTTACCTTTAAGAGCCAATGACGCCAAGGCGGTCATGCGACTGGTTACCTGACTCAAGTACTCTGCTCGACGATAAGCTAAACAGGCTAAACCGGTCATCACCGCCGTGCCATTCATTATCGCCAAACCTTCCTTAGGACGTAAACGTATTGCTTCTATCCCCAATTCTGCAAACACTTCGTAAGTCGCTCGACGCTGCCCCTTGTAATACACTTCGCGCTCACCCATTAAGCATGCGGCCACATAAGAAAGCGGGGTTAAATCACCAGAAGCCCCGACCGAACCTTCGGCAGGAATCACCGGCATAATATCGTGTTTTAATAACAACTCCAGTTGTTGTAAAAGACGGTAGCTAACACCTGATTTAGCCAAACTAAGAGAATTTAATCGACTGGCCACTACCGCTCGAGCCTCTTCAGGAGTGAGTACTCGGCCTAGACCACAGCCATGGAAGCGGGTTAAGTGCAGCGGTAACTCTTCAACTAAATCAAGCGGCACCACCACCGTACAGCTGTCGCCATAACCAGTGGTCACTCCATAAATAGCGCCATCTTCTTCCAGAAGGCGATCTAAAAACTCAGCGCCTCGTTCCACCTTAGCCACATAGTCAGCTCGCTTATTTAACTCCGCTAACTGCGGTTGTTGGCTTAATAAGGCAACTTGCTCAATGCTTAGTGCATGTTCACCAAATACTACTTTTAGAGGGGCTTGAGCCGCTGGTTCCGCATTCTCTTGCTGCGACGACACGATATCCACTTGAGTCATCGTTGTTATCCTTTAGTCACTGTGTCCTGAGTATCTGGACACCAAAAATCATAAAAATTAAACCACTGCAAGGGATAGCGAATGGCTAAATATTGCAATTGTTCGGCATATTGTTGGCTAGCTTGTTCGATGCGTTGTTGGCGTTGTTTTCTGTTTGCGCCTAGATCGTCACTGATCTTTTCCAAGTAAAGATGGTAACGCCCGTGTTGCTGCTGCATGCAAAACAGACTAAATACCGGACAACGCAATAATGCAGCGATAATAAAAGGGCCTTGAGGAAAAGGCGCTAAGGCGCCCATAAACTCGTGGTAATTCACTCGACCATAACTGTCGGCGGGCGTTCTATCGGCGGCAATAGCGATTAGTTCACCATTCTCAACATATTGCGCAAGACGGATCCCTAAATCCGGAGTAAATTCCGAAATGTGGATCAAATTCAGCTGAGAATCGGGGTTTAACTCCGCCAGCATTTTATTGAATTTATTTGCGTTTTCAGTAAGTACTACCACGTTAATTCGCGTTCGGTACTCCGTTTCCGCCAAGGCGCGGCACATTTCGATATGGCCTAAGTGAGAAGTAAGCAATACCGCCCTTGCTTAGCCTTTAGGGTTTCGACCAACATGGCTTTATTGGGGAAATCAACTTCAGCTCGGGTCATTTTCTGCGACCAAGCGTCAAGCCGACTCAGTGACGCAGAACCAAAACTAAGGAAATGGGCAAAACTCTGCTTCCATCCAGGCTTTGCTGGCAAGGGGCTAGCGGGCTGAGCTGCCGCTTTAGCTAAAAATGCTTGGGAGGCCCGCCGTGTAGTACCGCCACTAATAAAGAAATAAGCAATAGCCGGATAGAGCAGCAGCTTGGCCAAATAACGTCCACCTAAACGATAGCCCAGCAAGGTCAACTTCAAACCCCACAAACTACCGCGTTCGGCCATTGATGACCAATGCGCTTGCTTATGCTTACGCCACAACAACTTAGGAGAGCGCCATAACATGCCAAAGAACAACTTGGTATGCATCTTAGAGATCAACCAATTATCTTGCCAAGCCCGAAAATGACTCAAGCCCTGTTCAGGATAGATAACCTGGGTTGGTACTTGTCGAATGGGGGTGCCCAACCAATAATGACGGACCAATATTTCAATATCAAAATCCATCCGTTGCCCAAGCTTGGCTGAATTAAGCAAGTCAATGGTGCTGGCCAAGGGGTAAACACGAAAACCACACATACTGTCTTGCAGCTGGGTGCTCAACGTTTCTATCCATACCCATACGTGGGTGATATAGCGGGCGTAATAACGCGCCTTGGGTACACTGTCATCATATTCAGGCACCCCGGTGATCAAGGCTTGAGGCTGAGCTTCTGCTAGAGCCAAAAAGCGCGCGACATCAGCCAAATCATGCTGACCATCGGCATCCACCTGCAAAGCATGGCTATAACCCTGAGCCTGAGCCTCGCGCAAACCACTCATCACAGCCCCACCTTTGCCAAGGTTATGCGAGTGGCGAATTAACTGAACATGCTGATATTGAGCGGCTAGCTGCTCTAAAAAGTCAGCTATCTCGGGTTCACTGCAATCATCCACCAGAATAATAGGCAGTTGTAGCTCACTGATGGTAGCTTCTATTGCGTCTCGGTGATTGTAGTTAGGGATCACCACACAAGGTTTAAACATTATCAACCTTCAATACCACCCGGCCACTACTGTATGCGTGCTGTTCACTGTAATATCTAAAATGCAATTTATTGCTTTTAGGATCAAAGCGCAGTTCTAGCTGAACCTCGTTCTCTGGCTGCATAACATGCTGATATTTTAAAGCCTCTACAGCTTGCACCTGATTGCTTGGCGCCACATATTCAGCACCAAACAACACCGCCCAATGCAGCTGAGCCAAGCCTGGCACCACAGGCAATTGTGGAAAGTGGCCTTGCAAACACGCTAAGTCCTTAGACACAAACAAGCTTAATTTGACCTGCTCGCCTTCGCGCTCTAGTAATTTACCCAACGGCCGCCCAAAATCCTTCATTGAAACAACTCCTTCATTGCTTGCAACTGACGTTTACCTTGAGAATTCACCATTGCTTGATCCACGTAACGCCATCTTCGCGGCAAGGTTACCGTTTCAAAATGCCCAGATAAATGCTGACGAAATTGTTTATTCAAAGCTAATTTCCCAGCAGCTAGCGCAGCCCGGCCAGCCTCGCTAAGCACCACCACAGCAGCGATGTATTCGCGTGCTGATTGTAAAGTGAATAAATCGCAATGTTGTATCCACGGATGCGCGGAAAGGACTTGGGTCATCTGTTCTAAACAGACTCGCTTCTCTGCGATTTTTACGACTCGGTCAAGTCGCCCCTGCAAGTTAAATCCATCCTCTTGTGGTGCTACCGCATCATCCATTTGGTACCACTCCGCAGGGTCCAACAGATAAGGAGAACGGATCTGTAAGGCTGTTGAACTAGCAATCCGCCACTCGATGCAGCTAAACGGCTTCCAATAACGGTGGATTTTTTGATTTCGGTAAGCAACCCCGCCAGTTTCGCTACTCCCGAATACTTCGCTAGGCGCCTGTTGCCACAAGGCCAATAAGCGCTCTAAGGTTTCCGTTTTTAAAGGCCCACCAGAGCTTAGATAGAACTGCGGTGGCTTAGCCGCCAATTCAGGCTGTAAACTTAAATGGGCCAAAAAAGAAGGACTAGAGACCAAACTGATTGGCTGAGCCGCTAAAGCACAGTAATCCTCTGGATACACTAAGGGTTTTACCCGCCAACAACGGCGAGCTAATACTGGCCATAATACGGTAAATAACAGACCATAAATATGTTGATGAGAGACGCTAGAACAAATCAAGCTATGTTCTAATTGCGGACCAAACTGACGTTCTAAGGTTTCCACCTCAGCCAACAACTGCCGCCAACGCTTAACCACAAGTTTAGGCTCGCCAGTACTACCAGAGGTATACAAGTGAAGCTCGAGTTCACCAGCAATCTCTGCGCCTATATTGCTCAAGTCCACCGCTTCAGCAGACGCATTAGCACCTGTATCAAGCTGAAGTGGCGCATTTTCAACCGCCACATCGGCACATACCGCATCGACTTTTCCCAGTAACTTAGCCAAGGTTTCCGCTTGCTTATTGGGCGCTAATACCGGGGTTTTACCGGCCAATAACAAGGCAAATAAACAATAAGAAAAATCAAAGCTATCTTCGGCAAATAGCAGCCAACGCTGCTGAGGGTAACGACTAAATTGCAGCCACTTAGCCGCCAATTGCTGCCACCAGTATTGGTTAGACAGATTAGTCTCACGCAGAGCCAGAGAGTAATCAATATTCTGGGGAGGAAGCATTATTTCATTCATAATTGGCTTCCAGTCGAGTTATTTTTCGGTATATCCATTCACCACCCAGCAAACCAGCCATCAAGAGATAGCTGATTAAACCGTTGTATAAAGTCCAAGTTTTCAAATCTGCACCCCAGATGGTCCAGGCGCTTACTGCTGCGTTTAACACAAAAAACACACACCAAATTTTTGTTAATTTTATAAAATACGGACGCGCAGCGTCGGGAATCGCTTTTCGGCCCAAGCGAGCAAAACGCTCAATGATCGGCTGAGGCTCTCTCAAACTCATTGAAAAAACTATGAATAATAAAGAATTAACCAGTAAGGGATAGCATTTAAACCAGCTAGGCTCCTGACGAATCAGCGCTAGACCAGCTAGCCCTAAGCCTGCCACGGCTAGCCATTTTTGCTGTTTCATTAGCCCTCGCCCACGACAAGTGAGCAATAATCTGACAGCAAAAATCGCCGCGATGAACGCGCCAATGACATAACTAGAAAAAGAGCTCAAACCAAAGTAAATAAGAAATGGATAGGCCGCTAACGCGGCCATCACCATCACTTTGACTATACCGCTCATTTAAGATTAAGCTGCATCGCTAACTAACTGCTCAAGGGCATCAATAACATCGGCTACTGTGCGCGCAGATTTAAATTCATTAGGTTGTATTTTCTTACCAGTTAACTGTTGCAGTTTTACCACTAAATCAACGGCATCAATACTATCTAAATCTAGATCTTGATATAGATTAGCTTCTAGAGAAAGTTCCTCTTCTGGCACTTCAAACTCTTTAACCAATATATCTTTTAGCGCTTGGTATATTTCATCTCTGGTCATAATATTTACGCCGCTTGTTGTTCCGATTGAATAAACTCAGCTAATGAGCTTACGCTAGCAAAATACTTTTTAGTGTCTTCTGAATTAGCATCCAGCTTAATTTTGTATTGTTTCTTAATCGCTAGCCCCAGCTCCAGCGCATCAATTGAATCTAAGCCCAAGCCATCAACAAACAATGGTTCGTTGCTATCAATATCGGCAACGGCAATATCTTCCAACTCCAAAGCATCAATAATTAGTTGCTTGATTTCCTGCTCTAATACGTTCATTGGCAGTTCAGTTCCTTATAAAAATGTTGCTGTAAATGTCTAGTTATTGTTCGTGCTTTTTTGGCATCGCTAGTATCTGCCAAACAAAGCTGTTTAGTGTGAATAGGATCCCCAACAACTAAAGAAAAGTGCGGCTTAGTCGCAGGAATAGCGTACCAAGGTTCAGACTTGGTTAAGGTGGTTGGTGTGACCTTAATTGTCACCGGTAGAAAATCCACCGCGCAGCGCAAGGCTATATTGGCTGCACCGCGTTGCATTTTCAACTGTTCTCCCGGAGTAGTGCGAGTTCCTTCGGGAAATATAATCAAACTGGCGCCCTTATTAAAACTTTGTCCACAAGCCTTTAATACCAGCTCAGGCTCTGCATCATTCTTTATATAGCCTGCTGCAGAGATAATCATCGACATACAAGGATTCCGCCAAAGGCTCTGTTTTACAATGCAGCTAGTTTCCGGCAAATGAGCAATTAATAACACCACATCAATCAACGAAGGGTGATTGGCTATTACCAATTTACCCGCCGATTGCTGCAATTTATCTTTATCGGAAACCGAAACACTTAATACGCCCAATAGACGCATCATGGCGACATAGTATTTAAATATTTTATGTACCAAAAGTTGGTTGCGAGCCTGTTTATCGTGCGCAGGAATGAAGTGCAATATCGGAAACAGAGTTAAGGACAAAAATACCCCAAACACGCCAAAGCTCAAAAATGAGAATGCGGTCATCACTAAACGCCAATAGTAATTAAGCCTTTGACTCATTAGCGACCCTCCAAAGCCAATTTTGCTCCCCTAAATCACAAGTAAACTGCTCACAGGGCTCTGATAAGGCGCTAATTAGCTGACTTGCCACATGGGTAGCAGGCAATGACGTTTGTTGCTTAGCTTCAAAACGCGTTGCCCAGCCCTGCTCTGCAGCAGTGAGTAAACAAGCAAAGGCCAGCGTTTCTTCGGGTTCATCGGCATAAGGCTGATAGAGCTCAGGCAGGGGCTGATCGACATAAACCAATAATACGGTTTGTTGATGGACAAGACTTTGGCTATAGGCCTCAACAAAAGCCATCGCTAAAGTATCTTTGGCACTAGTGACTACGGTGGATGGAGCTAAATTATTCTGCTTGATTGAATAAAGGCCACTCGCCGTATTGTAAACCGACTGACTAAACTTAGTAGGAGAAAGAGCAGAAGAGTCATTGATATTGAGCAATAAATCAACGGTGCGATGTAACTCGCCATGGCGCGAGGCAAACACGCTGCGAATCAGACCTTGCTCAGGTAGTAAATCTAAGGCGACTCTCAGCGCCATTTTGCTTAATAAGCTGTATCTGCGCCTTTGCATTGCAGGCACTTCAGGAAGCTGAGGCGCATCAGTAGCTTCATTTCCAGCTACCCAACTAGTCCATTTGTCAATTTTAAAAATAGCTTCCATACCACAACTTACACTGCAAGCAATACAACACAAAAGTCACCGCTGGTGACAGATCCAAGAATGCTTGTCATTAAACTATATTCCTAACGATAAATACATGCCTAACTAAGCAGCTTACTCATGTTCTTGTTTATCCTCCTGCTGCAATGCAATAGACAAGGCATAGCCTTGCGGTGCGGATAAATCAATTATCGTTAACTCTTTGTAGAAATGCCTTGGCTCCCCAACGACCTGCAAGTCTTGCATATGACTGGGTTCTTGGCATGCAAACACCTTCCAAGCCGCCTCTTTGCGCGTCCACCACTGATAAAACTCGGCTAAGCTAGCTGGCGAATTTGGTTCAAGAGGATGTCGAATATCTTGCCACAACTCAGCATACGGGCGCGCTTTATGCCTTTCAATATCCACCCCACAGGGATAACAAGAAGCCATAGCGACTAGATAATTACCGCTATGGCTCAAACTCAAAAATAGTCTTTGACTGAGTGAGCCTATCGAATAAGGCTGACCGAACTCGTTTCTTTGTATATCAGCAACAGTGAGCGAGCGAGCAGTATAAGCCGCTGCACATTCGGCGAGCAACTCGCTCCCCATCTGTCGCAACTGTGGTCGTTTTACCGCCGAAGCAAAAGAACGGACTAACAGCTTATAACTACACACAATATTCACCACTACATCGCTAAAATCTAATATTGTATGACATCGGCCTTAGAATTTAGCCAGTGAATAGACAAGAACTCATTATCACAAGTCAAAAAAAACGCGGTTAAGCTAAATCTTTAGACTTAGCGCTGATTATCCGGTCCAATTTGGCACTTAAACTAACGTTATTTTGACTTAGATTGCTAATATCTTGATGCGCTTCAGCGATTTCACGGCGTAATTGCTGGTTGTTTTGTTCACTCAGTTTGAGCTGAGTTTGCAGTTCATTAATTTGGCTTTGCATATTGCCGGTGCCAATTTGCGCATCGAGTATTTGCTCATCTAGTTGGCTTAAGGCTTGTTTCGTTAAACTATGGCCTTGTTGCTCTTTATGTAGCTGCGCTTCCAAATTACTAAGCTGTTGCTTCATTTCGCTTAACTGGCGCTCCTTAGCCAGAACTCGGCTATCAGAGTCGGCCATGGCGCTGGTTAAATCAATTTGCGAATTGGCTGCGACCAACTGCTTCTTCACCTGCGCCAGTTCACTGGTAGCATCAAAGTATTTAGACTCTACGTTGGCTAAACGCTTAGCCAACTCGGTCTGTTGCTGCTGGGCTTTTTCTAATTCGGGTAATACTGCCTCTAGTTGCGCCTCGGCGCTTCTGTTCACCGTATCTAATGCTTGTTTGTCACCCTCTAAAGTAGCCACTTGCTGACTGAGCGACTGCTGCTGTTGCTGTAACAGCGCAATGGTTTTGGCATCGTCTGCGCTACGCAGCTCTAAACTGTGCAGTTGCTCTGCAAGCTCTGCTTCTCGTTCAGCGGCCATAGCAAAAGTCTTCGCCTGCTCAGCCTGTTGATGAAGCTCTTGCTGGCTCTGCTCTAGTTGCTCATGCAAAGACTCGATTTGTTGGGCTAGCGCGTTCTGTTCAGAGTGTTGCTGTTGATGCTGCTCGCGCAACTGGGCAGTTTCCGCTTCCAGTTGCTGTTTAGTTTTAACCAGTACCGTCATGCGCTCATTTAATTCGCATTGTTCATCACTAAGCTGGCGTGTTAAAGCGGCTTCTTGCTCTTTAGCCGCCGTCATCTCTTGCAACTGGCGACGCAGGCTTTGCTCTAATTCAGACTGTTGCTGTTTAGCACTTTCACCGTTTTGTTGGTAAGCCTTAAGCTGGTCTTGTAAAGCGGCCAATTGCTCAGTTAGGCTGTGTTTCTGTTGCTCTAACTGTTGGCACTGTTGCTGGCTGTCCTGTAAATCGTTTTGGCTTTGCTCAAAAGCTTGCTGCAGTGGCAACTGCGACTGTTTAAGCTTATCTAGCTCACTAAATAACTCACTGGTTTTAGCCGCGGCGTGCTGCAATTTAAGCGCCTGTTGCTCGGCTGCTTGCTGGCTTTGTTCTAACTGCTGCTTGGCTTCGCTCAGTTGCTGTTGGTGTTCTGTCATTAGCTGGCTACGTTGAGCCTCCCAAACCAGCTGTTTTTGCTCACAGATACGCTTAATTCGAGCCTCTGTTGATTGCTCTAACTGGATGAACCAATCATTTAAAGAAGCGGCAAAACCATTGGGTAGCTGAGCAATCGCATAATGCTGCTGATAGCTCTTATGTAACAACTTCTGACCCAAGGCAATGGCCTGGTTTAGCTGCTCTTCCGAGGGAGGCGCTTCGCCATGCTCAATAAAAAACGCGCTAACTTGAGACGACTCAAGCTGAACCCCCTCAGTTAACATCTGACGAACTAAACTTTCTATACTTTCAGCATCCATGACTATTTCCAATCGAGCTGGCCTAAACCGACCCTACATTACTGATTCGACGAACTATAACGAGGGCAAATTGGCTAAGCAATCAACAACCACTAAAACAGTTAAGAGAATCATATTATTACTTTGATTGATTAACTAAAGCGCTAGCAAGCTCGCAATTCGCCTAAATAACCAACAGTTTAAAGCAGCGAATAAATCCATAAAAAGCACAAGGCTAATAACTAAAACCACTAAAAATCATACTGTTGAAACTACAGGCTCGGGATTTTACTTCCCCTTCAAAGGGGGCTAGCATGAAAATGATGTACACTATTAATTTGGTCATAACTATAAGATTGCTAATGAGCTTTTTAAATCGCAGCCTGTTTTCGTTATTGTGTTTGTTCAGTGCAGTGTCGCCAAGTTTCGCAGCGTCCCTGCAGCAAAGTCCTTTTTATAGTAATGGCGCTTATTACCAACTCGATAACAAACTAGTTATGGGGCGTATAGAAAACATCGTCTATGCCGGCATTCCTCAGCTTCACCAAATAGCGGTTCCCGCCAAAATAGATACTGGAGCCGATACCACTTCAATACACGCTCTGAATATTCATGTG
This sequence comes from Agarivorans gilvus, assembly GCF_001420915.1. NCBI lineage: Bacteria > Pseudomonadati > Pseudomonadota > Gammaproteobacteria > Alteromonadales > Alteromonadaceae > Agarivorans > Agarivorans gilvus. The sequence continues at coordinate 3,543,653 of NZ_CP013021.1, read as the reverse complement.
CAAAGCCAGCATCCGCAGCTCAAACACTTAAAAGATGAAGCGCTACTTAAAGCCATCGCAGAACACTTCGGTGAGCCCAATAGCCAATGGTGGTTGGACAGCTTCGACACCCCCGAGCGAAATATTCAAGCCAGCGTTAGTTTTGATTTAGTTAATCCACAAAGCGGTGAGCTAATAACGGTACAACGTCCTCTAGCACGAATAAGTGGTATTCAAGGCCGAGCAGATCATGGCATCTTATATCGCCCGGTCGTTGAGCTGTTGCTTTCTTCCGGAGACCTAACGGTGGCTACAGCCGTTAACCTAACCGATCGGAGTGCTTTTTCTTATCCCATTTTGATTGGCAAAACCTTCTTAAAAAACCACGCTTGGGTCGATTCCAGCTACGACTACTTACAACAAGAGGCGCAAGCCAGCGTACTAGGTAAAAAAGAAACCGCCTATTTAGGCAAACAAGCGCTCGCCGTGAGTTACTCTCTTCATTACCGACGTAGTAGCTTAGACGCTCGCAACATCGAAGTGAACCTAAAGCAACAACAGGTAAGCTTTGATGTGGTTACGCCACAGCAGCGGCAACGATTAAGCCTGCCACTATTAAAAATGCTCAACATTGGTGACAAACAGCATCCTCTGGTAAACCTAACACTAAGCTTTGGCAAAACTCGCAAATCTATAGAACTGGTATTACGCGACCGCTCGGCATACTCTAGCCAGCTGCGCCTAGGTAGAGAAGCCCTGAATCAGCATTTCATGATTGATTTAAGCGCCGACTATCTCAGTGAACAGGGCCTTAGCAAGGCCATTGACTATAAGCCCCACGCATTGATGATGAGTGCTCAAGAAGTGATTGGCATAAATGGCGTGGAGTTCAACGCTAGCCCTTCGTTGGCGGTCTCCACTTCCCTGCTGCGAGTCAAACGCTTAAAAACGCTAGAACGTAGTGGCCATGTCAAGCCCATTGCGGCCTTTAGCGGCACCGACAGACAAGGAAGCGCCTATGTTTTTGAGCAAGACATTCAGCGCAATATTCTTGTGGGAGAACAAAGCCGACCGGTTATATCCGCTAGTTTAAAGCTGGGTGAGCAAATACTGCATAGCGACATTGCCCTAGAACAAGCCACCGCAGATAAGCCCGAAGCGCTGCTAATAGGAGAGCGCTTTGTCGACGGGCCGTTGCTGATCAATACCCGCACTGAGAACATCTTTAACAAAACGCCGCCTATCAAGGCCGGTTACGTGGAACAGGCGCAAGTCGCAGGTATGGCCATTGCGGTTAAGCTAGATACCGGCGCAGATCTCAGCTCGATGCATGCCGAAGACATCGAATACTTCGATAAACAGGGTAAGCCTTGGGTAAAATTTACCTACCGTAATAAGGCGGGTGTAGAACAGCAATTTACTCGCGAGGTGGTGGGGCGCATGGTCATTAAAGCCAGAGTCGGCGAAACTGCCGACTCTCGGCCAGTGGTGGAAATGCAGGTTAAATTGGGTGAATTGAGCAAGCGAATACGTGTGAATTTACAAAACCGAGCGAATTTTAGTTACAGCATGATCTTAGGTAAAAATTTCTTACAACACGGCGTGCTAGTGAGCAGCGATGCGCCCTACCAGCTCACTAAGCCACTTAAGTAAAGCAATGGCCACTAAGGCCATTGCTATTACGCTGGAGATTTACAACAAAATTAAACAGTCGTTTTTCTTTTACGCTCATACTCTTTGGCTTTATTGATCAAAGGCACAATGCTTGAGCCCTGCACTAAAATAGAAAACACCACCACGGCGTAGGTCATGACTAAAATCATTTCCCGCACACCGATGTTTTTCTCAGGCAACACTATCACGCCAGCCGGTATCGACATGGCCATCGCCAGTGCTAACCCCCGCGCAAGCCACCCCAGGTTAAAATAGGTACCGACATCGGGTTGTAAGTCCGTTTCATCGAGAAACCAATATAAGGCAAACCAACACTGATTAAGCGACTGAGCAATACCAAGGGAATAGCCAATAGCATCAGCCACAAGTTTTCGATGTGGAAAGTAAACCCGACCACCACTAAACCAATCAGCAAAAATAACAGGTTGTTTAAAAACTCTTCTAAGACATGCCATAGATGATCAAAGCCACGCTTGCTGGCCTTGGTAAAATACCGCTCTCGCGTTACATGGCCAATAAATATTCCCGCCACCACCATCGCTAACGCCCCTGATACTCCCAACTGCTCGGCAAAGACAAAACCCGCTGACGGAATGGCTAAACTCACTAACAATTCCAAGGAATCATCATCGGTATGTTTAATTAAATAGTTGGCCACTAAACCCAGCACAAAACCATAGGCTATGCCGCCCAAGGCTTCTTGAATAAATAACCAAGAGATTGATGCCGCACTCAACTCTTGCTGCTCAAAGGCGATGCCAAATACCGAGACAAACATCACCAGACCAAAGCCATCATTAAATAATGATTCCCCCTCAACTTGCACTGCAATTTGTTTCGGTGCATTCATCGTCTTCACAATAGCCAATACCGCAATCGGGTCGGTGGGTGAAATCAGCGCGCCAAACAATAGGCAGTAGATAAAATCCATCGGCAAGCCAATGTAGGGTAAACAAAACCACAATAACCCGGCCACAGTAAAGCTAGATAACAGGGTTGAGAACAAGGCTAAGACGGCAATTTCTTTTGCCTGGTGCTCCAAATAACGCAGATTAATGCCCAAGCCACCAGCAAACAGCAAAAAACCCAACATGCCATGGAGTAATAATTCTTTAAAATCTAGAGCATGCAGCGATGCAATTAACTGAGGATAGGACTGCAACCAACCACTTTGTCCTAAACCCATGGCCAGTAAAGACAAAGAAATAGACGCAGCAGTAATAGTAATCGTGGTCTGCCAAGAGCCAATACGGTTATTGAGGTAAGCAATAATCATTGCCAAGGCGGCTAAATAACAAAGCGTATAGTAAGTATCCACCAGTGTTTTTCCCTAAACATCGAAACGACAAGCCTAGCATAACTGCCTATTAGCAAAAGCGCTTATATCAGGGCGTGGCCGCGCCCTGATGCTTAAGCATAATGGCTAACTATACCTATAAATCTATGCGCCTAAGGCGCGCAATACTTCTAAACAGGCTCCAATGGTATGGTAGTCAATCTTGGCTCCGGGACGAGCCACTAGCGGGTCTTGTACTTTACCTTCGCGGCTTAACACCCGCCACCAAGGTTGATGTTTAGACTCACAAAAATGCTGCCAAGAATATTTCCATAAGCTGTCGTAAGCCGTCCAATACTCTTGTTTCCCGGTAGCGGTGGCGAGCAAAGCAGCCGCCGCAAAAGACTCCGCTTGCACCCAAAAATACTTTTCATCATCGCAAACCGAACCATCCGGCGCCATACCGTAGTACAGGCCACCATATTGGTAATCCCAAGCTTTCTCCATGGCATAACGAAACAACTTTTCGGCACAAGGGAGTAACCAAGCCGCGGCATGGTGACGCGATAACATCACCAGCAGCTTCGCCCACTCGGTTTGATGACCCGGCTGAAAGCCCCAGGGCCGATACAGGTTTTTGGGGTCATCTTTATTAAAATCCCAATCTAATTGCCAATCCTGCTGATAGTGCTCCCAAATTAAACCGTCGGTGGCATAACTTTGACGTAAGCAAATATTTTGCGCGATGGTGATGGCTCGATGCAGGTAGACCTCGTCCTGAGTGGCTTCATAGGCCGCAATCATCGCTTCACAGGCATGCATATTGGCATTCTGGCCTCGATAGGGGCTAAGTTCGCGCCAATCAGGGCTAGCCTCATCGGCATAAAGACCCCATTCAGGCTGCCAAAAACGCTGCTCCATAAGCTCAAAACAAGCTTTAAGCTGCTGCTTGGCTCCTTCACGTCCGACCTTAACCGCTGCCGAATACATCAACATAACAAACGCCAAGCCATAACAAAGATTGCCTTTATCTATCGCTTGATGCCCATCCAATAGCCAGTTATAAGCTTGTCTTTGTGGATCGAAATGTACCTGCTCAACATAGCTAAAACCATGTTCGGCTAAGGCTAAGTAGTAGCTATTGTTCTCACGTAAGCCCACCTGAGCAAAGATGTAGGCCAAGCGCGTAGAGCTCACCAATTGTTTCACACTGCCCTGCTGTACTTCACCGCTGGGTAGCAAAGATTGAAAATAGCCACCTTCAGGGTCAATGGCATACTGCTGATAAAAATCACTTAGGTTTAACAAGTGCTCTTGCAAAAACTGACTACTGCGAAAAACTGGCAACATAGTTACTCCTTGGCTTGAATAAAAGCATTTAATTCATCGGCATTGGGCAAGGCACTCCAAGCACCGGCTTTAGTCACTGCTAAAGCTCCGGCATTCACCGCGTAAGCTAAGGCTTGCTGCAAGATTGGAGGCTCAGCCAGGGCCCTTTTTAAGGCTGGCAAATCATCTATTTGCTGCTCTAGCAAATAAGCTAACCAAGCACCGCTAAACGCATCTCCCGCACCGGTGGTATCCACCACTTCTACCTGCGGCGGACTTAGGCTAATCCGTTGCTTAGGCAGTAATAACTGTACCGCCGCGCCGCCATTGGTTAGTAGAATCACTTGCACACCTAGCGCAAATAGGCGGGCATCGAGATCGTTCACCGCCAACTGCTCCGACAAATAATCCCACTCTTGCTGGCTTAACTTAAGCATATCGCTAAGCCCCGCCAGTGCCATCACTCGCTTCACCAAGGCCGATGTGTCCTGCCACAAGGGTAGGCGTAAATTCACGTCGAAGCTAACCAACATGCCGGCCTGCCGCGCATTGGCCAATAGCGACATGGTGGTCATGGCGATTTCTGCTTCGGTTAAGGTATTAGAACAAACATGAACGATACCCGACGATTGAAATAAGCTCAGCGGAAAAGAACTGGCTTTCAATTTTAGATCGGCGCTATCGCTGCGTTGAAAGGTAAAACTACGCTCGCCGTCGGCGTCTAAGCTGACAAAAGCCATTGGCGTGGCATGTTGCTCGCTGCGTAACAAATAGTCACAATTCACCTGCTGGCGCAGTAAACAGTCTCGTAAAAAATCTCCCGCGGGATCGGCGCCCACTTGCCCCAGCATATAGGCAGATTGGCCAAGCTCAGCTACGGCGACCGCCACATTAGCCGGAGCGCCACCGGGGAATTGTCCATAAATAGGTATCTCAAGCCGTCCCTGGCGTTGTAACTCAAGCGGGATCCAATCCACCAATACTTCACCAAAGGCCAATAAACGCGACACCCTGTAACCTCAAAACTGTGATAAAGAAGGAACAAAAACCTTACACAGAAACGAGGGATGAGTCAGGCGGATTTGCGACCAGCAAGCTTGTTTACTTGCTTTTTTCGAGCTAGATCACTGGCAAATTCGCTACCGAGCAGAGTGGAATTCAGTAAACAAGACCTTTAATAGCTGATCTTAGAGCGCAGCTGCTTGGTTTGGCCTCGTTGGGTCTTTTTATCCATGCGCCGACGCTGAGATCCATAAGTCGCTTTAGTGGGGCGGCGTTTTTTCTGTACCGCAGTGGCACTCATAATCAACTCTTTCAAGCGTAATAAGGCATCTTCTTTATTGCGCTCTTGGGTGCGGTGAGACTGCGCCTTGATGATAACCACACCTTCTTTAGAAATACGTTGGTCATTGAGTTTTAGCAAACGCTCTTTATAAAAAGCCGGCAGGCTAGAGCGTTTAATGTCGAAGCGAAGATGAACCGCGCTGGCGACTTTATTAACATTTTGTCCACCAGCTCCCTGAGCACGAATAGCGCTTAATTCAATTTCCCATTCGGCCAAGCGAAGCTGATTTGAAATTTCCAGCATGAACAAACAACCTTGATAACACTGAGTGCGAGCTACAGTGTAACAAAGCTGGCTCGGCTTAGCATTTCGGTGGCAATAAAGAAGCTTGCCCAGCTAAGATTTCAGCAAAATCCTGCGCATTGAGTGGCTCTGAAAACCAAAAGCCTTGAGCATAATCACAACCCGCTTCTTCTAATAAAGATGCCTGTAAGGCGGTTTCAATGCCTTCGGCGATCACCTCTATGCCCAACTTATGTGCCATCACAATAATCGCCTTACACACCGCCAAATCATCACCATCTTGGGCTAGATTTTCGATGAACATGCGATCAATTTTTAGAAACTCAATATCAAACTTCTGCAAGTAGGCTAGCGAAGAATACCCAGTACCAAAGTCATCTAAGGCCACTGCCACACCGGCTTCACTCAAGGCTAACAATTTTTGGTCAACCTGCGGGCTATTCTCCATTAACAAACCTTCGGTGATTTCCATTACCACATCGGCGCTCGAGAGCCCGGCGTCTTGCAGCTCCTGTAACCACTGCGCCACATCAAACTCGGCTTCATAATACTGTTTTGGCGAAGTATTAATACTCAGCTGAATCGGGGCCATACCTTGCTCCTTCCAAGCTTTAAGTTGCGCCACCGCCTGAGAGAAGATCCAGTTGCCCATTTCCAACACAATGCCGGTTTCTTCGGCGATATGGATAAAGTCGCTGGGGCTAATCCAGCCCTGTTTGGGGTGCAGCCAGCGCACCAATACCTCTGCTTTAATTAAGCGCCCAGTGCTTATTTCAACAATCGGTTGATAGTGCAAATGCAACTGATTTTTCGCCACAGCTTGGCGTAAGTCATTGGCTAGCATTCGCCGCACCTGGGCTTGCTCTTGCAGTGAAGCAGTAAAATAGCTTAAGCGATTACGCCCCTGTTGCTTGGCTACATACATCGCCTGATCGGCATGTTTAAGTAAATCGTCGATGCTATCACCATCATCTGGGGCAAACGCCACGCCAATACTGGTAGAAATATAAACTCGTTCAATACCCAACTGAAATGGCGTATTAAGCGTTTGCAGCACCGCCTCTCCTACTTCGGCCACCCTTTGGCCTTGCGCCTGCTCGTTAAGTAGGATGACAAATTCGTCACCACCAAGGCGCGCCACATGCTCCCCTTCAGCAATACAATGCTGAATACGTTGGGCGGCAATTTGTAACAGCATATCGCCCATGTCATGGCCTAGGGTATCGTTAATGCCCTTAAACTGATCTAAGTCCAGCAACATTAAAGCCACTCGCTGTTCGCCACTACGGCTGGCAATGGCATCATTCAATAAGCGGTTGATCATGCGCCGATTAGGCAACTTAGTTAGCGGGTCAAAATTGGCTTGTTGCCAAATTTGTTGCTGGGCCTTTTTTCTCACCGCCACTTCTTTACTTAAGGCCGCGGTGCGCTGTTTAACCCGCTGTTCTAATAAGGTTCTACTGGTATAGACCTCTCCGGCCATGGCATTAAACTTGGCTTCTAAAGCGGCAATTTCTACAGGGGTGCACCACCTATTTAACTGTACATATTTACCCATTTCACCATGGGAAATTTCCTCGGCGGTTTCCACTACCTTGCGAATAGGGCTTACGATCATGCAGGCTAGAAACCAAGTCACCACCCCCACTAACAGCAAGCAAAGCAGGCTAATAACAAAAGCATAACGCTGCAACTGAGTCGACTGCTGTTGTAACTCGGCTAGCGGCTGAGGCACGATAATCCGCCAGCCAGTCGGCTCAACCCGCGCAAAACCGGCAATCATCTCTTTTTGTAAAGCAGGCGAATAGAACTGATCAACCCCCGAGCTCTGCTTACGCATTTTAACTAAGGGACTTAACTCAGAAAGGTTTTCAGCATGTAAATACCACTGCTGGTTGGGATGAGCCAATACTCTTGCGTATTGGTCGAAAATAGCGGCATGGCCCTGCTCACCAAAGTTTAAGGCGGCTTGAATTTTCAAAAAGTATTGGGTGCCCAAAGCGCCTATCCAATAGCGATCTTGTCCCTGATAAAGACACAAGATAAGACTGGGCTGAGCCAAACCTTCCACCACCACACCGCTGAAAATAACACGTCCTCGATTATTTCTTGCTTGCTCTAATGCCACCTGTAATTGCACCGGCGGATTGGCAAACAGCTTAGAGTTAAGCGAACCGTAAAAGAAGTGCTGACCTCGGCCCAGTTGCCATTCGGCTAAAGCATAAATGTTGACCCCTTCTAATAGAGGAGCCAAATCTTCCGCGGAGTGCTCCACCACCAAAGAATGGGACAGCCCGTTAAATACGATGGAGGTTTGTTGGGCATATTGCTCAAGCACTAGGCTCAAATTTTTAGCGATCAGCAAATGCTTCTCTTGCACCATCGCTGTTTCATGTTCATGCAGTTGTTGTTGAAACCACGAGCTCACCAGTAAAGTGGGCAACAGGGCGGCAGTCATACTCAAGAAGAACAAAAGGTAGCGTAGTGAAAGGCGACGTCTCATCCATGGGCCAATGTTGTTAACAAGTAAACGGCGATTTTACATCAATTTCATCTAATGTTGATTCCATTTTACAGTTTAGTATTACTCGCGATGCCCCATTAAATATTTAGCGCCAGAGCTAGAGGCCGAACATGCAGATAATTCATTTTAAGCGCCTGCTTTTGCCTTATAATCTCGCTTGTTTAAAATACACTCTTCTAGCCTCTAGGTTTTAAACTTAAGCAAGCCCTTTAATCAAAGAAATCTTGCAACGCAAGGGGCTGTTTATTAGCTAAGGAAAGTTGATGCTTATGCGATGCCTGATTTTTATCTTTGTTAGTCTGCTGTTAGGCCAGGCTCAAGCCGGTGTGAAAGTTGACGAGCAACTGCGGCTCCAAGAGCTAAATAGTGCATCTCAACAACGCATCGACCAGCTCGAACAACAGCGCCAAGCCGCGGCAGAGCAAAGCCAAGCGCTACTGCAACAGGCTCAACTATTAGAGCAATATAACCAGCACTTGAGTGCCATGACTGCCCAACAAAACCAACAATCGACTCAGTTGGAACAAGATCTCCAAGAACTGCAGTATAGCCAGCAGTTAGCCCTACCGATGGTGCACCAACTATTAAGCCAGTTGCAAAACTTTGTGGCGAGTGACCTGCCCTTTCTTAGCCAGGAGCGCCAACAGCGGCTTACTCGCTTAGCCAGCTTACTGGATCGCGCCGATGTAAGTTTGGCCGAGAAATACCGCCAAGTGCTCGAGGCCTATCAAATTGAAATGGAATATGGGGAAACCATTGAGGCCTATTCCGGCGCATTAAACCAGCAACAAGTAAACTACTTTCGTCTCGGTCGCACCGCCCTGTACTACCAAAGCTTGAATGGTCAATCATCAGCCCTATGGCAGGCCGACCAACAAACCTGGCTGGCCCTTGATGACGCCGCCAATCGTGAGTTAAGCCAAGCCATTGCGATAGCCTGGCAAGAGCAGCAAGCGCCAGCCTTACTGCTCTTGCCACTGCCTGCCGCTAAGGAGGCGAGTGATGAATAAATACTGCCAAATGCTCGCTATAGGCCTGAGCTTACTTGGCCTTAGCGCCCAAGCCGCCAGCCCGAGCTTGCTTCAACAAAGCCAACAGCAAAATCAGCAACGAGAACAAGGCTTTATCATCCGATTAGAGCAGCAACAACAACAACTTGAAGCAGCCAAGCAGCGCTTACAACAAGCTCAACAGCAACAACAGCGGCTACAACAGCAGTTTCAAGCCAATGAGCAGGCCTTGAGCGAGCAACAACACCAGTTGCAGCAACAAAGTGGCCAATTAGGGCCGGTATTTGATTTACTCAAGCAACAGGCTGAAGAAAGCCAAAGCAAACTGCGCCAATCGCTGCTTAGCAGCCAGTATCCGCAGCTGGCTGAAGGCTTCAATCTTGCCACGCAACGCAGCTTAGTAAGTGCCCAAAGCATGCAAACACTGGCCGCTACGCTAGTCCAACAACTGCAAATAAGTGGCACTATCAGTTTTTTTGATGCGAGCTTCATAGATCAGCAAGGCGCTCCTCAGCAGCAAAGCTTGCTACGCATTGGTAGCTTCAACATCATCAATCAACAGGGCGAATATCTAGAATGGCGAAGCGAGGCCCAGCAGCTTCAAGTTTATCCCAGCCAGCCCGCAGCTCAACAACAAGCGCGCGACTATTACGCGGGCAAAACCGCACAACTGTTAGTGGACCCCTCCCGAGGCCAGCTACTGCGGCAATTAGACTACTACCCTTCGCTGGAAGAACGGATTCAACAAGGCGGTAAGGTGGGCGCGGTAATTATTGCTTTGGCCTGCATTGGTTTAGCGGTAGCGCTATACCGAATGATTCGCCTGATGTTGGTTGAGCGCGCGGTGCGCCGCCAACTTAGCCAAAGCCAAGCCTCTGCGGACAATCCCCTAGGCAGAGTATTACTGGCCGCGGCTACGCCATTGGCCTCGCTGGAACAGCTGGAATTGCAAGTAGACCAAGCCATTTTGCTGGAATTGCCGCAACTCGAGCGAGGTCAAAGTCTGGTTAAATTATTCGCTGCAGTGACTCCGCTGCTGGGATTATTAGGCACAGTGGTTGGCATGATAGTGACCTTTCAAAGTATCAGTTTATTTGGTAATGGTGACCCAAGCCTGCTGGCAGCAGGTATATCACAAGCCCTGATCACCACCGTTCTGGGTTTGATAGCGGCCATACCCTTACTGTTTTGCTCTAGCCTATTAAATACCCGCAGCCGCATACTGTTGCAGTTGATGCAGCAAAAAAGCTTGGCTATGTTGGCCCAACAGCCCAAGGCCGCTCAATCCGAATTGAAGACCAGCTAATGAACAGCCTGCTCAACACCTACCAGCAAGCCAGCCATATACTGAGCGATTTACTCTATCAAGGAGGCTGGGTGCTCAGCCTACTGCTAATGCTAAGCAGCCTATTAGCCAGCTTGTTACTGGAGCGCTACTGGTTCCGTTTTGTAAGTTATCCCAAACTGTTACGTAACTACCAGCAGACTCAAAGCAAGACTCTGCCGCTGCACTGGCAAGCTGCCGCCAAGGATTTAAGCCGACGCTGCGACTTAGAGCTGGCGCTAGGACGCTACCTAAGTCTGATTAAAAACTTGATTAGCCTTTGCCCCCTGCTTGGATTGTTAGGCACAGTAAGCGGCATGATTGAAGTGTTTGATAACATGGCAGTAAGCGCTAACAGCGATCCACAATTAATGGCAGCGGCAATCGCACGGGCCACTCTGCCCACTATGTTAGGTATGAGCATAGCCTTATTAGGTATTATCAATTTTACTTATTTGAAGCGCTGGAGCCAGCGTAGTCAGCTTAACTTAGCAGCAACAGGGCTAAGCTTAGGGAGCCATCAATGAAGTCTCGACGCCAATTAAGCCTTAAACAAGAAGAGAACGACATCAATCTTACCCCGATGTTGGATATCGTCTTCATTATGCTGATTTTCTTCATCGTAAGTAGCAGCTTAGTAAAACCTCAAGGCATTGAAATTAACCCACCGACGTCTAGTAGCGCCAGCGAACAAACAAGGCCAGTGCTCATCCTGCAGCTGGCCGCAGACGGTAGTTTATTCTTAGATGGTCAAAGCACCGATCTGCGCCTGCTAAAAGCGCGTTTAGTCCAGCGAAAACAACAGCCCGCTCCGCTAGTCCTGCTACAAGCCGACCAGCAGGCCACCACCGGACAACTGGTAAAAGTACTCGATCAACTGCGACTGGCCAAAGTCGACTATCGCTTAGCCACTGAAACGAGCCCGCACTAATGCTCCGAATATTGCTACTATTGCCATTTGGAGGAGTGCTCGCAAGCGCGATGTTCATTGCGCTTGCTCAGCTTTCGGGCTTGCCCAAACAAAACCAGCCCTCCCCTCCTGATTTGGCCCCCATTCAGCTATTTAAGTTGAGCCAGTCTAGTGAACTACAAATTCGCCAACGCAGCCTACCTGAGGCGCCGCAACTCATCCCGGCAAGCCAGCCCAGCTATCAACAAGCCCCTACCTCGGCGCATACTCGTGATACCAGCCCAGCCAAGCTGGCGACACTCAGTGACTTAAGCCTGCCCAAATTGGATAATGCAGAGTTTAAACGCGGCTTAAGCTTAGCCAATGCCATCATCAACGCGCCGCAGCCAGCAAATGATGCTAGTGGCCCTAGCTTGAATCTTAGTATTCAGCCGCAATACCGGCATCCACCAGAGTATCCGCTAGCGGCTCGGCGACGAAATATCGAGGGCAGCGTCACTTTAGAGTTTAATGTGCAAGCTAATGGGCAAGTGCTGGCATCCAGCATTAAAGTGCTAGAAGCCACACCCAGTGGAGTATTTGAGCAAGCGGCAAAGCGTAGCCTTAGCCAATGGCGCTTCCCTGTTGACCAGAAAACCGCCCCATTTGGCTTTAAAAGTAGGCAAAAGATTGAGTTTAAATTAACCCATGATCAATAACTTAGTATTAGTATCAATCTTTCTTATAGCATTTTCTTCATTTGCCCAGCCGCTCTCTGAAGCAGAGAGCCGACACCTTGCTGCCAGCCAACAATTACTCGCCGATGGCCAGTATCAGCAGGCTCAGAGCCGCTTTGAGCAATTACAGCAACAGTATTCGCGACAGCGGCGGCCGACTGCACAGGCCTACGCCTTATACTATCTAAGCCAAGTTGAGCTACAACAACAACGTTATGATGCAGCCTTAAAACACCTAGAGCAGGCATATCAACTGCAGCAATTAGCAGAGCCAGTGCAGCAACAAAGTTTATTGATGATAGCTCAACTGCAGTTGCAGACTCAGCAATGGCAGCGCGCCATCAGCAGCTTTCAGCGATGGAAGACCCAGTCGGGAGAAACTATCAACTACCAGTTGGAATATTGGCTGGCTCAAGCGCAAGCCAGAGCAGAGCGGTGGCCGGCAGCGGCGCAAAGCATTCAGCTAGCGCTTAACCAGCCCTCACCAGCTCCTTTAAGCTGGTGGCAATTGGCAGTGGTGATTTACAGCCAACAACAAGATTGGCCAGCGGCCATTGCCGCACAGCAGCATATCTTGGATGCGCGCCCTGAGGATATGTCGGCTTGGTGGCAAATTACTCAGCTTTACCTGCAGCACGGTCAGATGCAACAAGCCCAGGCTTACTTAGAACAGGCTCATCATTTAGGCCTATTTAGCCAAGCTGAGCACTACCGGTTACTCAGCAAATTAATGCAGCAACAAAACCAGCCTTATCAGGCAGCACGCTTAGTTAGTGAGGGCATGCAACGAGATATACTTAGCGGTCAACACCAAGAGCTGTGTCGGCTTTGGCTTAGCGCTAAGGAGTATGCCCGTGCGGCCAAGTGTTTTGAGCAGCATGTTAAAGTTCATCAAGATGCCAACAGCTATCAACTACTGGCCTATGCTCAGACACAATTAGGGGAGTTTAAAGCCAGTATCAATAGTTACCAGCAAGCCAACCAGTTAAGCGGGGCGATGCGGGCTGAAAACTATCTGCAGCAGGGTTTATTGTATTTGAGATTGCAGTACTACAACGAGGCTTATCAAGCATTAAAAAAGGCGGCTGCATTCCCTGCAACCGCCACCACTAGCCAACAAGCCTTGGATTATTTAAAACAAAGGCAATCACTACCCTAAGCGACAGAAGACTCGGCAATAGCTTCAATTTCTGCAGCTTGATTGAGTTTAACGGGCGCACCTAGAGCGGGACGCAACGCTTTAAGCACTTGATGACGAGTCACCACACCCACTAATTTACCGTTATCTACCACTGGGAAGATTTTTGGACGGTAAACACTGCTGTTACGCAAACGCTCTTCTAGTGGTTGATGAGTTGAGCTCAACAACATGCCTGAATCAGACACAGGGTAAACTTGGGTTACGTCTACGCTCATGTATTCAGCCAATTTTAGTAAGTTATGATTTGGTGCCACGGTCATGATGTCCTTTTGCATGATGTTTGCTACGTTAGTGGTGCTTGGTTTGCTGTAATCTTCCAGCCACAGCTTGCGTAAAATTTCTAATTCAGAAATGAATCCAACCAACTCATTTTTTTCGTTCACTACAACGGCACCAGATAGCTCTTGAGCCAATAAAGCGTCACATGCGCTGGCGATGGTCATATCAGGACTAAGCGCATTGTCAGCGGAGATCATTACGTCAGCGACAGTGAGATTTTTAAGGTTTTGCATAGTAGGTTCTCCAACAGGACCATAAGATTGATTTGATAAAACGGATAAATTGTTAGCTGCTTGTTTGCTGGCGGGTTTGCGGCTGTATACCGACCAATAACCCAGCCCCACCACTAGCGCTCCACCAAGGATGTTGCCAATGGTGACAGGAAGTAGATTGTGTCGAGCGAAGTTTGCCCAAGTCAGGTGTTCAAAGGCGTTTTCGGCAACACCGATTTGTGCCCAAAATGCAGGCTCTGCCCAGCTTTTAATGGCAATACCTAAAGGCACCATGAACATATTGGCCACAACGTGTTCAAAACCGGTGCTAACAAACATGGCCACCGGCAATATCACTAAGCCAGCTTTAGCGGCGCTAGTTTTAGCACTGAAGGTCATCCATACCGCTAAACACACCAGTAAGTTACACAGCAAGCCCAGTAACACGGCTTGAATGAAGCTGTGCTCTAGTTTGTGTTGAGCAATCGACATGGCGTTAAGACCCCATTGGCCATGGTCTAACTGATATAGCTTGGCTCCACTCACCACGCCCACTAGCAGCAAGGCGCCGATAAAGTTACCTAGATACACCTTGCTCCAATTAGCTATCATGGAGCGGGTATTAAGTTGACCGCTGGCGCGGGGAATAATCGACAACACACTACTGGTGAACAACTCGCCACCACAAACCACCAGTAGTACCAGCCCTAAACTAAAGGCTAGTCCGCCAAATAGTCGATTAATTCCCCACCCAACAGCCATCGAACCTGTTGTGACGGTGATATAGAAAATAAAAGCTAAACCAATAAATACCCCGGCGCTGATGGCCAGGCTTATTGTTTTAGCCGTCGTATTAGTTGCTTTTTTATATGCATACTGCTCGGCATATTGGGTCATTTGCTCGGGGCTAAGGGCTGCCAGAGGCGACTCCGCTTTAGTGCCTCCGTTTAGCATCTTTGGCGCTGAGTGGTGCTCTACGTCAAGGTGTTTCATTTGCTTTAAAACCTGTAATAGCAAGCAACTTAAGTCGCTAAAAATTATTCGTGCTATTACCTTATAGAGAATAATTTTCACTGGTAAGCGGATAATTTTTATGAGCCATATCAATACAATTGATAGCGACCTTGCCTATCATTTTACCCAAGCATGAGCGTAGTGAGCTGCGCGCCCCAAGGAGAGATAAATGCGTTACTCATTAAAGCAACTAACCGTATTTGAAGCGGTTGCTACCCATGGCAGTGTCAGCGCCGCAGCAGAGCACCTAGCGCTCACCCAATCGGCAGCTAGCATGTCTTTAGCTCAGTTAGAAAAACTGCTTGGAAAACCCTTGTTCGATCGACGCGGAAAGCGCATGGTGCTTAGCCAGTGGGGACTTTGGCTGCGCCCCAAAGCCAAGCAATTATTATTGGATGCCATGCAAATTGAAGAAGGCTTCGCCGAACAACATCTGGTGAGTGGTGAACTGCAATTGTGTGCCAGCCAAACCGCAGCAGAGCACCTCATCCCCGACCTTATCAGTTCTATTGATAGTAACTTCCCTCAATTGCGAGTGAGCTTCTCAGTGGAGAATACCGCAGAGGTAATTAATGGCTTAATTAATTATGACTACCAACTTGGGGTGATTGAGGGTCGCTGCGACGATGACCGCATCGCCCATCAAGTTTGGTGTAATGACCACTTAGTGATCGTGGCTGCAGCCCATCACCCCTACGCCAAATTAGAGCGGGTCAGTATTGCGCAACTTGAGCAGGCCAGCTGGGTTTTACGCGAGCAAGGAGCAGGAACACGGCGGGTCTTCGACAGTGCCATTCAAGGCACCATTGAAACACTTAAAGTTCACCGTGAATATGAACATGTACCGGTACTGCGCTCCCTAGTGGCTAACAATAACTACTTAAGCTGTTTGCCCTATTTAGATGTGTTAAAAGCATTAGAAATGGGTGACTTAGTTAGGCTTAACGTGCCGGAACTTAGCATTGAACGTTCACTATCTTTTGTGTGGCGCAATGATACCCCCTCTAACCCACTACGCGATTTAGTGATAACCGAAGCCAAACGAATGTTTGAGGTCTTACACCGAGAAATGTAAGCCGCTGTATAAATGACTTGCATAAATCTGACAAAGTCCTAGAATCAAATGATAATCATTCTCATTTGATTCTAGGTAGCGTCATGAAATTATTCATCGTCGGTTTATTTATTTCATTCAGTTCAATTTGGCCTGCAAAAGCCACCGCCAGTATCATTAATACAGCGCAGCAAGAACACATCGCTATTGCTATGTCCTTGTTGGCCATTGCGATTTTTTTATTATGGTTAGTCCGAGGTATAAAACGCGCCTTAAATAAACCACGTCGCCAAGCAGTGCCACAACATTGGCAGCAGAGCAGCGAGCGCCCCGCCCCACAGAAACAGCAGCCCTAATATCAAAGGCAAGTGCCGCGCTCAGCGTAAACAGCTTGATATTACAGCTGGGGCTAGCTTAAGTGCAGAGAAAACTGCCTAACGCCGTCTAAGCCCGATGCTCAAACACTGCTACCGCGCTCATCGTAAACAGCTTGATATTGCTGCTGGAGCTAGCTTAAGTGCAGAGAAAACAGCCTAACGCCTTCTAAGCCCGATGCTCAAACACTGCTACCACGCTCAGCGTAAACAGCTTGATATTACAGCTGGGGCTAGCTTAAGTGCAGAGAAAACGGGCTAACGCCATCTAAGCCCGATGCTCAAACACTGCTACCCCGCTCATCGTAAACAGCTTGATATTGCTGCTGAGTTCTATGCAGAGAAAACTGCTTTAATATGCGCTGACGCCCCTGCTCACCCAAAGCTATCAACTGTTCAGGCTTGGCCAGCGCTTGTTCTAGCACTGCAGCTAAGGCTTGGCTGTCGTCATAGTCAAACAGGAACCCAGTCTGTCCCTGTTCCACCAAGAGTGGATTGCCCCCTACTTTAGTAGCAGCTACCGCTCGTTTGTAGGCCATCGCCTCCATAATTGCTAAAGACATGCCTTCGGTTTCAGAGGTCACAACCAATAACTCAAAACGATTGTATATTTCAGCACGCTCACTCACTAAGCCATGAAATACCACCTCACAGTGCTGCAAGTTTTGTTGGCTAAACTGTTGCAGCAGCGGTAACTGGTCGCCACTGCCAAAAAAATGTACTTCAATTTTTTGCGCAAGTGGCATGGGCAGTAAAGCCACTGCCTTTAATAGGCTAATTTGATGTTTCAAGGCAACCATTCTTCCCACCGAGCCCACTCTTAAACGGCCATCTTGTGGGTGCGGCACTATTTCTCGCTCTTCGGGCATGGCTATGCCATTGTCGATCACCGCCGAGGCCACATGTTCCCAACCATGCTGCTGGTGAAACACCTGCTGCCCCTCCAAGGAAACAAAGCAAATATTGTCGATGTAACGACGAGCAAATTGATGCACCTTGCGCCACGATGCGCTTGCCAAGGGGTCGGCACCATGGCGGGTATACACAATTTTTCTATCCAAGCAAAAGGGCAATATTGGTAAGGCTGTTTTTAAAGCCGCAGGGGAATGAAAATGAATTAGCGGCTGAGCGCGAAAAGCGCGCCATAAACGAAATTGCATTAAGCCTTTGATGCCCTTAATCACAATCACTTTAATGCCTAAGGCTTTAGCCACAGCCACCAGTGGGTCATCCGGCTGGCCGAAGGATATGATCTCAACCTGCATCCCTTGGGCTCGCTGCTCTACACATAAATCAATAACAAAACGTTCAGCGCCTCCCACCAATAGGCTGCTAACCACATGACAGATACTCTTTGTTGCTAGATTATTTACCATACCAAACTTAATTAACCATCCTTAGTAGCCATACTATAAGCCAGTTCAGCCCAAAGACGCACTATTTTGGCTAAACCTAAGCTTATTTTTTACTAAGGAATGAATAACTTGAGCGATAACAAACCAGCCTTTCTTGGCCCGATTAAGCCAAGGCTTGAGCGCCCTTCTTAGCCAAATAAAAAAGCCCGGTAATAACCGGGCTTTCTCACACTTTATTTTTAATTAATCTAGCGAAACACTACCGTTTATATCAGAAGGATCCGAGCTATATAGCTTATGCGGAAACTTCTTTTCCAAATAAATTTGGTCTGCTTGTGTAATGGAACGAGAAAAATGCAGATGCATACTGCCATTACGTTTAATTCCCTTTACTAAACCTACCACTTTTCGGCCGCGCATCATCTGGCGACAGTCATGTACAAAAGAGCTAGGAACATGCCCCTTAATTACATTTACCTTGCCTGAACGTAATTCGCAGACAAAGGTATAATGAATATGCCTAAGTTTAAATCCCAACACAGCTAAGACAACTAAGCAAATTATTATACTGATAGCCAAACCAACACTCCCTGTGTTTTACATAAAACATAAAATTTTCAAAGCTTTAAAAGGCTTGAAATGTAGTAGCTCAACAAGGGTAATGTTTAACCAAATTAATAGCTAGTAGGTAGATCAAAATTTCACAGACAATTAATCATTTATATCTAAATTGCTAAGTTGATCAACAAATTAAGCCACTAAAACTCATGAAAACAGTTTCATAAAATGGTTAATAATTGAGCTACTCATGGTAATTTCAAAATATCCGGATGAAGTGGCGAAACTGGCGTGATAATAACGGCTAAAAACTAACGGTCAGTAATAAAGAGGGAAGAAAAGCTGCCCTTGGGGCAGCTTAAGAAAAACTATTTTTTAACGCCTTCGATAACTAATTCCATTGCAACAGTGGTTGATTTAGGTCCAAGATCCGTTGGAATACCAAAGTCCTTCATCACTAAATCAGTGGTACCCACAAAACCTGCACGGTACCCACCCCAAGGATCGGCACCTTCACCCACTTTATTTACATCGATGGCAATCTCTTTAGTCACACCACGCAGGGTGAGCTTACCGTAAAGAGTACCGCTATCTTCGCTGCTCGCTTCGTACTTAGTACTGTTAAAACTTGCTTCTGGGTATTGATCAACAGCTAAAAAATCTTCACTGCGAATGTGCTTATCACGTTCTGCATGGTTAGAGTTTACTGACGAGGTATCAATTTTTACTGCAACGGTGGTCGCTTCTGGAGCAGCTTGATCATAGCTAAAGTCGCCACTGAAGCTATTAAAACGGCCTACCACGAAGCTGTAGCCCAAGTGGTTTACTTTGAAATTGATAGAAGCGTGAGCGCCACGCGTATCAATGGTGTAATCGGCAGCGCTAGCAGGCAAGGCGATGGCCACGGTGCTGGCTAACAATAATGCGGCTTTAAGTTGTGTTTTCATGATGGATCCCTTTATCTATTTAGTTGATTTCAACATGCGCACTAAAGTGCTGTCTTTATCTATAAAATGGTGTTTTAGGGCAGCCAAGGCATGCCCTGCCACCAACACCATTAAACTCCAGGCGAGAAAAGCGTGGATGTCTCCAGCGATTTCTTCTTGCTGCTGAATATGTGTAATTGAGGCCGGAACATCAAACCAAGCAAAGACACTGATGGAGCGCCCATCAGCGGTTGAAATGAAGTAACCTGAAATCATCAGGCAAAACAACACCCCATAAAGCAAGAAGTGGCCTATTTTCGCCCCGGTTTTCTCCCAATCTTTATGATTTGCAGGACTCGCCGTTTTAGGATTAATAGCACGCCAAAACAAGCGAAACAGCATGGTAAAAAACAACAAAATACCGACACTTTTGTGAATGTTGGGTGCCGTTTGATACCAGCTAGAATAGTAGTTTAGGTCTACCATAAATAGGCCTAATCCAAACAATCCAAAAACACATCCGGCAACCAACCAATGTAAAACAATTGTTAGCCAACCGTAACCGTGCTCGGTGTTACGAATCCCCATTTTTTCTCCTATGACACAGCTCCAGCAGAGTACTGGTTTTATTAGTGTGACCGATCAAACTTGCGAATAAAATTGCAATTAATTTTGGCAAACATTCTAAAAAATAGAAACATAAGGGGGAATATAGTCAAATTATCGCCATTTAATAAAAATGCAGCCAATTAGAATCATCGAAACATCAAAACGCTAGAGCTTAAGCACAGCGGCGCGGTGTTGCTTGCATGTTAAAATAAATGTCATTTACATCATCTCTTATCGTCATAAAGCTTTCATTTAATCTCGTTATATTTTGCCGCGTATTTAACGGCAAAGCTCGGCGCGACAGCGGCTAGGCCAAATTACACTTAATTAAGTTAAAGCTAGGAATGAGCATGAAACACTCACACTTCGATGATTTTGATGAATGGGAAGAACAAGATTTCACGGCTAAAGCCAAGAGCCATAAAACCCAAAGAGATAAGGCGCGAGCTCGACGACGCATCGACGAGTACGAAGAAAAAAAGCAATTACAAGCCTATCTTAATGAAGTTCAGGACTGAGCGTTTAAGCTAACTTGAACACCGGCAGGCCTCCACGCAACCTGCCGCTATGCTTAAAGCGATAAGCTAACGCGGCTTCAACTTAGACTTGCGACGGGGATTGAAAAAGTCAGCCGCATCTCCCGCCTGCTGTTGATAGAGCTCAAAGGATTTATCGGCCACCAGCTGACCAGCCAGCTCAATGGTCATTCGCCATATTCCCAGTTTATTACTCACCGGTGCCCAAATGGTGTCACCTAGGTAAAAGTCCCAGTCGTTACTACGCACATATTCATCCCCTGTAAAGGGGGCCATCACCTGCCCGTCATCATCGGGAATATCGGGATGATAAATGCAATAATGCAGCTGCTGTCCTTTGGCCTTCTTAATATTCACTATTAAACCAAATTCCACCTCGAGTTCGGCTTCGACTCGAGTGGTAAATTCGCGGATCTGCGGCAAGGCTTTAGCATCACTATCCCAGTGACTATATATTCCATAGCTATGTAATTTTACCTGAGGTTTGGCTTTAGCCATCTATCTGTTACCCGCCTTATCATGATCAATCAAAGCGCTATTTTAACTAAGCTTAAGCAGATCAACCATGTCAATCCTTTCACCCTCGTTATAGAAGGTGTAGGCTTACAAGATAAATCACTAGCTGTTGAAAATACCAGCTTTACACTACTTCAAGGATGACGCTATGAAAAAGCTATTTGCCGCCGCCCTACTCTTTGCCACTTGTACCCTACAAGCCAGCCCCATAGATGAACTACTCGCACTAAATGATAGCGAACAGCAAATGAAGATTATTCGGCACAATCTTAATAGCGCATTAATTCGCAACAATCCGCCTTTAGCCGACTACCAAGAAGTATTAACACAATGGGCCGAGAGCTACCTCACTTGGGAAGAAATCAAACCCCAAATTGCCGAGGTATACCAAAAGCACTTCACGGATGAAGAGCTAAGCCAATTAGTGGCCTTTTATAAAACTCCAGTGGGTAAGAAGAGTCAGGCGCTAAATGCCACTTTAATACAAGAAACAGCGATTGCCAGCGCCATGGTAGCCAAAGGACACCATGAAAAACTACAAGATATGTTGCAGCAAGAAGCGCTAAAAAGAAAACAACAGCAAAGCAGTAACTAGAGAATAGAAAGCTCGCCATTGGCTCTGGCGAGCCTCACTAAAGCTTATGCTAAGGCTTTTTGCGGATGGAGTCGGCTTTGCAGAAAATGCAGCAACATGCCATAAAGCGGTACGAACAAAGCCAAATTCACCGCTAACTTAAAGCCATAATCGACCCAAGCGATTTCTACCCAATGCTCTGCCATGAAGGCATCGCTACTAGCGAAAAACGCCACCGCAAAAAATAAGAAGGTATCTACTAAATTACCAAATACGCTGGAGCAAGCCGGAGCCACCCACCATAACTTAAGCTGGCGTAAGCGGTCGAACACCTTAACATCTAGCAATTGCCCCACCGTATAAGCCAAGAAGCTAGCTAGTGCGATACGTGCCACAAAGCCATTCCAAGCCAATAAACCCGATAGACCTTGATAAGCACCTTGATAAAATACCACCGATACCAAGTAGCTCACGATTAAAGCCGGGAACATCGCCAAAAAGATAATTTTTCTAGCGCGGCTGGCGCCAAATAAGCGCACCGTTAAGTCGGTTGCCAAGAAAATAAACGGGAAGGTAAACGCCCCCCAAGTGGTATGAAAACCAAACAAGATGAAGGGAAGTTGAACTAAATAATTGCTCGCGGTAATGGCGATAATATGGAAGGAGGCAAGGATTAGCACGCTACGGCGCTCGGCCTCATTTAATTGTAAAAACCACATGTAACTATGACCTATCTTTTTGTTAATTGGGGGTGAGAGAACCCAAGGGCGCGGGAGTATTTCACAAGCGCTCGGCAAGTTCAATAGCCAAACAATCCGCTTAAGCGAACCCTGCGCTAATTTTTTGTACAACAACTAACAGTTTTTAAGCAAACACCACAGCTAAGGCTTCGCTGAATGCGCGTTCTTGGGTACACTGAAACATTGGCCTGCCTGATGGCTGCCCTCTTGTCCAGCAAGCAAGAGACCAACTAGCTAAATTTAAAAAGGATGCACTTTGTCTGGCTTATTGCGGATCATCTTGATCGACACCCATCTTAGCGGTGTAGTTGAACTTAAACTCGACCAACATAGTAATATCTGTGGTACTAATGCCTCGGGTAAAACCACCCTACAGCGCTTAATACCCGTTTTTTATGGCGAATATCCAAGCCGCGTCGTACCCAGCACCCGCGACAGTTTCGAGCGCTGGTATTTACCGCGAGAAGCCAGCTACATCATCTTTGAATACCAACAGTATAATGGCCAGCAGGCTCAGGTAGTATTGTCCTCGGGTCGTGAAGAGCAAGGGGTAAAGTACCGTTTCATTGGCAAGCCCTTTGAGCTAGAAGATTTCATCGAAAAACAAGACCAGCAAGGCACTTGGTTTTTAAATCCGGCCAAGTTGGGTCAAAAGCTGAAAAAGCAGCTCTATCAAGGCCAGGCTCTAGCGACCACTAAGTTTCTCAATACCCGTGAATATCGCGCCATCATTCAAAACGATCGCAGTTTACAAAACAGCGGTGACAGTGCGCTAAAAGGCTACGCGCGTCAGTTTTCGATGTGCGACCCTAAACACTCCTTGCGCCATATCGAAAAACTCGCCAAGGCGGTGCATTCTAAAGAAGGCAAGATGGAAACCATCAAGTCGATGATTGCGGCGATCATGGAAGAAGACGGCGTCACCCTAAAACCCACCTGGGTAGATGCCAATAAGGCCCAGGCGTGGATCCAAGAAACTCGCTTAATTCAACAATTTGAGGCGATTCGTCCTAAGTTTGTCAAACTGGAACAAATACATCAGCAGCTACTAAATAGTGAGGCGCAATTGCGTCTACTTGAGCAACAACTCAAAGATGATGAAAGCGAGCTGTACAGCCAAACTCAGAGCGGCCAGCGACAAATCAATCAGCTAAAACAAGATCTCAACGCGCTAGAGCAGCAATGGCAAAACCAACGCGAACAGCTCAACCAAACGCTGTCGGCGGCCAATGCCGACGTGAAACACTTCGATCAGCAACTCAATCAAATTGAAGATGAATACCAAGCCTGGCAAGACAAAAACATTGAGCAGGCTTTAAGCGCATTAGAGCAACTGCCACAGTGGCGCGAACAATTACGCGAAGTGAGCGAACGCCACCAGCTATTAACCGAGCAGCACAGCGACATTGAAGCCCACTTCAACCAACGTAAGAGCGACATTAACGAACAGCTAAACCGCGCGCTTAATAAGCTGCATAACAATAAAGATCAGCTACAACAACAGTTAAATCAGGAAAAACAACAGCAACAAGCCCAGCTCAGCAGCGAACAACAGCAACAACAAGCGCAAATTACTCAGCTAGAGCAACGCTTCCAGCAGCAGCAACACAAAACTCAGCTAGAGTTGGCGCAGCATGAAGCGCGCACTCAACAAATGGGTTATAACGAGGAAGAAAGCCGCCAGCTCAACATCATGGACAACCGCCTTGATGAAGCCTCTCAGCAGCGCCAACTTTTATCTGCACAAGTTCGCCAACACAGTGAACAACTGCAGCAATTGAAGCAGCAACGCCAGCAAGCCGACCAGCAATTGGCCAAAGCCAGCCAGCAGCATAACCTGCTAAGCCAACAGCTAGACACCTTGCAACAACGCTTGCACCCTGCCGATGGCAGCTTGCTGGCTCACTTGCGCCAAGAACACCCACTCTGGGAACAGAGCATTGGTAAACTGATTAACCCTGCCCTCTTAGAGCGTCGCGATTTAAAACCGCATGCCGAAGAGCAGCAGCACAGCCTTTATGGCTTGGTAGTTGATCTAAAAGCCATTGATGCGCCGGAATGCGCCGCCAGTGAGCAACAAATTCAGCAGCAATTAGAGCAGGTTCAACAGGCGCTGCTCAAGGCGCAAAAGCAACGCCAACAAGCTGAACAAGAACTCGATGCCGCCAATCAAGCCGTGCAACAACAAGAACTGGCGCTAGCCGAAGCCACTGCCGCCCTGCATAACTGCGACGATAAATACCAGCGCTTACAGGAAGAAAAACAACTGCTTAAAGAACAGTTTTCGCAAGCCTTAAAACAGCGCCAGCAGGAGTCACGCGAGAGCCAAAGCAAGCTGCAAGACTACCTCAGCAAGGCGCATGCTCAGCACCAAGACTACTTAAGTGAATTACAAGCACAGCATCAAGAAGCCAAGTTAGAGACCCTAGCCTGGTGGGAAGAAAAAATTGACTCTCTAGAGACTCAGCTTAGCCAAGCACAGGAGGCCATCAGCCAGCGCCAAGCTCAAGCCAAGCAGGCTTTAAAACAATCCGAACAATGGTACCGCGGAGAGCTACAAGCTCAGGGCTTAGATGACCAATTGATTGTTGACTTAGCCAAACAAAAGCGCCAACTCAACCAAAACATTCAAGACGCCGAGCAATACCGCGATGAAGTGAGTGAATATAAAATTTGGCATCAGCAAGTCTGGTTAAGTCAAAAACCTAAGCTTAATCAGGCCTTGGTGACGGCTCGCCAACAGCAAGGCGAAGCCAAGCAAGCGCTGAATCAGCAATTAGCCAACTATCAACAGCAGCGCGATAGCCAGCAAGCCTTATTGAGCAAGCACAAGCAACAGTTAGAGCAAGTAGAACAACAATACGCCCAATGCCAAAACCTAATACGTAAAATTAAACAACTGGCGCTGCCGGCACTGCCAGTGACTAAAGCTGAGCAGGCTCAAGGCAGCCCAGCCGAGCGCAGCCGCGAAGCCGAGCAACAAATCCAGCAACGTAACCAGCACTTAGAACAAGTGAACGAGTCAGTGCGCCACTTCGACAGCTTACTCGCCCAGCAAGCCGGTTCGGATTTAAGCGAAACTTGGGAGCGCTCGCGCAGCACTTGTCGACACACCAACGACGAGGGTGAAACTAGCGTGGCCTATCGCGACCTCGTGCCACATTTAGCCGAATTGCTCAACGGCTTGGTACCACAAAAGGTACAGGGTTTAATCGACCACGGCCGTAACCTAGGCATGAGCATTTGCAGCTTTTACCAAAACCTCAGTGACATCGACCAACGTATTCTCAGCCAAAGCCGCCGCATTACCCGCGAAATTGGCGAAGACTTAAGTCTAGACGGGGTGTCCGATTCAGCGGTAAAAATTCGCTCTAAAATCAGCGAGTTGGAATTTTGGGACGAACTTAAGTTATTCGTGGATAACTTCAACAACTGGCAGCAGCAAGGTTTTAGCCAATTGCCTAACGAAGACTACGCCAACAGTATGCGGATTGCCCTCGACATTATTGGTCGCAGCGCCCTCAAAGAAGGGGTATCAAGGCTACTGATGATTGAGCTGAGCCTGCGCGAAGGCAACAGTGATTTGTTGATCCGCACCGATCGCCAGCTAAATGAATCCAGTAGCCACGGCATGGCCTACCTGATTTTATGTAAGTTTCTATTGGCCTTTACTCGCCTGCTACGCGGCAATGCCGATACCTACATTCACTGGCCCATCGATGAGTTAGGTACCTTGCACCAAAGCAATGTGAAGAAAATTTTTGATGCCTGCGACCATAACCAAATTCGCATTCTCGGCGCCTTCCCTAATCCAGAGTCAGAAGTCTTGGATTTATTTACCCATCGCTACATCATCAACCGCGATAAGCGCCAACTACAAGTGGTACAGCCTCGGCTTAATCCCTTACAAGAAAAACTCAAAGCTGCTAAAGCCGCGCAAGCCCAATCCACCTTGGAGAGTCAACAATGAGTATGCCTAGCGCCACCGGCATGAGTGAAACTGGCCGGCTACTGGAAGCCCTGTTAAGTGGGCAATTTATCTGCCAAATTAGCGATGAAGATGGTTTTCATTTTCTGAGTGACAGCAGTAACCGAGAACGTATCGACAGCCACTTACATGTACTCAACCGTCGCTTGGCCAGTGCCTGTGAAGGCGAAGTCTACTTTTGCGCCTATCGCCAATTGGGTGATGCCGAACATAAAGTGCTTAGCCAACAGTTTAATGAGATAGCGGGCAACCTGTTACCGCTCAGCGAATGGCTGATCCTCAGCCAAGAAGCCCAAGGCCAAGACAGCCCAATCAGCGCAGGCTCGGCGCTGCGCCTAAGCGAATTACAAACGGTGGTGGAAGATACGCCTGCACTACGCGAACAACTGGCGAAAATTGCTCAATATAAACTATTTGGCTCTACCAGCAGCCAAGTGGATGGCCAGCTTAAACAAATATTTAAACGCTTGTGTGAGCAAGGCTATTTGGTGCGCCCCAACCAAGAAAAACAAATTTATATCGCCACCGCTAAAGTTGATTACATCTTTGAGGTGATTAGCTTCATCGACGAAGCCGAGGGGCTTGGCCTAGAACAACAAGCCCTCGATGCAATTGGTCAGCAGGAGTCGCTACTGTGAACCAACATTTGCAGCAGGCGGGCTTAAAGCTATTTAAGCTACTGGCTCGCCACGGCGAAAGCCTGATGCACGGCTACCTTAACGGCAGCTTGGATGAAAGCCAACTAAGCAGCAAACAAATTGAAAGCCTGCTTAAGGCCGGTGTGATTTGGCGCCCAGCAGCGGATGAAGGTTTGCATCTGAGTTCGCATCTGCGCGGACTGCTAGAAGAAGCCTTGAGTGATACCCGCAATCGGCAAATTGACGCCAATGTGGGCTCTCGCCTCGACACCATTAAAACCTTGGCGGCGCATTATAAGGAAGCCTTACACATCGGCGACTTAGCCGCAGCCGAAGTCTATTTAAATGACTTGAGTGAACATAGCTATAGCCTCACCGAAAGCCTGCGCCATAGCTCGCGGGTATTGTGGGGGCGAATTAACAACGAGTTTGGTTACGTGCCTAGCTTGAGTGCCAAAATCCGCGAAAATGAATTAGCCCAGCAACAGGTTAGCGAGCTATTAAATAGCCTCGCCCTACTTAACTTCGACAGCTTAAGCCAAATCGCCGGAGACATTCGCGAACTGCGCCGAATCTTGGTTCTTCATCTCAGTCAGGCGGTACATGACTGCACTCAAGAATTGGCGGTGGTACAAACTCGGCTATTGACCCTACTGGGGCGCTTCCGTGAATTGCGCGGTAAATCGCGCTTACTTAAAGGATTGCAGCTATTTCATGCTCAGCACCCCGAGTTTAAGGCCCATGACCCCAGCCAACAGCTGGATGTACCCAGCTTGTTCAATCAGGCAGCAGCTTTAATTGCTCCTGCCAGCGTCGATATTCACAATAGCCAACACGAGCAAGATTTACTGCTCTTGGTTAGCCAATTGGCACCGCGCCAATCCAGCAAACTCACTCCAGCCGAGCCGGAGCGGGCAGTAATGCTGAGCGAGACCGAGTTGTTTGCGCTACAAGAGCAGCGGATTAAACAAGATGTTGAAAACTATTTGTTGGCTGTGATTGAGAACGCAGTTGGCCAAACCGCATTAGACTATTATCAACAAAATCAATTACAGTGGGATGCTGAAGCTTGGCTTTATCAAGTATGGGGAAGTTACCATGCGCTGCCCGAAGAACAACGTAATTACTTTGCCTTAGATCCTATTGAAGACCCTCACCCGCAATTTAGCGGCAATCGTATTGTTCGTGATTTACAAGTATGGCTGCGCTAAATTCGGCCTAACATATTCAACCGGGTAACTAAAACCAGCAGCTAGGGCGTAGATTGTTTACTGTGACCTAGCTTTAGTTTTAAGAATTATTTGACTGACTTAGCGATTATTTTAGAATAGGCCCACTCGAGAGCCTGGGAAAAATAGAGAGAGCACATGAAGGTAGTTGATTTTATTAAGAAAAAGAGAGAAATGCTGGCTCAAAACCCATTTGAGTTAAAGGATTGGCTATCTCCGGCCATTCGTGACTATTGGCTCGAGTTTCTTAATAAAGCTCACCACCACCAGTTAGTGAGTTGGGTTAAAGAACACCAACTTAGCAGTGCTGCCGAGCAACCCGCCAACACTAAAGAGACCATTGAACTACACCCCAAAGCCGAAGCGTTATTGGAGGAGTTGTCGATGCAGTTAGGCGAAGAGATCCACATTGGCGACTGGCTCACCGTTACTCAAGAGCGAATCAACCAATTTGCCGATGTCACCAAGGATCACCAATGGTTACATACCGATCCCGAGCGAGCAGCCGAAGAATCGCCGTTTAAAACCACCATTGCTCATGGCTTTTTAACCCTGTCTTTATTGCCCGCGCTCACCGAAAGTGTTGACCCAGATAACCCGCAATATCCTTCGGCAAAAATGATGGTGAACTACGGCATTAACCAAGTGCGTTTCCCTTATCCAGTTAAGGTGAATAACCGGATCCGTGCCCGCACCCGCTTAACTAAAGTGAATCCGATTAAACGCGGTTTAGAACTGGTGAAAGAAATCACCGTGGAAATTGAAGGCTGTCGTCGCCCAGCTTGTGTGGTGGAATCAGTGGTACGTCTCTATTTTTAATCGCTTTTAATCGCTATGATGGTTCACGTTAGGGTTAGTTAAAGGAGCTTAACGTGAACACAGCGCTTTCTCATTCCATCTCTGTTCAACATCATCATCATCAGCAATATCCTTCTTATCACTATTTGGTGAGCCAGCCGCAGTCATTAGAGGCCAACCGAGCCTATCCCTTAGTATTGTTTTTACATGGTCGCGGTGAAATTGGCGGCGACATCAAACAACTACTCGATTTTGGCCCCAATGCTTACTTACAAAAGGCCCACCTAGACGCTATTTGTATTAGCCCACATATTCCAGAGGGGCGCAGCGCTTGGGCAGTACATGAACTAATTAGTTTATTAGACGAAATTGAACAGCAATTTAATATTGATCCTCAGCGCATCTATTTAACCGGTTTGAGCATGGGGGGATTTGGTGTAGCCAACCTTGCCTTGGCTCAGCCGCAACGCTTCGCCGCACTAAGCGTTCTCGCTGCTGGCGACCCAAATCGCCTGGCTCCTTGGTCGTTGAAGCTACCCGCTCGCCCCATCTGTGACGAACTCTACCAGCGCCTCAACTCCTTGCCGATTCATCTGGCTCATGGCCTCAAAGACGAAGTAATTCCGGCCGAATTCTCGATAGAGCTGGCCGATAAACTCAGTCTGCTGCCACGGCAGGCTCCGCTGCATAGCACTTGGTACCCTCAGCACGCTCACAACATCTGGGATGATGTGTATGCCAGCCAAAGCTTTTGGTGTTGGTTGCTCGAACAAGCAAATTCTCAAGCGCAACGCCCAGCCGCTTCACAACTCGATCCCAAGTTGTTTATTGGCGACTATGGCAATCAACAAGACTACGTAAGCATTGAGCAGCATCCTCAACAAGGACTGCGCTTGTTGTGCAAGGATTTACAAGATAAGGAACTGAGCTTTCAGCTCTACCCGGTGGCTGAGGATTTACTGTTTTGTGAAATTGGTTGTTTACGCTTGATTCACCAGCCACAGGGGCCAACCCAGCTAGCGCTCACCCGTTTAACCCTTTTGGATAAATTTGACTTAAACGCTGCGGACTAAGTCAGCCGCTTGGTGTAGCTTTCGCGCTGAATATCCACTACTTCGGCGCTCAAACTTTTTACCATGGCTAACTGGGCAGACAAACCGTTCACGATGGCGCTAGTCAGCGCCAATTTCTGTTGTGGGCTACGCCCGGATAGAATATGTAAGCGAATATGCATGAAACTGTGGTCGGCCAAACCACTGAATACATCGCTGTAAGGCTGCGCTCTTAACTTGATCGCCGCGCTATCAAACTCAGCACTTTTTTCAAGCAAAACAAATAACTGATGCAAGACTTGCTGAATATCAAGATGCGCTTTTAAATCAGCAGAATATTCAACGATACAATGTGGCATAGGACTCTTAAATTTACCCATTCGATGGTCTTTCCACCTTAGGAAAATACCTGACGAAATTCCATTAAAAAAACCAAATAAAAGATTGATCTAGATCACATCAATCGGCTAGTCTCGCTCAGATAATGCACCGCCCACAAAGCGCATCACTTTTACCCTTTATTTTGGAAGCACACACTATGAGCACTACCACTACCGCAAACCCCGCCCCACTTGGATTAATGGGTTTCGGTATGACTACCGTTTTACTCAACATTCACAATGCTGGTTTTTTTCCTATTGATGCCATGATCCTAGCCATGGGACTGTTTTATGGCGGTCTGTCACAGGTTATCGTCGGCATAATGTGCTTCAAACGAGGCGATACTTTCGGTACTACTGCGTTTACCTCTTACGGCTTATTCTGGCTTAGCTTTGTTGGCTTGTTGCTACTGCCTAAAATGGGCTTGGCCGAAGCTAGTCCACATGGGTTCATGGGCTGGTACTTAAGCCTGTGGGGGCTATTTACCGCCTTCATGTTTATTGGTTCATTACGTTACCCCACCGCCAAACAAGTGGTATTTGGTAGCCTAACGTTATTGTTTGCGTTATTGGCCATACGTGATTTTACTGGCAATGCCTTAATCGGCACCATCGCCGGTTTTGAGGGTATTTTCTGTGGTTTATCGGCGATTTATTTTGCCATGGCCCAAGTACTCAATGGCGAATTTGGTCGCACCATTTTGCCAGTTGGCCGTCCGCTACAATTTAAGCAACAGCCACAAGCACTGAAAGTTGCCGCGTAAGCTAACTAATTGGCTAAGCCTGCCAGTACCGCAGGCTTAGTCAAACCGTCCTCACCTATCAGTAATTGTAAGTCTTCTATATAAGCATCCAGCTTTGCCAACAAATAGCGCTTTTGTTTGGCATTGGTCAAGGCCAATATTTCGCTCATTCCCTGCGCCCATATTTGATGGTTTGCGTTAAAACGCGCCGCTAGCGGCTGTGGCCAAAGTTGCTCAGATTCAACTAACAATACATAAAAACGCTGCTCTAGGTAGGCTTGTTGACGCGGCTGACTCATACTGAAGGCCAAATATTGTTGCCACTTGCTTTGCACCGCAGACCAATCGGGGCGAGTATCCACTAATTGCTCGGCCATCCGTTCAATTAGCGTTTGCTGCTGAGCATTCACACTTCCCAGCCAGCGCTCAACACTCTCGCTGAGATGCTCTTGACGGTATTCCAGATGGCTTTGCTGGCGGTGCTCCGTTTGCTGCTGTTGCGCCAGTTGACTAATAAACTGATTCACCTGTTGTGGTGTTGCGCTCTGGGCTAGCTCGGCCAGGTCTCGGTAGACATAGTTGGCCACCACCCGCACATTTTCTCGCCAAGCGGCCACTTGTTCTTTTAATTGCTCAGGGGTGATCCCAGCGACAAGTTGCGCCCGAAATAACTGTAACTGCGCCAAGTAAATCGGCAGTTGGCTACTGCGGTGCCAAGCGAGCCAATCTTGCAACATCGGTTCAAATTGCTGCTGTTGTTGCTCTGTGAGCTCTACATAATCATCTATCAACCAATAGGCCAACCAATCGAGATTATTGTAAACAAAACGCATACCACAGCCGCTGAGCACAACACTCAGTAACAGCACTACCGTCCATCGCCTCACTCGTTTAAACATCGGCTCTCCTTTCTATAAACAGACCGAAGGAATTGGAATTAGTTCTCAGTAATTCTCGCTATTATTATTTAGGCTTGAGAGATGAAAGCAAGCAGAGTAGATTAGCTTGCCTGCTAACCGCGCCTCGGCGCATCACTACCATGGACTGATAATTGTCTGCTTTAATTAAAAAAACACTGCTGGTCTGCGGCACTATTGCGGGTGCATTTGCATTGGGTTTTGGCTATAGCTATTGGCAAGCGAAGCCAGCTGATATTCATTTTGAGCATTGCTCGGCCCTACAACAAGGCCGGTGTTCTTGGTTTGTTGAACAACAACAATGGCAACTGAGCCTACCTTCTGACTCTCTGCCTGCCATGTTAGCTCAGCCGCTGCGGCTAAGCACCAATCTAGAAAACCCACCACCTCTGGAATTAAGTTTACAGGGTATAGACATGTATATGGGTGAAGTTAAAGTTAACTTGCAGCCCAATGCCAATGGCAGTTATCAAAGCGAACTGTTACTGCCGATTTGCAATACCGGAAAAATGCGTTGGCGAGCCGAAATTACCTCTTTGGATGCCAGCCGTCCCCTAGCCCTAAGTTTTGAGGTTGATAGCCAATGAAATATCTCATCTGGATAGCCGTCATCTGCTTGAGTGCCGTTGCCGGCATTGTTAGTTTCCAATGGATTAAGCCCGCGCCTAGCCCTCAAGTGTCCGAGAGTCCGTCTGCGGTGATCACCACGGTGCCTAATAATTTATTTAAAATCACCAGCAGTGATGGCCGTTTTCAGGGGCTAAGCGATGATAAGCGTCTGTATATTGCCTACTTTGGTTTTACTCACTGTCCCGATGTTTGCCCCACTTCTTTAGCCGTGCTTAGCGCTGCGCTAGGAGAAATATCGCCCGCTCAAGCGGCTCAATTACAAAGTTTGTTTATCAGTGTTGACCCGAAGCGAGATACACCTGAAATGGTGACGACCTATGCCGGCTATTTTCACCCTGACATTGTAGGATTAAGCCCTCAAGAAGGGCAGTTACTCGGCTTAAGTCAAAGCCTAGGAGTATATTATCAATATGTGGATATTCCCGACTCGGAGCTGGAATATAGCGTGGATCATAATTCCTTTTTCTATTTCATTAACCCCAAGGGAGAGTTGCTAGCTAAAGTCCCTCATACCCTAGACCCTCAACCAGTGATCGATAAAATACAACAACTATTAAGCCAACCATAAGGACCCATAATGCGAGCATTTCTACTAATAATAGGCCTAATATTTAGCGGCTACTCTTTAGCGGCTTCTCTAGAATTAACTGGGGCTTACGCCAGAGCAACACCTCCCAACGCGCCCACCAGTGCTATTTTCTTACGCCTGAATAACCCCTCAGAGCACGCCATTAGCCTGGTTTCGGCTAATACACCAGCCGCCGGCCGAGTCGAATTACACACCATGAGCATGGATGGTGAAGTGATGAAAATGCGTCAAATTGAAAAAATAGAAGTGCCAGCTCATTCCAGCGTAGAGCTAAAGCCTGGCGGTTTACACCTAATGCTATTTAACCTTCAACAAAGTTTTAAAGAAGGCCAAGAGTTAGACTTAGAGCTTAATTTTTCCGACGGCAGCCAACAGCGCATCACTCTGCCGGTGAAAAAAGTCATGTTGATGAAGAAAATGCAGCACTAAGATTGAGGCGCGGGAGTTTAAGGCTGGTCCACCAAGAAATTGTCAATCGACAGGCCATAATCCCGTGCAGATACCGCCTCTTCGATCAGATCATGCGAGTATTTACTTAAATCGAGTAACCTAACTTCAGTATGCGTATTGGTTAAGGTATTGAATATCACCTTAACCACTGGGTTTAATGGCTTCTCCGAATTACGCTGCACCACTACCGCTAAACGACCCGATTTTAACTTCACTGCGGTGCCAACGGGATATACGCCCATACAGCGAATGAACTTCTCAACCAAGACCTTATCAAATTGACTATCAACGCCTGCCAACAATATTCTAAAAGCCGCCGTTGGGGGCATTCCACTCTTATAAACCCGGTCAGCAGTAAGCGCATCATAACAGTCCACAATGTTGGCCATGCGGGTGGTTTCAGAGAGCTGCTCGCCCTTTAATTGATTAGGATAACCCTTGCCGTCTAAACGCTCATGGTGATTACGGGCGATATCCAGCATGGTGGTGGATACTCCTTCTTGAGCCTTGAGGATCTGGTAACTATGCACCACGTGCTGGCGCATAATCACAAACTCTTCATCGCTTAATTTGCCCGGCTTATGCAATACCTCATCGGGAGTCTTTATCTTACCTATGTCGTGTAACATGCCGCCCATCAATAACTGCTTTTGCTTATTTTTGTTCATACCCAAGAAACGACCAAAATAAGCTAACAGCATGCCCACATTCAGTGAGTGCTCCATTAAGTATTTATCTTTAGCTCTAATTTTTGCGAGGCATAACAGGGCATTACTTTGGCTTTCCAGAGAGTTAATCAGGCCTTCGGCGGCTCGCTCCATGGGTTGTAAATCGATGGAGTCGCCATGCTGCAATTGCTTAAAGTACTTACTTTGTAGATTTTTGGCTTCATTAAATAAGCGCTTAGCAGCACGTTTTTCACTTTCCGGAGTAGAGCTTCTGGTTTCAGGAACGGGCGCGCGCCTCCCCTCATCCACAGTGCTTAGCTCAGACGCTTCATCGACGCTGCTTCGTGACCAGTCTACCGTGACATTAATAATGCCTTTATCTTTTAAGGCTTTAAGCTGCTTGTCTTCGGTAATCCGGCCAGCTTTAGCTACGTTAGCCTTGCCGGTCTGGCTAGCAATTGCGACTACATACATACCCTTTTTCAAGGCGTTAATATCTACGATTCTTAGATCTGGTTTAGACTCGATCATAACTATAAGAATTTACTTGGGGGTAACGACTAATGCTAATTCAGCCATACTAAATCAATCGACCAAAATAGCCTGCGCTATGGCTTGAAATTGTTATAGCTATCAAAAAAATAGAATAAAAATTAGCTAAAAAGAAATAAGGCTATGTCATACCAACAAACTTGTAAATAGAAACTCAACAGCGACTCTCTCATCTCTGTTTTCGCTTCTTAATAAACAAGTTTATCCCTTGGTGCATCCTGAGCGCCTAACTATACTCAGCTCATGCAATATTTAGAATTTTGGCGGCTAGCCCTATTTGTTGGTCTACTCAGTCTTTTCATGATTTTAGAATGGGCTTGGCCTAGGCATGCTCGGCGTTTCCCTCGGCGACAGCGCTGGCCGAGTAACCTTGGCTTAATTGTGCTTAATAGCTTAACAATTAAGCTAATATTCCCCTTGGGCACTCTGGCTTTAGGTTCACTGGCAGAGCAACAACACTGGGGCGTATTGAATCAACTGGCACTGCCAAGTTGGCTCAGTATTGCTATCTGTTTATTGTTATTTGACCTTGCCATTTATTGGCAGCACCGCTTATTTCACGCCATTCCACTACTTTGGCGGGTGCATCGCGTTCACCATGTTGACCCCGACTACGATGTGAGCCTGGGTCTGCGTTTTCACCCCATCGAGATAGCCTTATCGATGGCAATTAAACTGGCGCTAATCGTCATTTTAGGCCCACCGTTGTTGGCGATATTTTTATTTGAAGTGATTCTCAACGGCATGGCCATGTTTAATCATAGCAACCTAAATCTTCCGCAACGATGGGACGCACGACTAAGACACGCCCTTGTAACCCCAGACATGCACCGAGTACACCACTCTCAGCTATATCATGAACATAACAGTAACTACGGTTTTAATTTGTCCTGTTGGGATCGACTATTTCGCAGCTATCGGGCTCAACCAGAACTTGGTCACCAGGGATCAATTTTGGCCTAGCAAACTGGCCCTTGGCTAAAGATAATCGACAATTACCAGGTTTGCTTAGCCTACCCTTTCGCTCCCCCAGCCAAGTCAATAAGTCGTCTACCAACAAGGCTTAATCGAAACTGGTGAGCCGCCATATTTACTGCTATATTTCAGCTCCGCTTGAGTAAGGACACAGAGATGTATAGCAGCTTATTGATTATTTTAGGTGCATTAATTGTTGGCTATGCCATTCCCCTAAAACATCCTTCTGGATTAATACTTGTTCGCCGATTAAGCAGCTGGATGCTCTATCTCATCTTGTTCTTAATGGGTTATGGCTTGGCTTTTGTTGATAATCTGGGTCAAAACATTCTGCAATTGCTCTATCAAAGCCTTAGCTTAATCGCCTTGTTATTACTGTTTAACCTCTCGGCTCTAGTTTGGGTAGGACGCTTTTTAGATATGCCAAAGGCCGAGCCGCAGCAGGCGCGCAGTACTCACAAGTGGGCCTTGTTTAAAGATCCTTTAGTACTCATTAGCTTGCTCATGTTGGGTTTGCTTTTGGGGTTATTGTATCAGCAACGTCTTCCCGCTCAGGGAGAGTTAGCCGAATACGCACTCATTGCATTGATATTTTGCATCGGCATAGAACTGCGCAGTGCGGGGATCAGTGTTCGCCAATTACTACTCAACCGCCGTGGGCTGATCATCGCACTGGTGATGGTATTAAGTTCGATTCCCGCTGGGCTTATCTGCGCCTACTGGTTTGATTTACCCTATTCAGTAGGTTTGGCCATGAGCAGCGGCTTTGGCTGGTACTCCTTATCGGGTGCCTTGCTCACCGAAGCGGTAAACCCACTGATCGGCAGTACCGTCTTTTTTGCAGATTTAAGCCGCGAGTTAATCACTCTACTGCTAATCCCCAGCTTGATGCTGCGCTCGCCCGCCGCCACGATTGGTTATGCGGGTGCCACCGCCATGGACTTCTCGCTACCGATGTTACAACGAGCCGGGGGCAACCAGTTGGTACCGGTGGCCATCGCCAGCGGCTTTATTCTCAGCTTGCTTTGCCCACTGCTGATCTTGGTATTGGTGAACCTCGCTTAAACAACTCAGTGCTCATCGCTGGGCTATTGCTCGATATGCTCAGCAATGGCCTTATCTAGCAACTTAAGATCTTCCGGGTAGTCGTGACTGAGTTGATAAATCCAGTCTTCCACATTGTCGGCCCAAGCTGGCAACTCCGGCGATTGGATTTTATTGGCTAAACGCTGGATCCGCGCTAAGCCTATCGAACCGGCGGCGCCTTTGATTTTATGCGCTTCCGAAACAATGCCTTGTTTGTCTTTAGCGTACATGTTGCTTTCTAAGACTTGCAAATAGTCTGGCATGACCTTTTTAAACAAATCCACGCTGTCATTTAACACCTTAACCCCTATGGTTTCGCAGAATTGCTCTATTAGATCTAAATCTAGAATAGGTAGCGAGCTGCGGCTCAGAGCTTGCTTGGGTGACACAGAGGCCTCAACTTGTGGCTCTTCTCCAATGGCAAACACCTCATTAAAACAATGCACCACCGCATTACGATTAATCGGTTTATGGATCACATCCACCATCCCAGCCGCCTGAAATTGGCTTTTGCTGTTGACTACATTGGCGGTTAAGGCCACCACCGGCGGCATTTGTGCTGCGCTATATTGTTGCTGCCATTGATTAGCAATATCAAAGCCCGTCATGTCGGGCAATTGAATGTCTAACAGCACCAAATCGAAGTTATCTGGCTCAAACATCGCCAGTGCCTGCTGGCCACTTTTGGCCACTTCAACCTGATGGCCCAATTTTTCTAACAGCGCTTTGGCAATGGTGATATTTAACTCGACATCCTCAACCAATAAAATCTCTAAGGGTGGATGGTCAATTTGTTCGGCTTCATCGGGGATAACATCTAAATCCACCGTTAAACGTACCGTAAAACACGAGCCTTTACCCACTTCGCTGCTTACCACAATATCCCCGCCCATGGCGCGTACCAATTGCCGTGATACCGATAAACCAATGCCGGTTCCGGTGGCCGACTTACTGCCTTCCACCTGATAGTACATGGCAAAAATTTGCTCTAATTGGTCTTCGGGTATGCCCGGCCCGGTATCTTCAATCACAAATTCCAATTCTACTTGCTGTTCGGCCACTGACTTAGCTTTAATGGTCAAGGCTACCTGCCCGTGTTCGGTAAACTTCACCGCGTTATGGGTTAGGTTCCACAATACCTGTCGTAAACGGGTTGGGTCGGCAACGATGCTTTGCGGAAGTGGCCCAATTTGCTCAAAGCGAAAGTCTAAACCTTTAGCCTGCAGCTGCATTTCGGTCAGCGTTTCGATGTCACTCACTAGAGCTTTAAAATCCATGGTTTCCATCGACACCGCAAAGCGGCGACGGTCCAATTTATCTAGGTCGATAATGTCATTAAAAATATTCCCCAGAGTCGTAGCGCTTAATAAAATCGTATTCACATGTTTGCGCTGAGCGTCATTTAAGGGAGTGTCCAACAGCATTTGACTCAAACCGACTACCCCATTTAATGGGGTACGTAACTCA
Source organism: Agarivorans gilvus (assembly GCF_001420915.1). Lineage (NCBI taxonomy): Bacteria > Pseudomonadati > Pseudomonadota > Gammaproteobacteria > Alteromonadales > Alteromonadaceae > Agarivorans > Agarivorans gilvus. Next base: position 3,505,213 of record NZ_CP013021.1, on the reverse strand, counting down.
TGGCTCAGGGTTGAGATAAATTGCGCTTTGTCGCGATTGGCCTTTTCAATATTGGCTTGGTGGCGCATTCGTTCGGTAATATCCCGACCAAAACCTAACAAACCCAGGCGATTCCCATTACGCCCATAAAACGGTACTTTACGCAGCTCGAAAAAAGCCTTACGCCCATCGGGATATTCCAGCCATTGCTCATAAGTTAAGGGTTCATCATTATCAAATACCTGATGGTCGGTTTCGACAACCTTGTCGGCGACTTCTTCGGGATAGACATCATAAGGCGTCAAGCCAATCAATTGCTTTTCTGAGCGCCCAACCAATTGTTCCAGCGCCAAATTGCAGCCGGAAAACTGCCCTTGTTCGTTACGGTAATACACCAAGTCAGGGGAACTGTCGATGAAGCTACGTAGCAGCGCCGAGTGTTCTTCCAACTCCTGTTGCGCCTGCTGGCGCTGCTTCACCTCCAACTCTAAATGGCTGATTGCCTGACGGCGCGCTGCTTCGGCTTTTTCCCGTTCGTCGATTTCGTTATTTAGTTGGCTAATATTGGCTTTTAAACGATTAGTTAATTGCAAATCGCGTGAGCGCATCTTCTCTAACTTGCGGATCATCTTGCTTAAACGTTGCCGCGAGTCTTCAATTTGCTCTACCACCACCGACATAAAAAATACCGCCCAGGGTGTGATAATCAAGGCAAAGAAAACCGAGCGAATTAAATCCACCGACGACACCTGCCCAGTAAGAGCAAAAGTCACACTCATTTGTATCGCAAGGGCAACTAAAATAATGGCACCAGCTAAGCTGATACTAAATTTTACGATGCCCAAGCGAGATAACAGATGCACATAGTAAGTAGCGAGTTTCTTTAACGGCGTCATTCAAGCCCTTTCCTTATACCCGAGCTGTTTTTATGCTTGCTTACACAAGTCCATAAAATAAAGAGGGTTAATAGTAAACCAGTTTTTATGGTATAACAGCCCATCATTTTACACCTTAATCTCATGTCAACGCGCTAAGCCTTGGCAGTTTCTGTGGAGAACTACGCGCATGTCTAGTGTAATGCCTGATATCGCCCATTCAGGACGCGCTCAAACCGAAGGTAAGCTCAACTGGGTTGGGATGAGCCAAATCGAAATGCCAATGTTGATTGCCTTTGAAGGCCAACAGCCTAGTCGTGTTAGCGCTCGTATCGAAGCTTTCGTCAGCTTAGATGACCCTCACGCCAAAGGCATCCACATGTCGCGTTTGTATCTGATCTTAGATCAACTGTCGAATCAGCAAATCTTGGATTATTCGGCATTAAACGCCATTTTAGATCAATTTATCGAAAGCCATCAGGACCTTAGCGAACACGCGCGAGTTCGTTTCGATTTTGATTACCATTTACGTCGTCAATCACTGGTATCGGGTAAAACCGGATGGAAAGCCTACCCCACCAGCATAGTGGCCACTCGTCATCAACAGCGCACCGAGATAGAACTCAGTGTTGAAGTGCCTTATTCTTCGACTTGCCCTTGCTCTGCAGCTTTAGCCCGCCAGTTAATCCAGCAAGCTTTTAGCGAACAATTTAGCCAAGAGCAAGTGTCTCGCGACGAGGTTCAACAATGGTTAGGCAGTACTCAAGGCATTGTGGCTACGCCACACAGTCAGCGCAGCATCGCTCAAGTCAAAGTAAAGTTAAATGCCAGCGCCACTGACTTACCCTTAATCGAGCTGATCGATCAGTTGGAAGAGAGCCTACAAACCCCAGTACAAGCGGCAGTTAAACGCGAGGATGAACAAGAATTTGCTCGACTTAATGGCCAGAACCTGATGTTTTGTGAAGATGCGGCGCGGCGTTTACAGCACTGTCTTAACCGCCGTCCAGACATTGATGATTTCTGGGTACGCGTCAACCACCTAGAAAGCCTACACGCTCATGATGCGGTAGGTATTGTTACCAAAGGCCTTAGCCAAGGTTATCAGGCCTAATACTTAGGCGCTGGCGCTGTCTCCGGCACAACAATAACGCGCCTTACCTTGGTGTTTGGCGCGATACAATTGCAAATCGGCAATGCGAACTAACTCGCCATAATCCACGCCCTGTTGAGGCACCACAGTGGCCACGCCAATGCTCACTGAAATATACTCGCCCGCCTCGGAATATTCATGGGGAATTTGAGCTTCCGTCATATTTTTCAGTACGTTCTCAGCCACCAACTTGGCCCCTTCATTACTGGTATTAGGCAATAGAATAGCAAACTCTTCACCGCCGTAACGCGCCACTAAATCAGAGCCGCGCTTCACCGAACGACTGGTCAGCTTGGCCACCTGACGCAAGGCTTCATCACCCTGTTGGTGCCCGTAGTTATCGTTGTACTGCTTAAAGCTATCAATATCTAATAACAGCAAACTCAGCTCTAAGCCTTCGCGGCGATGGGTTAGCCACAACTGCTGCAATTTTTCATCAAAACTACGGCGGTTAGCCACCTGAGTTAGGCTGTCGATGAAACTGAGTTCCTGTAACTGCATGATAGCATCGGCTAATTGCTGCTCGGTGGCCTTACGCTCGGTCACATCCCGAGTAATGAAGATAATTCCGCGCTCACCACTGACATCATCAAAGTAAGGACCTTTAATTACCTCATACCAAATCTGGTGGCCATCATCTAAATACACCAGCTCTTCGTAACGCAGCGGTTTACCGGTTTCAAGAATTTGGCTGTTTTGCACTTGATGTTGTTCTAGTTGTTCGGCGCTTAATACTTCAGTTAAATGTTTGCCTAGTAGCGCATCACTGGTGTAGCCAAACATTTTGGCAAAGGGTTCGTTACCGCCAACAAAGTTGCCTTTATCATCGATAAAACCCAAGGGATCGGGAGTAGAGTTAAATACCGTACGGATCAAGTTATTCTGCCGACCCAGTTCTTTTTCAGAACTCAGCCTATTTTGGTTTTCTTGCTCTAACTGGCGGTTCAGCTCGTGCCATTTAGTTACGTCGTAAGAAACGTTCAGCACCCCGGTCACTTCATCTTGCTGATTTTTTAAGGGGTAAACGTTGTGCTGCAGCAAAATTTGTCGACTATCTGGCGCACTAAACCATTCGGTATGTTGGCAGGGTTTGCCGGCTAATACCTCTGAATCATAGGCCTGACTTAAGCTCAACTCGCGGCGAGTGAGAAAATCGCTTAAACGCTTGCCGGTTAGCTCATTGGGTTTCAAACCATGAAAACCAGCCCAAGCCTGATTACAGCCCAGCAGCCGCTCTTCGGCGTCTTTAAAATAAATGAACTCGGGGATTGAGTTAAGCACGTTAGCAAACAATGCTTGTTCTTGTTCTATGCGATTAAGGTAGCTATACCCTTGAGCATTTTCATAGGCATTGACATACCAAAGCTCACGGCCACGAACCACCTCTAGATTGGCGTAAATTAACAGCACCCGAGCATGCTCGCCAAATTCCAACTTCCAGTGGATCCCTTCCACCCGTGCCTGTTTTTGGTAGGGCTCGAGCAATGCTATTAACTGGTTTAAATGCTCGTGCGAAGAAAACTGCCAGCTTTTGCCACTATTTGATAACTGCACTAACTCACAAAAACGCGGATTAGCAAACAGCACTTGCTTGGCTTCACTATCCAATGTCATTTGCCCAGCCGGTGATTTTTGCATGGCCAAACGCTTGGCACGCACCTTTCTGGCCGCTAAGGCCCACAATATGGTCACCACCACCAACAAAAGACTGAGTAAAGCGATTGAGGCCTGCATCCAAGCCGCCGGATAGAAACTGCCTTGCATTAATTGTCCATTTTTTCCGCAATAGCGCTTACTTTACCTGAATAATTTAAATATTAAAATAATCATTTACTAAACAAGGAATTAGCTCACGCATCGCGGGTAACTAGCGCTGCAAAGCGCTGCCTTGCGGCCCCTCTTTCGCTAACTTTTTAGCAATCGCAGTTAACGCCAACCATTTGCTATGACACCATTCGGGCGCCAGCAATACTGGCGGGCGGGCATGCGCACTCACCCGGTGATAAACCACCTGTGGTGGAGTATGGCGAATCAAACGCACCGCTTGCTCTACATAATCAGCCTGAGTCATTACACTTAAGCGTCCGGCTCGCCAAGCCTTAGCCATGCTACTGCCGTCAACCACATGTAAAGGGTGCAACTTAATGCCTGCTACCTGTTCTGCCAGCACGGCATTTAAAGACGCCATATAATCGTCCGGCCCTTCGCCCGGCAAACCGAGAATCAGATGAGCACACACCTTAAGACCATGCTGATGCGCCCGCGCCAGCGCCTGTTGAAACGCGGCAAAGTCATGGCCTCGATTAATCCGCTTTAAGGTATGGTTATTGGCACTTTGTAAACCTAACTCTAACCACACTTCCTTACCCTGCTGCTGATACTCAGCCAGCATTTCTAATACCGCGTCTGGCACACAATCAGGGCGAGTACCAATACACAAGCCCACCACTGAGTCGTCGGCGAGCGCTTGTTGGTACATACCTCGCAAATACTCCACCTCGGCATAAGTGCTGGTATAAGCCTGAAAATAAGCCAGGTAACGAATGTCTTTATGTTTAAGCTCGGCTTTACGCTCGGCCAACTGCTCAACTATCGACATTTGCTGTTGCTTGGGCTTAACAAAGGCGTCAACGTTACAAAAGGTACAACCGCCACGACCAATACTGCCGTCACGATTTGGACAGGTGAAATCCCCATCAACACTGAGTTTGCGAACCCGCCCACTAAAGTGCTGCTTAATATGACGCCCCAGCGTGTTTACATATAAATCTAACTGCACAACAACTACTTATTCCCATCGACTTAAATCAGCCTTAACATTTCGCGGCTAGTCTAGCGCTGACGCGCCCTAAGGTCGCCGGAATAGATCAATAAGCATAAATAAAGCGAGACTATTTTGCTGACAAGAAACTGTTATACTACGCGCCGCTAAAATCTTACTTAGGAAAACCCCATGAGCCAGCTTTCTGTTATCGAAGAACATGACCGCCTCACCACTAAACAGCGCTACCAACACTTTATCGAGCAGGCGCGTAGCCAGCAGCAAGTGTGGACGCTAAGTGATGAACAGGGCTGCTTAATCATCGAAACCGGTGACGAGAAAGTACTGTTGTTATGGAGTGATGCGGCGCTAGCGGAACATTGGGCCAGTAAAGACCACGCCAGTTTCAAAGCCTTGGCGATTAATTTAGATGAGCTTAAAGAAAAATGGCTACCTGGCATGGCACAGGACGGTTTTGATTTAGCCGTAGCGCCTAGCTTTGCCGGTGAGGGTACGATTGTCGCCCCGCTCGACCTAAGAGAAGAGCTAGTTAGCGGAAAAATTAAATAAACAAAGGATTTAGCTACGCTTGATGTCACTCAGCAGTTTTTTTAGTTAGGACTTAAGTGTAGAATCTTCGGCTCGAAAATTGTTCATTCCCCTAAGGGCTTAGAAATACATACAGGTTAAATTATGACAACAACGGTTAATCCATTATTAGAAGATCTTAAGGCTCGCGGCCTGGTTGCTCAATGCACTGCCGATGAAGAACTGGCCGAACACCTTTCTAGTGGAGCCCGCACCCTGTATTGTGGTTTCGACCCCACAGCCGACAGCCTACACATTGGCAGCCTAGTACCGCTTTTGATGCTAAAACGCTTCCAACAAGCTGGCCATAAACCCCTCGCCTTGGTGGGCGGCGCCACCGGTTTAATTGGTGACCCCAGCTTTAAAGCAGCTGAGCGTAAACTTAACAGCGACGACGTAGTTAGTGGCTGGGTAGGCAAACTGCAAAAGCAAGTGAGCCAGTTCATCGAATTTGGCGAGCAAGCGAATGCCGCAGAGGTGATAAACAACCTTGACTGGATTGGTAGCATCAACGTTATCGACTTCATGCGCAACGTGGGTAAACACTTCAGCGTTAATGCCATGATTAAAAAAGAGTCGGTAAAACAACGTATCGACCGTGACGAGTCAGGCATCTCTTTTACTGAATTCAGCTACATGTTGTTGCAGTCTTTTGACTTTGCTGAATTAAGTGACAAGAAAAATACCACTCTACAAATTGGCGGCTCAGACCAATGGGGCAACATCACTGGCGGTATCGATTTAGCCCGCCGTATGTACGGCAACAAGGTTTATGGCCTGACCATGCCTTTGGTGACCAAAGCCGACGGTACTAAGTTCGGTAAAACCGAAACCGGCACCATCTGGTTAGATCCTAAACGCACCTCGCCTTATGCTTTCTACCAGTTCTGGATCAACACCGCCGATGCCGACGTATACGCTTTCCTTCGTTACTTCACCTTCATCGACGTAGCTGAAATCGCTGCTATTGAAGAGCGTGATAAAGCAGCTCAAGGCCGCCCTGAAGCTCAAGGCATTCTTGCCCAAGAAGTGACCCGCTTAGTCCATGGTGAAGAAGGCCTAGCTTCGGCGATGCGCATTACCCAAGCCTTGTTCTCGGGCGACTTAAGCGAACTTAGCGAATCCGATTTAGAACAGCTCGCGCAAGATGGTCTGCCTACCACTCAACTTGAGCAAAGCGAAGCCAGCTTAGTTGAGCTGCTTACCGCCACTGAATTGGCTAAATCTAACAAGATGGCGCGCGAATTCATCGGCAACGGTGCCGTTTCCGTGAATGGCGAAAAGCTCACCGATCCACAGCTTAACTTGCAAGCTAGCGATGCCCTCTACGGCAAGTTCTCGGTGATCAAGCGTGGTAAAAAACTATTTAGTTTAGTTATCTGGGCTAACTAAAGATTCTTAAGGCGTAGCCGCTAAACCCCTGCTACGCCGCCTTCTCTCTTTCCTTACTTGCTCAGCGCTACCCTGCCTTCTCTTACTCAACTTAATTCACTTAAGCGCTAAGCGCCGCGCTGACTAATGACTAGCTTGTAAACCTCGCGTAGTAAAAAAGTAACAAAATTCTTCTAAGCTGCTTGCAGTTCACTGGTTAAGTCAGTCACTATGGGCTGTTCGGTGAAACTATTTTCATTTGATTAAGGAAAGCTATGCATATTAGGCCTATACAAGAGCAAGACGCCAGTGAAGTAGCGCAACTGGCCAAACAACTTGGTTATAATCCGAGTGCCCAAGCTGTGCTACCGAATATTCATGCCATCTTAGAGAATCCGGCTCATCAAGCCTTTGTTTATGTAGACCAAGAAGACCAGATTATTGGCTGGGTGCATGTGTTTATAGCCTTACGCTTGGGCTCACTTCCGTTTGCCGAAATTAGCGGTATGGTGGTTGACCAAGCCTCACAACAACAGGGCATCGGTCGCGCCTTAGTGAAACAATGCCGCCATTGGGCGAATAGCCGCGGAGTGGGGGAAATTCGCGTTCGCTGTGACAGTACTCGAGAACAAGCCAATCAATTTTATCAACACATCGGCTTCAAACAACGTAAAACCCAACGGGTATTTGTCCGCGAACTGTAGCTGTTCCTACGCCCTGCTTGTGGTAATATTTCGCCTAGTTTTCCCTATGATAAAGAGACGGTTATGACAACAGCGATTATTGGTGCAATGGAACAAGAAGTGGTAGCACTTCGCAAAATGATCGACAACTGCGACACCTATAGCTTCGCTGGTTGCGAATTTTACAGCGGCGAGATTAACCAGCACCCAGTAGTGGTAACCCGCTCAGGCATTGGCAAAGTGGCCGCAGCAATTGCCACAACCGTATTATTGCAACGTTATCAACCGAGCCAAGTGATTAATACTGGCTCGGCCGGCGGTTTCGACGCCAACTTAAAAGTCGGCGATGTGGTGATTTCCGATGAACTGCGTTATCACGACGTAGACCTCACCGCCTTCAACTACGAAATGGGCCAGCTACCAGCTAACCCTGCGGCTTATAAAGCCGATCCTCAGCTAATTGAAATCGCCGAACAGGCTGCCAAACAACTGTCTGGCCATAAAATCGTGCGCGGACAAATCTGTACCGGCGATATCTTCATGGCCGATCCCGAGAGAGTAGCCAAGGCGCGCGCCGATTTCCCCAAAATGGCAGCGGTAGAAATGGAAGGCGCGGCGATTGCTCAAGTTTGTCACTTAGCCGAGGTGCCCTTTGTGGTGATTCGCTCGCTGTCTGATATTGCAGGTAAAGAATCCCCCGCTTCCTTTGATGAATTTTTAGAAACCGCCGCTAAGCACTCTACTGCGCTAGTGGTTGCTATGTTGGAGCAACTCAAAGCCTAATGGACGAGAGCTCTTGGCTTTGGTTAAGCCTTAGCCTGCCACTGCTAGGGATTGCCCTAGAGCGCCTACTGCCGGGACAAACATTGGCCCGGCTCAGTAACGGCTTTGCTTGGCTGGGCGAGCGCCTCGCCACTAAGGTTAATCGCAGTGCCAATGGCCCGCAGCAGCAGCGTTTAGCGGGCAGCATTGCGCTGCTGAGTATCGTAATGCCCATGGCCCTGGGTTTGTGGCTGTTCGCTCGGCTTAACCCACTAACGGTGCTACTAGATGGCTTAGTTTTATTTTGCTTGGTGCAATGGCATGCCCCGATGCATCGCTTCCAACAAATTACCCAACAACTCAATCAACAGCAGCACCAAAACGCCAGAGGCCAACTACGCCCTTGGGTACTACGCGACTGTGAGCACTTATCGGCGGTCGGTGTAGCCAAGGCCAGCGCTGAAATGCTCATACTGCGCTTAGCCGCCAACTGGTTTGGAGTGGTATTTTGGTTCATGCTGGGCGGTATCATTCCCGCCTTATGCTACCGTATCATTGTTGACTTACACTACGCTTGGAACCCCAAACTCAGCCAATATCGACAGTTTGGCAACAGCGCCAGCCGACTCTATCACTTACTCAGTTGGTTGCCCTTTCAGCTGCTGGCTCGCATCATCAGCTTTTACGGAAATTGGAAAACCAATACTCAGGCCTTGAGTCAAGGATTTCGCTGGCCCTACAGTGCAAGCGGCAGCTTACTTAGCGTCACCGCCAGTAGCTTACAAAGCGAATTAGGTGGCCCACGCCACTACCAACAACAAAAGGTCGAGCAAGCTCGCTTTGGTCCCATGCAGCAATACCCCGAGGCGAAGGCGCTAGACCGTTTAGCCTTAAAGTTGAACATGAGCGCCTTGTTGTATTTACTGCTGCTCAGCCCAATTTATGTGGCGCGTATTGTTTATTTATAAGCCGCAGCACTTAATCCGGCTATGCACTGGATTATTGCTGCTAGTGGCCACTATCGGCCATGCCAAGCCGCAGCGTATCATTGCGCTAGCACCTCACCTGACTGAACAAGTATATTCGCTGGGTGCCGGAGAGAGGCTGGTCGCCACCGTTGACTATGCCGACTATCCGGAAGCGGCTAAACAATTACCGCGCATTGGTAACTATCGATACATCAGCATAGAAAGCATCATTACCCTTAAACCCGACTTAGTGCTGGTATGGCAACAAGGTAACCAGCGCCATTTGGCTGAACAGCTGCGTGCGCTGGGGATAAAAGTGTATGTTTCCAAAGGGCAGCGACTCGACGAACTGGCCGAGCAATTTGCCAAGCTAGGGCAAGCCCTGGGCGAGGATGAGCGTGGTCAAGCTCTCAGTCAGAAAGTAAAACAAAAACTACATCAACTGCGCCAACGTTACCAACAACAAGCTAAAGTCAGTGTGTTTTATCAAATGTGGCACCAACCACTGCGCAGCATCTCGGCAAAAAGTTGGCTTAACGACGGTATTGAGTTATGTGGCGGCGAAAACATTATGGCCGAAGCCCCCGCCCCCTATCCGGTACCCTCCGAGGAATGGGTGCTGGCAGCAGATCCACAAGCCATTGTGGTCGTGCAATGGGAATTTACTCACCCTTGGCAGAACTGGCCGCAACTGCAAGCGGTGAAACACCACACGATCTACTCTCTCGACCCAGATAAGGCGCACCGTTTTACCCTGCGCTACTTGGAAAGCCTCACTGCACTTTGCCAAGCACTGGACGATACGCGAAAAAAAAACCACTCAGAAAACTGAGTGGGACGAGAGCATATACGAGTGAAGAAAAATCTTCACTATAGATAATGGAAATCCTGTGCCAGTTTTTGGCAAAACCCACAACATCCAACACATTTAAAACTAACCACCACTTTAACAATAATCAGCAGTCAATAAATCTAAAAACTAGCCAAAACTTTAGTCAACAACCAAGTCATCATCTTCATCTGTAATAACCCAGTAAGCACCAGCTTAAAACGGCTACTTTTAACTTGCACCAAGTTTAGCCAGGGCGCGCTAAATTGGGTCTTAATCACGCTTCAGCCGCCACAGACTAGGCTCAACAACGCCTGCTCTGGCATTCTGCAGAGCATCTGGCTACAATCGCGATAATCACTTGTTTGTATGTTGGAAGTAGATTGCAAAGCTTATTACCTAAACGCCATCGTCGTATTCTTGTTATTCTCTGCCTTGTGGTGTTGGCCGCTTTGCTCATTCCTAGTGAAAAAAATTCTCCCAGCGCCAGTCAGCGCCAAAGCTTAGACTTAAGCCTTAAACCACAAAGCTCTATCGAGTTAAACCAAACCAAGCAAACCCAAGCTGAGCCCTCTTTGGCAGACATCCAACAAAGACCAAAAGAGCCCCAAGAGGAAGTCACTCCTGTGGCGACTACAGCGAGCAACCAGCCAAGCCTAAGCAAGGCCGAAGCTCCCAGCGCCACGGCTCAAGAAAACCCAGCAGCGCAGCCCCTAGCAGAGCCGATTCAAGCGACAGCTATAACAAACAAACTTGGTGATGAAAACTGGCTCAGCCAAATCGAACAAGGTGCAGAGCTACAATTAGGCATGCGCTACCCGCTGCAACTGCAACTTCCGCCCAGCCAACAAGCCAAACCCAACGAGCAGTTTTATACCTTAAAAAGGCAAACCGTGAAATCGGGTGACAGCCTAGCGCTGATCTTTTCCCGGGTGGGTTTAAGTCAACGCACATTGCTGGCTATTGACCAGCTAGGTGGCGAAGCCAAAAAATTACGCACCGTGCATCCCGGCGACGTGCTGGATTTCTATCTTGATGGTAACGACCAGTTGGTTGAACTGCGCTATCCCCAGTCGAAATATCAGAGCCTAGTTATCAACCGTGATGAGCAAGAGCAATTTCAAGCCCGTATCGATACCCAAGACTTAGAAGTCAGAACCAACTTTGCCCAAGGCACCATTAGTTCTAGCTTCTGGAATGCCGGGATCAGCGCCAACTTAACTCAGGGGCAAATTATGGCGCTGGCCGCCATCTTTGGTTGGGATATCGACTTTGCCTTAGATATTAGAAAAAATGACAGCTTCACGGTGTTATTTGAAGAACTCTATGTAGACGGGGAATTTGCCGGACACGGTGACATTATTGCCGCCGAATTTACTAACCAAGGCGAAGTATTTCGCGCCGTACGTAATGAAGATGGCAACTACTATACTCCCGAAGGTCGGCCGATGAGAAAGGCCTTCCTGCGCGCACCAGTTAACTTCAAATACATCAGCTCTAATTTCAATCCTCGTCGCCTGCATCCAGTGACCGGTAAAGTCAGAGCACATAACGGCATTGATTACGCAGCTCGACCCGGCACCCCGATAATGGCAGCCGGCGACGGGCGAGTCACTAAATCAGGCTATAACAAATACAACGGCAACTACGTGTTTATTCAGCACAGCAGCGCCTATGTCACCAAATACCTACACTTGCAAAAACGTTACGTAAAAACTGGCGAACGCGTGAAACAGGGTAAAGTGATTGGCACGCTGGGAGCCACCGGACGAGTCACCGGCCCGCATCTACACTACGAGTTTTTAGTACATGGGGTACACAAAAATCCGCGTACCGTTAAGTTACCGAGTCCTAAGCCGCTACAGGGCGAACAAAAGCAACGCTTTTTGCCGCTGGCAAAAGCCCGTATAGCCCAGCTAGACAATACCAAACGGGTATTGCTAGCCATGAACTAGGCCGCTAATGAAAGATATCTACTTAGGCCTGATGTCGGGCACCAGTATGGATGGGGTTGACGCGGTAGTGGCCGATTTTAGTCAAAGCCCGCCTAGTATTCTGGCCCACCACCAGCAGGCCATTCCCGCTAAGCTACTTAAGCAACTGCATGGCTTGTGTAGCCCCGCAGCTAATGAACTGGTCAACATGGCAGAAGCCAGCGTGGAGGTAGCCGAGCTGTTCGCTCAAGCCGCCAATGCCGCGCTTAAGCTAGCTCAACTAAGCCCTTCACAAGTACGGGCAATTGGTAGCCACGGCCAGACCATTAGACACTTTCCCGAACTGGGTTTTAGCTTGCAAATTGGCAGCCCTAGCCATATTGCAGTGGCTACCCAAATTGATGTTATTGCCGACTTTCGCAATAAAGACATGGCCTTAGGCGGTCAGGGAGCGCCCTTGGTACCAGCCTTTCATCAGGCCATGTTTAGCCATGCTAGCGAAGCACGCTTCATTCTTAATATTGGTGGCATCGCCAATATTACCCGCTTAATACCGCAGCAAGCTTTACTAGGCTACGATACCGGACCGGGTAATACTCTGCTCGACCAATTCTATCAACGTCATCACCCCGAAGGCTTAAGCTATGATGACAAGGGAAGCTGGGGCCGCAGTGGCCAATGTTTGCCTGAGCTATTAACACAGTTACTGAATGATGACTACTTCAAGCTTGAACCTCCCAAAAGTACTGGCCGTGAGTATTTTAATTTGTCATGGCTAGACCAATACTTACAACAGCCCCGGTTTAGCCTGGCCCAAGCGGCGGATATTCAGTGCACCCTGCACCACCTCACCGCGCAAAGCATTGCTCAGCAACTGCAACAACAGCGCAGTGGCACGCTTTATCTGTGTGGCGGCGGAGATAATAATGAGTTTTTGCTGGAGTTACTTACCGAGGCTCTGCCGCAATTAAGGCTGAGCCGTAGTTCGGAGTTAGGTATTGCTGAACAAGCCTTAGAGGCACTGGCCTTTGCTTGGCTGGCACGTTGCTTTATAGAGCAACAGCCGGGTAATGCCCCCTCGGTGACTGGTGCGACGCGGCCAGCCATTTTGGGCGGCTGCTACCCCGCTAACTAGCCTAAGCTTAACTGAGTCAGCAGTGTCCTTGATAGTGATAATCCCCACCGGCTCGCACAAATAGCGATTCCCATCGCTATTACTATTGATTGTAGCCAGCTATCAGGCTGAACCTTAGCACTAATTCTCTAAAGCCGCTGGCGCTGTTGCAGCCTCAGCTACAGGCTGCTTATCGCGGCCCAACTTACTGCCCAACATCAACAATGAAGGCGTCAGAATAAGGGTTAACAGGGTGGCAAAACTCAAGCCGCCCGCCACCGCCGTAGCCAACTGCGACCACCACTGCGAAGACGGCGCGCCAAACTCTATGCGCCGCTCAAACAAATCGATGTTGAGTTGCAGCACCATCGGCATCAAACCCAAAATGGTCGTAATAGTGGTTAACATTACCGGGCGCAAACGCTGAGCACCGGTGCGCATAATCGCCTCTTGGGCGTTTAGACCCTGTTTACGCAGCAAGTTGTAGGTATCGATTAAGACGATGTTGTTATTCACCACAATCCCTGCCAGAGTAATCACCCCTAAGCCACTCATGATAATGCCAAAGGGTTGACCAGCAATCAGCAAACCTAGCAATACGCCTACGGTGGAAAATAACACCGCCGAAAGAATTAATAAGGCCTGATAGAAGCTATTAAATTGGGTGATTAATATCAGTCCCATCACAAACAGCGCAACCAAAAAGGCCTTTTCCAAGAACTGGGTACTTTCTTCTTCATCTTCGTTTTGGCCGCGTAGGCGAATATCCACCAAGGGATCCAACGCTAACTGCTGCATCTGCGCCTGCAACTTAGGCAGTTCCAAACTCAAGTTTTGCCCCGGCGCAATATCGGCGCTCACCGTGAGTACTTGACGTCCATCCACCTTGTTGATCACGTCCTGCTTGGTTTGCGCCTGCAAACTGACAAAGTTAGTGATAGGCACCAAGCCATATTGGGTTTTCACCCGCAGCTCGCTCAGCCGACTAATACTGCGATTTTCCGCCGGGAAACGCACCCGAATGTCTAGCTCGTCATCCACATCATCGGGACGGTACTCACCTACATTCAAGCCGTTCGTTACAAACTGCACGGTATTACCTAATAGGCTCACATCGGCTCCAAAACGGGCCGCCTTGGCCCGATCCACTTTAAGCTGCCACTCTATGCCCGGCTTGGTGGTGCTATCTTCAGCGTTAATCAGATGAGGATTATCGTCTACCATTTGGCGTAGCTGTTTAGCCACCGGTTCTAAGCGCTCAGGAAAGCGAGAACTAAGCTCTAGTTGTAAATCTTTGCCTCCAGGGGGGCCGGCTTTATCTTTGCGAAACTCTATTTCAAGGCCGGCTAACGGGGCTAAACGTTGGCGCATCTCAGCTATGATTTGGTTGGCCGGGCGACGTTGATTCCAGTCTTTCAAATTAACCCGAATATTACCTAAGTCGTCCCCACCAACCTTGGTATATAAGGTGGTGTAGTCCTCTATATCGAGGATCCTTGCCTCTACCTCTTGCATGATTTGTAACTTCTCATCGGTGGCATAATCACCATGCGAGCGAACGATAATGTTGTACCCCACCGGCTCCACTTCAGGGAAAAACACCACCCCTTTACCTGCATGAACATAAGCGAAAACCACCGCTACGGCGATGACAATGCCCAAGGCCAATACTCGCAAAGGCGCAGCAATTGCCCTTTTTAATAGGCTAATATAAAGTCCGGTAAAACCGTGTAATTTCTGCCACTGGCCTTCATCGGCATGAATTAAAGCAGCACGCTGTTTGGCGCTTAAATAACGCGGCCGGCCAAATAAATTACCCAAGCTTGGTACAAAAATTAGCGCCATAAATAACGAGGCACTAAGGGTGGCAATTAAGGTGAGCGGCAAATACCCCATGAATTGCCCAACTATCCCCGGCCAAGCTAGCAAGGGAGCAAAGGCCGCTAAGGTGGTGGCTGTAGAAGCAATGATCGGCCACGACATCCGTTGCGCGGCCAATGAATAGGCCTGATGACGGCATACGCCCTCACTCATTTGTCGGTCGGCAAATTCGGTCACCACAATGGCCCCGTCCACCAACATCCCCACCGCCATAATCAAGGAAAATAGCACCACCATATTTATGGTTAAGCCGCCCAGCGAAAGCAGCAAGATCCCAGCCAAAAACGAACCGGGAATAGCGATGCCGACCAACAGCGAGGAGCGTAAGCCCATCACCGCAATAATCACCACCACCACTAACAACACCGCCGATAGAATATTGTTTTGCAGCTCCGACAGCATGGTTTGAATGTCTTTAGACTGGTCACCAGCGTAATCAATTTGCACGCTGTCTGGCCAAAATTTACTTTCTTCGGCAATCACCGCTTTAACCTGTTCAATGGTTTCGATCAGGTTTTCTCCGGGACGCTTACTCACTTCCAAGGAAATAGTTGGCTTACCATTCACCCTCGCATAAGTGCTGGCGTCTTTAAAGGTTCGCCGTGCCGTGGCCACATCGCCAAAGGTAACGATGCGGTCACCATCCACCTTAATGGGCAACTCAATCACATCTTTAACATTCTCAAATACCGCCGGCACTTTTACCGCAAAACGGCCGCTGCCGGTATCCAAGGTTCCCGCTGTCACTAGGCGATTATTGCGGCTAACCAAACTATAAATATCAGCCTGGTCTAGGCCATAAGACTCCATCAATAACGGGTCTACCACTATCTCTAAATAGTCTTCTCGGTCGCCGCCAATGCTCACTTCCAAGATCTGTTTCATTGCTTCTAGCTGATCTTGTAGATCTCGAGCAATACTGAGTAAGGCGCGTAGCGGTACATCCCCCGATAACAACACCGTAATCGCAGGCTGTTCGGTGGCTAAGGTGACTTGATGCACCTCCGGCTCTTCACCGCCTGCCGGTAACTTAGGTTTAGCTTGGTCTACCTTAGCCCTTACATCGGCTAAAGCCTGGTCAATATCCACCCCCACAATAAACTCTAATACCACCGAAGCGTGCCCTTCACTGGCCACCGCGGTCATTTCTTTAATGCCTTCAATGCCCTGTAACTCTTGCTCCATCGGCCGCAGTAGCAGGCGTTCAGCATCTTGGGGAGAAATACCATCATGGGGGATCGAGACATAAATCACGGGAATATCAACGTCGGGATCAGACTCTTTAGGAATATTGATATAGGTAATGATGCCGGCAATAAACAGGAATACCAGTAACGATAGTACGGTACGGGTGCGCGATAAAATAGCTTCAATAAAGGCGTGCATTATAGCGCCCTCTGTTGCTCTATATCGGCCTTAGTGAGCGCCTCAACCTGCTCTCCAGCCTTAACAAAACCCTGCCCCAATACAATTACATCAACATCACCACTAAAACCCGATAACCAGGCACCATCGGGTTCGGAACGAACCAGCCGAGCAGCCACAAACTTTACCCGCCCATCTACCACGGTTTTTACACCTAGCTGCCCCTGCTCATCTAAAGCCAACACAGCCGGACTTACTTTAATCGCCTCTACCGTTTCCAAAGGAAAACGTACACTGGCACTCACTCCAGCCTTAAGTTTTTGCTCGGCATTATCTAGTAAGACTTCCACCTTAAAGGTACGAGTATTGGCATTGGCCACGCTGGCTATAAACTCAACCCTGCCTTCTAAGAGCTGTCCTGTCACAAGGCTTACATAGGCTTTTCGTCCTAGTTCAAGTAAAGCCACATCACGCTCCGAAACATCGGTGCGCACTAACAGTTGTTGTGTATCGGCAAGCCGCAGAATAGGGTCTCCAATGCCTAAATAAGCACCCGCTTCAACGATATTTTCCTCAAAAATGCCGCTGTAGGGAGCTAATACCAGGGTATTGTCAATTGCCAGATTAAGCGACTTCACCATAGATTCCGCGTCGACCAATGCGGCTTTGGCCTCGGCTAAGCGGGCCTTACCTTGGAAGCCTTGCTTACTCAGCGCGTTAACCCCAGCGTACTCTATACGGCGTTGCTCCAATAAAGCCTCGGCGCGCCCTAATTGCGCGCGACGGTCTTGAATATCTAGCCGCGCCAACGCTTGCCCCTTAGTGATGGGACGTCCTTCCGCCACCAAAAACTCTAATAGACGCCCTGCCACTTCGGCGGAAATCACACTTTGACGTTTGGCTTCGGTTTGACCGTAAAGTTGTAAACTACGCTCGATTTGCTGAGCGTGATAACGCTGAACTTGAACTCGAGTAAGTTTATGCGGAGATTCGTTGTGGGACTGGGTTTCAGTTTCAGCTTCGGCTTGGGAGTATTGGCCACTGAACATCCAAATAGTCACTAGCGCAATGATAACAATAGATAAAATATACGGGCGAGCTGCAAAAAACCGCCCTAGCTTGGCCGACACAATCAAACACTCCCTGTTGATGATAGCAAGTGTTGTTGATTATATAGGCTAAGTTACACCAGTAACATGCTTTATCTAGGCGGCTGACAAAATAACGACAAAGCAGGCGTAAGGAAAAAACAACAAAGCCACCCGCAGGTGGCTTTGTAAAGCTTGTTTAGCCCTAGCCTAAATACTAAATGATGAGCCACAGCCACAGGTAGTACTGGCATTAGGGTTATTCACCAAGAAGCGTGAACCTTCTAAGCCGGAGGTAAAATCAACCACCCCACCCACTAAATATTGTAGGCTCATTGAATCAACAACCATCGACACGCCCTGCTTCTCTACGAGGGTGTCACCTTCATTGACTTTCTCATCAAAGGTAAAGCCATAAGAGAATCCAGAGCAACCACCACCAGTGACATAAACTCGCAGCATAAGCGCTGGATTTTCTTCTTCAGCAACCAACTCTTTCACCCGAGCCGCTGCGGCATCGGTGAATTGGATCGGAAATGCGGCTTGTTCAGTTACAGCTTGCTCTGACACTATCAATTCCTTAAAAATGTTAACTCACGCGGATTATCTAATACCTGAGTAATTAGTTCAAGTATTACCCAAATCCGGCCAAGCTTGCTGCAAGTCGATTTGCGCAGCTTTATTCCACTTATTGCCCTTAATAAAGGCACTTAACTCCACTCGCTCAACTTGAAAGCCTTCAGGTAGCTTAATTTCGGAGCTGAGCTCCTGAAAGTAACGAAACTTAAATGTAAGCTCGGAGGCTGGCTGTTGCAAGTCGGCGACATTATAGCTGGCGGGTTCTCCGTCTTGGCTTCCCATCAGTTGCAATTGTAGCTTGCCTTGCAACCAGCGCTTATTACGCGCCACTTGCATCAGTAATACATCAATACGGTAATAACCCGGGCTCAGCATCGGCTCAATATGTAACTGTTCGATCTTCATGCCACCGGCTTGCTGCTCGGGAGCCATAATTTTTCGATATACCAACAGTTCTTGTTTAAGACTGAGATTCTCATCGGTAAGTTGCTGAACTTGCTTCTCTACACGAGCCAACTCGGCAATTTTACTGTCTTGTTCTAAACTGCTTAAAGCCAAACGCTGTTGTAATACCGATTGCCCATCTAAGGCCTCACTCACAGCATCTTGTAATTGGCTGATCATCAGGTCCTTTTGTTCAACCACCACCGACAAACCATAAATACTGGTGAGCGCTAAAGCCCCGATGAGACTGGCAACTAATAATTTAGGCTTGGCCACTGAATACCTACTAACTTTCAAAAAGCGACAGTTTACCGAGAATTATGCCTAGCAACAAACCAGAGATTCAGACCCTGTAGATAGTTTGTTATAGTGAGCCCACTTTTAGGCTTCCACAGCCATTTTCAGATATTTTAAAGGATGCGCTATGTCTCGTTCAGAACAACTTTTTAGTCAAGCCCAGCAGACAATTCCCGGAGGCGTTAACTCACCGGTTCGCGCCTTTAACGGCGTAGGCGGAACCCCGCTGTTTATTGAACGAGCAGAGGGTGCGCGCATCTATGATGTCGACGGCAATAGCTACATCGATTACGTTGGCTCTTGGGGACCAATGATTTTAGGTCACAATCATCCAGCCATTCATCAAGCGGTAGTAGATGCAGCCGCCAAGGGCTTGAGCTTTGGTGCGCCCACCGCCAGCGAAATAGCCATGGCAGATTTAGTCTGTAAACTGGTGCCATCGATGGATCAAGTACGCATGGTCAACTCTGGCACCGAAGCCACCATGAGCGCGATTCGCCTGGCCCGCGGCTACACCGGACGAGACAAAATTCTTAAATTTGAAGGTTGTTACCACGGCCATGCTGACTCACTGTTGGTAAAAGCCGGCTCCGGTGCACTGACCCTCGGTCAACCTAGCTCCCCAGGGATTCCCGCCGACTTTGCCCAGCATACCCTCACCGCCACTTATAACGATTTAGCCTCGGTAGAAGCCTTGTTTGCCGCCTACCCTGAAGATATTGCATGTATCATCGTGGAACCGGTGGCTGGCAATATGAACTGTATTCCACCACTACCCGGCTTCTTACAAGGGCTACGTGATATTTGTGATAAATACCAAGCGGTATTTATCATTGATGAAGTCATGACCGGCTTTCGTGTTGCCTTAGGCGGTGCGCAAGCTTATTACGAGGTAACACCCGATCTCACTTGCTTAGGTAAGGTAATTGGCGGCGGCATGCCAGTAGGCGCTTTTGGTGGTAGTAAGAAGATCATGGATAAGCTAGCCCCAGTTGGCCCAGTTTATCAAGCAGGAACGCTCTCCGGTAACCCCATCGCCATGGCGGCTGGTTTAGCGGCCCTAAATGCGATAAAAGACCCAGCGGTACATCAACATCTCAACCAGATAACCGAGCGTTTAGCTCAAGGCTTGAAACAAGCAGCAGAGCGCCAAGGGATCCCACTGGCGGTGAATCAGGTGGGAGCCATGTTAGGTTTCTTCTTTACTGAAGCCGAACAAGTCACCAACTTCGCCCAAGCCTGCGCCTGTGACAGCGAGCGCTTTAAACGCTTCTTCCACTTGATGTTAGAAGAAGGCATTTATCTTGCCCCTTCAGCTTTTGAGGCCTCATTTACTAGCTTCGCCCATAGCGAAGCAGATATAGATGCGACCCTTGCCGCAGCAGAACGCTGCTTTGCCAAGCTAAAATAACTCAGCAAGCCGCGCTGCTAAAGCGCGGCTTAACGCAACCATTCTATTTTAACCACCTTGCCGCGGTTTAGGTAAATCACGTATTTATTGTCATTTAGCTGATACAGCAAACCTTCCAGCTTAATATGGTTATCGCCGCTAACTACTTCACTAAAGGTGGGCTTTCCACAAGCACTAAGTAGCTCAAGCTTATCGGTTTCGGAACGAATCCAAGTACCATCGCAATTAATATTGGAGACCTCAGTCCCTTTACCTGACCATGCACTTGCCGTAAACAGCATCAGTATTATGCTTGTTGCAATACGCCTTTTCACTCAACTCCCCCACTATTCAAAGCTATTATTAACTAAAAAGTTAATTATAGGCAAAAGAGGCAGAAGCTAGCGGTTATTTTTGGGAAGGGCGAGTCCATAAAAATAGCATTACCGCGGCTAAACAGACTATTGCTGGCCACATGGCCAACTGGGGTAGTTTCATCCAAAGCATTAGGCCCAAAGAAAAGCCCACCATCACAGTGGCACTGCACTTGGCTTTGAGACTCACTACACCATGCTGGCGCCAATCGTTAATCAATGGGCCAAAACGGGGATGATTATTAAGCCACGCTTCAAAGCGCGGCGAGCTGCGGGAAAACAACATCACCGCTAATAGAATAAACGGCGTGGTAGGTAATAAGGGAAGGAAGATGCCAATGGTTCCCAGCACTACCGCCAACCAAGCCATTAACATGGTAAATAAACGCAGCATTTAAAGCCTACTCAGTCAATCACTTAGCCTTAGTCTACCTGCCAACGGCGTAAATAACTAAAAATTATGAGATGGAAGCAAAAGAGATTAGACATCTAGACGGCCAAATAATATCTTAAAGGGGTCGCCGATTTATTGCCAACTTGCGGGCGGCTAACAAATACAGCTAAAGCGCCCTGCGCGCGAACTAAGATAAAGGAGTTCGTATGTTTGAAGCCATACAAAAAGAAACATTTATTAGTACTCAAGTCAGCACTAATAGTGCTTACCAGTCGCAACCACTACACCCAAGCAAGTCACACCATGTTTGTCAGCGTAAGCTGTTCCTTCAGGTTGATGAGCAGAGCCATTTTAATGATCGCTATCGGCCTAGAGCCAATTAAAACTAGGCAACCGAGCCAAAGTTTATCAAGAGAAAAACCAGCGCTTAATATCGAATAAGCGCTTTTTTAGATTGATTCATGCCGCGTGGCTAGCCACTTACTTTGCTTCACGACGAGTTTGCTGATCATTAGATTTACTTGGACAGAAAGTTGCACCTGAAGCACCACGAAAACTTGAAAAAGCCATAATTATTACCTCTACTACTTTGAAAAATTTAATCTAAGCCGCCTTATTGCTGGCTTACTATAACTAGAGCAATATCAAGGCCAAGAGTCTGCTTTACAGCATGAAATATTGAGATAGCCAACAGTATTTTATTGAAAAGCTTGTCAACAATCGATAAACCCAAAAATAAACCACAACATAGTGAAATAAACCAAACAAGCTTTGATTTCTAGCTTTTCGCTTAGCTCGCACTGCGCAATTGTGGCGCATTACTGCGCCAAATTGTGTCAAAGCCTACATTATTTTGATACAGCGTAGCGTTGATGTAGCGCTTGGTACAAATCATCCTGAAAACTGTCGGCAGAAGCGTCTAACTGAGTCATTAATTCAACTAAATGCTCATTGTCTTCACGGCCATCCCAAGTTTTACGATAGGTTCCCTGCTTGTAACCGTTGTCTTGACGAAAGAAATTTAATACGTTTTTGCTGACATATTGCTGATACAACTCTACCCAAGACATTTGACAATCTACCAGCAGAGCGGAAAACAAGCCGATGCTACAACGTTTGGCAGCGGCTAAACCAATTAACAACTCTAGCTTCTGCAGTAGTTCAAGCTCGGAAAAATGGTAATCTTGGCCATCAAACTGCACGCTCTGCTGGTCAATATCAGCAAAAATCGCCGCTTGCGCCTGCTGATGTTCACCCTCGGCCTGCAGCAGTAATTCTGACAAAATAAAATGCCAAATATCGACTAGCTCCATTTGTAACTGGGCCAAATCACAATCCTGCTTCTTCCACCATTTCCATCCATGATGTTCGATGGCTTCAGCCCCTTCTATCACAACCGCACGCAAAAACGGAGAACGAGTGACCAGCCACTCGGGATTCACCTTGGCATTCATCTTGTCTTGCAGTTGCAACATTATTTGTGCCTGATTTGCTTGTAGCATCTCGATTCCTTTATTTAATTAAATAGACTTTGTAGCCAAGTTTTAGCTTTGCTGGCGGCCTGCTTTACGCAGCCTTTAGCTAATTTAGTTTGCTCATTTGGCGCTGGCAATAGTTGACTATCACCACAGCCAGCAGCCACCGGTTGCCCGCTTGACTGAGCAAAATGCACCCACGCTAAGTTATCAGGTTGCATCGGCCTCAAAGATTGCGGGTAAGAGGTTTTTAAGTAGGCCGCATACACCGGCAAGGCGGCTGAAGATCCGGTTACACCGGCGGGTTTATTATCATCGCGCCCCACCCACACTGTAACTATCTCGCGCTGGTCGATGCCCACATACCAGCTATCTCGTAAGTCGTTTGTAGTACCGGTTTTTCCTGCCAAATCCACCTTAGGAATACGCCACTTTAAGGAACGCGCAGTGCCGTTACGTGTCACTTGGCTCATAGCGTAAAGACTTAAGTAGTTGCCCATTTCCGACCAGCGGCGCTCTGCACTCAGGTCGGCGCGATATAAAACTTGGCCATGAGCATCGTTAACTTGCTGCACTGCATACAAGGGACGATACTCACCGTCGCCCCCCAAGGTTTGATAGAGCTGAGCCATTTGGAAAGGAGAAAGAGTGAGGCTGCCTAGCAATAAAGAAGGATAAGCTTGAACTTGCTCCTGCAAACCGGCTTTATGCAAGGTATTCACGACCGAGTCTAAACCCACTGCTAAACCAAGCCTCACCGTAGGAATATTTAAAGAATGAGCCAAGGCATCTACTAACATAACAGGCTCACCTGTAGTTTTATCGTAGTTTTGCGGTTGCCATTGGCTACCATCATCCAAGGGCACGCTTAAGGGGCTGTTTTCTAATAATTCACCCAATTGATGACCTTGCTCAAAAGCACTGAGGTAAACAAAGGGTTTAACTAACGAGCCAATCGGACGGCGTGCATCTAAAGCTCGGTTAAAGCCCTGATTGTTTTTTTCTCTACCGCCAATTAAGGCGCGGATCGCTCCGCTATAGCGCTCGCTAATCACCATCGCTGTTTGCAACTGATTTTTCGCGCCCTTATCCAACTCGGCTAACACAGCCTGAGCCGCAGTTTGCGCATGACGCTGTGATAGGGGATCGAGGGTAGTAAATACCTTCACTCCGTTATGCTCACGCCAATCGCTGGCGTGCTGGCGTAGTTCTCGTTTTACTAAAGAAACAAAACCGGGGGTCTTTTGATAACCCATGCTACCGCGTTCACTCAAACCTAGCGGCTGCTGCACCGCCAGCTGATAGGCTTCGGAAGATAGCTCTCCTTCTTCGGCTAAAATACGCAGCACGAGATCTCGACGATTCAAGGCGCGTTGCTGATGCCGCCACGGATCGTAATAGGATGGTCCTTTAATCACCGCCACCAATAAAGCAACCTGCTCTACGCTTAGGTCACTAACGGGTCGCCCAAAGTAGAAATAACTAGCAAGCCCAATGCCGTGTACCGCATTGCTGCCATTTTGCCCAAGGTAAACTTCGTTGAAATAACTCTCTAGAATTTCATCTTTGCTATAACGAAAGTCGATCAGCAAGGCCATATAGGCCTCTTGTAACTTACGCCACAGCGTGCGCTCGCGAGTAAGGAAGAAGTTTTTAGCCAATTGCTGAGTAATGGTACTGCCACCCTGCACTGTGCGTCCGGCTTTTACATTCACCACCAAAGCTCGGGCAATCGCCAAGGGCGAGACACCATCATGTTGATAGAACTGGCGATCTTCGGTGAGGATCAAGGCTTTCTTTAGACTTTCGGGTATTTCCTGCAAGGGCACAAACAAGCGGTCTTCTTGCTCGCTCACGTTAAGCCGCTCTAGTAATACTGGGTCCAAGCGAGTTTGCGCGATCTCTTCACCACTATCGCGATGTTGGATCTTGGTTAGACGAGAAGGACTAAAAGTAAGCAACATCGGCAACTCGGGCTCTAGGCCGTCGGCAAATTCAAACTGGCGCCGCACCACTTCAATACGGGTTTTCGATACCGCGTATTCGCCGCCACGTCGGGCACGTTTCACCTTACGATAATTCAGCAAAGCCAATTCATCTTGCAACTCTTTACGGCTTAAACGCAGCCCCGGATAAAGCTGTAACTCACGGCCGTACACCGCCGCAGGAAGCTGCCACTTGTCGCCGCTAAAACGCTGCTGGATTTTGCTATCAAGCAGCACACCCCAAGCGAGTAACATCACCATCACCACTAAGCCTAGCTTCCAACTTAATTGCCATAGACGCTTGCCCCAGGATGGCTTAGTACTAGACTTATTTTTCGCTGAACTAGCGCGCCGCTTGGCCGCTGGTTTAGCACCGGCCTTTTTACGCGGTGCGGCTTTACTTGTGGGTTTCTTGGCTGCAGAACTGGGCTTTTTAGGACTCATATTGCCTTACTACTAAAAATACGAATGGATAACACCAGCCACGCTAAGGTCGCTTCATTTGGGGAAGCCTTAGGATACTCTCACCGCGGTGGTTTTTTAAGTGAAAATCGCCCAGTACTAAGAGAAATAGGCTGGGCTTAATCGATGGCTAAGTGTTGCACTAACGAGCCAACTGACGTTTAGTTTTATGCGTAGCCTGCGCCGCCACCGGATCATCTGGCCAAGGATGCTTAGGATAACGCCCTTTCATTTCTTTTTTCACTTCAACATAGGCAGATTGCCAAAAGCTGGCTAAATCCTGGGTCAACTGCAAGGGTTTCCCCCCCGGAGAGAGCAGCTCTAAGGTAATAGCCACTTTATTGCCCAGCATCGGGGATTGCGGCTGACCAAACATTTCTTGCAACTTAATCGATACCACCGGTGCTTGACCAAGCTGATAACGAATCGCCACTTTATTCCCCGAAGGCGCTAAGTAATGACTGGGAACCACTTGCTCAAGTTGCTGCTGTTGTTGCCAAGTAAGCCGCGATTTTAAGGCTGCTAACCAATCCAGCGCCTTCAACTGCTGCCAACTACGGCAGCTCTGTAACTGCAAGGCCAGCCAAGTTTCGGCATCATCAAGCAGGGCCTGTTGGCTAAAATCAGCCAATCCCAACTCGCTAAACCATTGCTCAGCACAGCGCACTCGTTCCAACCAAGCTAGAGCCTTATCATCCAGAGGAAGCCAGCCAAAACCCTTGTTATTAATTTGCCTCAACCACGCTTGGCTTATTAACTCTGCGGGCACCTGCTCAGCCGCTTGGCTACTGAGCACTAGCTGTGCCAAACGCTGCTGTTGCTCCACCACGATGCGCTTGGCGCTATCCGACCACTGACAGTGTAACAGGGTAGTGAAGCGGCTGGGTTGATACTGTTGTAACAGCGCCAAATCCAACTCACAGGCCAATGCCACCTTGCCCTGCTTATGCCCTTCTGGCCAAAACAGTTCAACCACCACCAAGGCTGTTTGCTTAGCTAAGTGATGCTGTTGTTGATCCACCTCCACGCCAAAACCCCCACTACAATGGTAACTGTGCCCTTGGCGTTTTAGCGCGATCCTATCAGGAAAGGCCTGCGCCAATAGTAAGCCATCCCAATACTCGGCAACGCTAACCGCGGGCTGGCTCTTAAAACGCTGAGCGAGGCGAGAAAGCTGCTGCTGATACTGCTGTTTTTGCGCCCCTTTTAATTGCAATAAAGCCTGAGTTAGCGAGCCATTAGCAAGCGGCCCACTCACATCCAATAAGGCGGCTAATTCACAGGCTCGCCACAACAGTCCGGGCTGCGATAGCTGCTGTTGCCAAGACTGCGCTTGCTGCAACATGGCCACACTACGTGGCGCTAAACCACTCGCCCCCAGCTGCTGAGCAGCTTTGCTCAAGCGGCCTTGAGAGACTAGACCAAGCTCGCTTAACAACTCGCGCGCTTGCGCCAAATGGGCAGCGGGCGGCAGATCCAACCATTGTAAGTCCTCGGCTTCGGCTCCCCACTGCTGTAACTCAATCAGCAAACGGCTTAGCTCACTGCGAGTTATCTCCGGCGGATTGGCAAAGGGGCGATGGTTTAATTGCTCTTCGCTATAGGCGCGATAACAATGTCCAGCCTGCAAACGCCCTGCCCGTCCAGCGCGCTGAATCGCCGAGGCCTTGCAAATCATTTTAGTTTGCAAGCGGGTGGTTCCACTACTGGCGTGATAACTAGCCTGACGCTCCAAACCACTGTCTATCACACAAGAGATACCCTCAATGGTTAAACTGGTTTCGGCAATGTTGGTCGCCAACACCAGTTTACGCCGCCCCGCTTCTGCGGGCTCAATCGCCGCCTGTTGCTCGGCCAAACTCAACTTACCATAGAGCTGATGTAAGCTCAGTTCATCTGGCAAGCGCCCACTCAGGCGTTCTGCTAATTGGCGAATTTCAGCATTACCCGGTAAAAATACCAAGATGCTGCCACTTTGCTGTTGCGCCGCCAGCAATACCAATTGAGCCAAGTTATCGGCCCACTGCCAATCGCGTTTTATCGGGTGATAGCTATAGCTAATCGGAAAACTGCGCCCAGCACTTTCTAGCACTAGCGCCTCAGGCAGTAGTGACAATAAAGCCTGGTTTTCTAAAGTGGCCGACATCAGCATCAATTTAAGTTCCGGCTTAAACACTTGCTGAACTTCCAAGCTCAAGGCCAAACCTAAGTCGGCATGTATGCTGCGCTCATGAAACTCATCAAAAATAATCATCGCCACATCGCTAAGCTCGGGATCATTTTGAATCAAGCGGGTTAGGATCCCCTCGGTTACCACCACCAAACGGGTATTCGCCGATAAGCGCTGCTCGCCACGCATTTGATAACCCACCGTTTGCCCTAGCGGCTCGGCTAATTGAGAAGCAAGAAACTGAGCAATATTGCGCGCCGCCAAACGCCGCGGCTCGAGCAAAATAATTTTACCCGGCAAC
Source organism: Agarivorans gilvus (assembly GCF_001420915.1). NCBI lineage: Bacteria > Pseudomonadati > Pseudomonadota > Gammaproteobacteria > Alteromonadales > Alteromonadaceae > Agarivorans > Agarivorans gilvus. The sequence continues at coordinate 3,477,991 of NZ_CP013021.1, read as the reverse complement.
TTAGCTTGTTGTAGCAGCATTAAAGGCAAGGCGGTGGACTTGCCCGCCCCTGGAGGAGCACCAATCACAAATTGTCGCTGCTGGTTAAGTTTGGCTAATAACTCGGGAAACAATTGAGCTATGGGCAATGCACTCAAGGTCAGTCCTTAAAATCATAATATAAACGCGCCTAGTGTAGCGAAAGCCGCTCGGCGACCCAAGTTATCTTCAGCCCTTCTAAGCAGCCTACTTTAGGTGTTAGCATGCCCATTATGAAAATACGCGTTTAGCTTAGCGGCTGGATGCGCTGCAGATACCGCACATTTAAGTGAGCTTAATGATCAAAGTTAAACCCGCAATACTAATTAAGCGCTACAAGCGTTTCCTCGCCGATGTGCAAATAGGCCAGCACAGCAGCACAATTTACGTACCCAATACCGGAGCAATGACCAACTGCGGCAGCGAAGGAGATAAGATTTGGTACAGCACTAGTGACAACCCTAAACGCAAATATCAGCACACTTGGGAACTCACCGAGCGTGATGGACTGATTTGTGTGAATACCGCCAGAGCCAATGAGTTTGTCGGCAATGCCCTGCGTGCGGGCCAGATCGAGTCCTTATCAGGCTACCAAGTACAAGCTGAAGTTAAATATGGTGATAGCCGTATTGATTTCATGCTAAGCCGCGACAATGAGACCTGTTTTGTTGAGGTAAAAAGCTGCACCTTACTGGAAAACGCTCAAGGTTACTTCCCCGATACCGTTACTCAACGTGGTCAAAAACACCTGCTGGAATTAATTAAAATTGTCGAAGCCGGCCATCGCGCAGTGCTGCTATTCGCCATTTTGCATAGCGGCATCACTTCGGTTAAAGCCGCCCAACACATTGACCCAAAGTATGCTGAATTACTGGAAAAAGCCCAGAAGGCGGGCGTAGAGGTGCTGTGTTATAAGCCGGACTTACGCCAATGTTTTGAATTTGTCGGTACTCCCTCAAAGTAAATCAGCATGAAGTAAGGCCAGTCCATAGGGCTAATAAAAGGCTTAACGAACAACTCCCTTAAGCAGAGAAACATCGCTTAACAATTTAGCCGCATCAGCGGCCCTTTCACTGTTAGCACATAGTTTTTTTGTAATATTCGGTGTACAGCTCAGACTGAACATTATCCCTTAGTGAAAACTGGCATTCACGGCGATTTGCAGCTAGATGATTAGATATGAAAAGTTACATTTTTGTGAATGAACATCCAGCTCCAATACCAACCAAGGGGTGATCAAAAAATAAACATATAGGTCTAATTCTTTTACCTAGCTTAGGCGGGATTAGCAAATTATCAGCAATTCATTTGCGGTACGTTTGCCTTTCTGCTATAGATACCCGCCTAATTTACATCCTCGACTGTTTTATCGAAAAAAGTCGCACGGAATTTGGGAGAGAAGTATGCCAGACGGCAAAAAGAAAACACTAGGTGTGCTCTCTATCGCAGGGGTTGAACCGTATCAAGCTCAGCCTGGCGAAGAGTACATGAACGATGCTCAGTTAGACCACTTCCGCACTATTCTTGAAGCGTGGCGTAACCAACTTCGTGAAGAAGTTGACCGTACAGTAACGCACATGAAAGATGAAGCGGCTAATTTCCCTGATCCAGTGGACCGCGCAGCTCAAGAGGAAGAATTCAGCCTTGAACTTCGTACTCGCGACCGCGAACGCAAGCTGATCAAGAAAATTGAGAAGACCTTGTTAAAGCTTGATGAAGACTTCGGCTTCTGCGAGGCCTGCGGAGTAGAAATTGGGATCCGCCGCTTAGAGGCGCGCCCTACAGCTGATTTATGCATCGACTGTAAAACGCTAGCCGAAATTAAAGAGAAACAATTAGTCGGCTAAGCGAACTTACCAGCCAGCAGTTACCATTTGCCGTGGTAACTGCTTGGCTTGTTATTGTTAAGTATTCATCATGACAACTAAGCCCTACATAGGCCGCTTTGCCCCTTCCCCCTCAGGCCCTTTACACTTAGGCTCCTTAGTTGCCGCCCTCGGCAGTTATTTACAAGCCCGCTCCCAGCAAGGCCAATGGTTACTTCGAATTGAAGATATTGACCCGCCGCGCGAACAAGCTGGCGCCAGTGACTTAATTCAAAAGCAATTGGAACAGTTTGGCTTATATTGGGATGGCGAAGTACGCTACCAAAGTCAGCAGCTTAAGCGCTACCAAGAGCAAATTGAATATTGGCTAAGCCAACAACAAGCCTACTACTGCCAATGCACTCGTAAACAAATCAAAGCTTCTGGCGGCGTTTATCTTGGCCATTGTAGAAACAAACAGCTCAGTGGTGACGGTTTAGCGCTGCGTTTTGATAATCAGCAAGCGATTTACCACTTCCACGACCAAGTCTATGGCGAAGTACAACTGCCTGCCGCAGAAGCCGCAGAAGACTTCATCATTAAACGCCGCGATGGCCTGTATGCCTATAACTTGGCTGTCAGCTTAGATGATGCCGACCAAGGCATTACCGAGGTAGTGAGAGGAGCCGATCTGCTGTATACCACTGGTAAACAAATCGCTATTTTTCAACGCTTAGCCCTACCAGCACCAGCCTACTTGCATTTACCACTGGTACTCGACCAACACGGCAATAAGCTAAGCAAGCAAAACCATGCCCCTTCCATTTCGGGAAAACAAAATCAGCAACTATTGCTAAAAGCCTTGAATTATCTAGGGCAAGCCAACGAAAGCCAATGGATTGAGCTAAGCTGTGAGCAAATAGTAGACAAGGCTGTGGCGAATTGGCAGCTGGCAACACTGCCCAAAATCTCGTTAAACAGCTAGTGAATAAGTTGTATTTCTTGCTAAAAAAGCTATATTAGCGCCTTATTTTTCACCATCTAGGTATAGTGCGCTCAAGGGGGCAACCATTTTACGTAAACTGGCCAAGGTATATAAACGGATCATCAAGCCGAATAGCAAGCAAGCAGTGACTATAGAGCAACAAGTGATTCCGCGTGCCGAGCACAATATTTCACGTCAAGACATTAGCGAAAATGCCCTTAAGGTTTTATACCGTCTACACAAGTCCGGTTATCAAGCCTACTTGGTAGGTGGTGGTGTTCGCGACTTACTTTTGGGCAAACAGCCAAAAGACTTCGATATCGCCACCAATGCCACCCCTGAGCAAATCAAGGCCTTATTCCGAAATTGCCGCCTAGTGGGCCGCCGCTTTCGTCTTGCCCATATTCTATTTGGTCGAGAGATTATCGAAGTGGCTACCTTCCGTGGTCACCACGATAGTGAGCAAGCCAATACCGATTCTAAACGCAGTGACGAAGGCATGCTATTACGTGATAACGTCTATGGCAGCATCGAAGAAGATGCCGAACGCCGCGACTTCACAGTAAATGCACTGTATTACAACATCGCCGATTTCTCGGTAGTCGACTTTGCTGGCGGCATTGGCGACATTGCCGAGCGACGCTTACAACTGATCGGTGACCCAGAAACCCGTTACCGCGAAGATCCGGTACGGATGCTCAGAGCAGTGCGCTTTGCAGTCAAATTAGATTTCGATATCGCGCCAGAAAGCCTTGCGCCGATTGCCGAATACGGTCATTTATTAAAAGACATACCTGCAGCGCGTTTGTTTGAAGAAAGCCTTAAGCTGCTGTTAAGTGGCGAAGGTAAAGAAACCTTCAAGATGCTGGCGCAAACCCAGTTACTCTACCCCTTATTCCCCTTATTGAAGCCTTTGCTCCAACAATGGGATGAAGATGCTCCCGAACTACGCTTTATCTTAATGGCGCTGGCTAGCACCGATAAACGAGTTCGCGGTGAGCAAAAAGTGACTCCGGCCTTCATCTTTGCCGCGTTACTATGGCCGCTGCTGGAAATCAAAAAAGATGAGCTATTAATCGAGCTGTCATTGGGTGAACATGATGCCATGGCTATGGCCATGAACTGGGTACTAAGTGAACAATGTAAGAGTATCGCAATACCTAAACGCTTCACGACTGGGGTTAGAGAGATTTGGCAGTTGCAGTCTCGACTGGACCGCCGTTTTGGCAAACGCGCCTTCCAAACCTTTAGCCATCCACGCTTTAGAGCAGCCTTTGACTTCTTGGAATTGCGGGCCAAGGCTAGCCAAGATACACAACTAGGCGAGCTGGCTCAATGGTGGCAACAATGGCAACGCAGTAACGAACAAGGGCGTAACAGCATGGTTCGTGAGCTCAACAAAAGCGCGGGGCGCAACAATAAGCGCCGTCGTCGTAAACCTAAAAAGCCTTCTAACGAATCATGAGCCATTGTTTTCTCGCACTAGGTAGCAACTTAGTCGAACCACTTCAACAGGCAATAGCGGCGAGACAAACCCTTGCCGCCAGCCAGCAAATTAACTTGCTGGCTGCGTCATCGCTCTACCGCAGTCGCCCCATGGGTCCACAAGATCAACCCGACTACCTTAACGCGGTATTACATATTAGCACCGAGTTATCTCCCTTAGAGCTACTCGATTTCACTCAAGATATCGAACAGCAACAAGGCCGCGTTCGTAAACAGCAACGCTGGGGGCCTAGAACCTTAGATCTTGATATTCTGCTTTACGACCAGGAAGTGATCGATACACCTCGGCTAAGCATTCCACACTATGGAATGAAGCAACGAGAGTTTGTATTATTACCGCTCGCTGAAATTGCCGCAGATTTGTGCTTACCCGATGGAAGTTCGGTGGCACAACTAGCAGAATCTATCGATAATAACGGATTAGAAATTTTCAAACGCCCTCAAGATTGGGCTTGATGAGCATATTCACTAGATAATTTACTTCCAGATGCGAAGTAAACGGTAACCAACTATGAGCAGAATTACAGTTTCTCAACTACAAAAATTCAAGCAAAACAACGAGAAATTTTCCTGTATCACCGCCTATGACGCCAGCTTTGCCGCTTTATTTGATGAGCTTGGCATGCACTTGTTGCTGATCGGTGACTCCTTGGGCATGGTATTACAGGGACACAACGATACCCTAGCCGTCACCATTGACGACATCGCCTACCATACTCGCTGTGTGGCTCGAGGCACCAACAAAGCCATGATCGTAGCCGACATGCCGTTTATGTCTTATGCCACTCCAGAACAAAGTTACCAAAACGCCGCTCAGCTGATGCAAGCTGGCGCGCAAATGGTCAAATTGGAAGGTGGTGAATGGCTAAGCCCTACCATTAAGGGCTTGGTAGAGCGCGGCGTACCCGTTTGTGGCCACCTAGGGCTAACTCCTCAATCGGTTCACCTATTTGGTGGTTATAAAGTGCAAGGGCGCGGTGAGCAACAAGCGCAGCAAATGATTGATCACGCTAAAGCCTTAGAAGCCGCGGGCATCCAACTGTTAGTTGTAGAGTGTGTTCCCACTCAGCTGGCCAAGCAAATTACCGAGGCCTTAAGCATACCAGTGATTGGCATTGGCGCGGGCAATGTCACCGATGGCCAAATTTTAGTAATGCATGATGCCTTTGGTATCAGCAAGGGACACATCCCTAAGTTTTCTAAGAATTTCTTAGCCGAAACAGGGGATATTCGCAGTGCAATCAGCCTTTATCTCAATCAAGTCGCCTCGGGTGAATTCCCAGGTGAAGCTCAGAGTTTCAACTAATGCTTAATGTTTTCGAGCAGCCAGAGCAATTACGCGATGCCTTAAAGGCGGTGCGTCAACAAGGCCTTAAACTGGGCTTTGTCCCAACCATGGGCAACTTGCATCAAGGGCATATTGCCCTAGTTAAAGAGGCGCAGCGCCATTGTGACCGTGTGGTGGTATCGATTTTTGTCAACCCTCTGCAATTTAATAACAGCAGCGATCTAGACTCTTACCCGCGTACCCTAGAGCAAGACTTACAAGCCTTGACCGAGGCCGGTGCCGACTTCGCCTTTGTACCCAGCGCCGCCGTGCTCTATCCCAACGGCTTAGCCGAACAAACCAAAGTTAAGGTCCCCGGACTATCCGACATACTAGAAGGCGAATTACGCCCCGGCCATTTTGAAGGTGTCGCCACGGTAGTCTGTAAGCTATTCAACTTGGTTCAGCCGGATCTGGCAGTATTTGGCGAAAAAGACTTCCAGCAGTTGGCGCTAATCCGCAAGATGACTAAAGACCTATTGCTACCAATAGAGATCCGTGGGCTGGCCACTGTTAGAGAAACTGACGGCTTAGCCATGAGTTCACGCAATAACCGCTTAAGCCCAGAGCAACGTGAGAAGGCCCCTATATTGGCGCAACAGATGCACCAGCTGGCAGAACAGCTAAAGCTTAATAACATCACGCAATTGGTGGAACAGACCAAGCAGCAATTAGAGCAACACGGTTTTATTTGCGACGGCATCGACGTGGTTGATGCCGCTAGCTTAACTCCATTATCTGCGCAATCTCGTCATGCAGTGATTCTTATGGCCGCATTTTTAGGTGAGGTAAGGCTTATCGATAACTGCGTAGTAAGCGTTAACTAGTTCATTTTTATAAAGAGAGGATCTCGATGCAAACCACCATGCTAAAAGGCAAGCTTCATCAGGCTCGTGTTACCCACGCCGAACTCAATTACGAAGGCTCTTGCGCTATTGACCAAGATATTTTGGATCAAGCAGGTATTCTCGAGTATGAGAAAATCGATATATATAACATTGAGAATGGTGAACGTTTCTCAACTTATGCGATTTCTGGAGAGCGTGGCTCAAAAATCATCTCAGTTAACGGTGCTGCGGCGCGGCGTGCAGCAGTAGGCGACCGAGTAATTATCTGTGCTTATGTTGCCATGGATAACGAACAGGCAAAAAGTCATAAGCCATCTTTAGTTTATCTTAATGAAAACAATGACATTGTAAGAACCAGTAAAGATATTCCGGTGCAATTGGCCTAGCACCAAAATAGAGCAAGCCCATAGCGGGCGCACCAGTTACGTGCGCGCCCGCTAATTCCTCAGCTAAGACTGCCTGATAAAACCCTGAAAGATTAAAGCAGGGATCGATAAAAACAGATATTTCACCAACTTATCTCACAAATATAGATACAAACACCGTTACCACCGCCACTGGACAAACGCTTGGTTTGTTTTTTGCTGTAATACCAGTAGAACAAAGTTAATCGCGCAGGAGAACCTTGGTGCTAAATATGAGCCTAATATTGGGCAGCTTGTTGATATTGCTTTTAGTCCTCATTGCCTTTCAGCTGTCGGCCCAGAACCGGGCCGATAAACGACAGTTTTTAGCTCGAAAGCGACTCTTTGAAGCACTGAATAAAGCGATCCGCCAGCATTGGCGTCTTCAGGTTCAATACCTCAGCGATCCATTCTTTCCCCCCACTTTACTGGACCGCGCCAAAGAGCAAGTTGATGACATTATTCTAAAACTGCAAACTCAGCAAAATTACCGCGTTTGTGCTCAATTAGAGGCTTTAATTCAACATTGGCAAAACCTAAATCACAGCCAAGAGTTCAATGAAACTCGTCTCCACCACCAGAAAATCATTGTCTTGGGCGAACTGCTAGCGCAACGTTCTTTTACCCCAACATCGCCAAAGGGTACGGTCTTTGCTTTATTACTCAATAAGCACTAAGACTAACTTTACCAAGGAGTGCAGATGCGAAGCGCTGCCACTATTTTTTACAGCTTGCTGCTGGGCTATATCATTTTAATTGCTTTAAGCATTGTAAACAGTTATCCCCAAGCCCATCTGAGCAGTCTGTTATTGATTGGCTTAAGTATTATTCTCGCTCTCGCTAACCAAAGTATTCTTCAGCTATTGATTAAGCAGGTCAATCAGCCCAATCAGTTGCATGAAAAAGGCCTAGCCAGTTACTTATTTCAAGATCTTCGCCAGCAACAATTAGAGCAAGTGACCGAACAAGCTAGGCAAGTGGCCCTGCAACAAGACGCGCTCAATGAAATTAACCACTGTTCTAAAGAGCTAAGCCAACAGGCTCAATTAGTGGCTTCAAGCGCAATACAACAAGCCGATAGCAGCCAAGCATCGGCCAGTGCCATTGTCGAAATGAGTGAGAGTATTAAGGATGTGGCAGAGCAGGTAAAACGAGTAGCAGAAAGCAGCTTCGAAGCGAGGCGCTTTTCGGAACTAGGCCAAGAAGCGGCAATGGATGCCCAACAAAATAGCGAAAAAATGGTGGTTCAGGGTGAACAAAGCCTTAATCGAGTTACCCAACTGCATCAGAAATCCCATGCGGTTAGTAATATTTCTAAGGCCATTGAAGCGATTGCTGAACAAACTAACCTTCTTGCCTTGAATGCCTCAATAGAGGCTGCACGTGCCGGAGAGCATGGTCGGGGCTTTGCCATTGTTGCCGATGAAGTCAAAGCATTGGCAATGCGCAGCCGCGACTCAGCCAATCAAATCAGCCAAAGCATGCAAGACATCATGAGTAATATTGATGAGGTGTTAGCCGATATTACCGAGCTAAGCTCACAAGCCGAGGCCATTCAGCACAAGGTAGAACACTCGCGCCAACAGTTAACCAAGATTTATGCTAAAAACCAAGAGTTACAAGTACAAACGGAGATTATCGCCAGTAACAGTGAACAGCAACACGCCGCCACGATAGAACTATCGCAGCATATTAACCAAGTCGCTGACGCAGCTCGTAACAATACCAACAGCGCCGAACAAAGTGCCTACATTGCTAAACATCTCAACGTGTTAAGCCAACAAGGAGCTTAAAATGAATACCATTTTGCTTATCTCTGCTGGTGTGCTCAGCCTGATTGTTTTATCAAGCTTGCTGTCTTGGACTCTAGGTCGCCACCGCCTGAAACAGCGTTATGCCGGCTTAAACACCTTAAAACAACTGAAAAATCTGATTGTATCCTTGCAAAAGCACCGCGGGCTTAGCTCAGCCATGCTCAACGGTGATAAGCAACAAGCCCCAGCACTGCAGCAGCAACAGCAAGATATTAAAAGCTACAGTCTAGAGCTAGAAAACGAGGCCTTTGTTAGTGCTCAATCGCGCTGGGATAGCTTCGTTCAGCACTGGGCAAAGCTGCAACACAGTTGGAAAGACAACAACTTGGAAAACAACATTGCTCAGCACAGCCTAATGATTAAGAACTTACTGTTTTTGTCTCAGGATCTGGCCGAGTACTACAGCCTATCGTCACTCAGCAAACAGTATAAGAATATTGATTTTTTATGGTATGAATTACTGGAAACTGCCGAGTCCATTGGCCAAGTGCGCGCCTTAGGTAGTGGCTTAGCCGCTGCGCAACAAAGCACCAGTGTGGAGCGCATACGCTTAGCCTTTTTACATAACAAAATTGGTCAAATAGATGCCCAATCGCTGAATCATTTTGCCCACAGTTTCATTCCTGAAAAACCCACTTACCAAGGTTTGCTTGAAGAGCTATTAATCACCATAGAGCAAGAGCTAATTAACAAACCCCAGCCAACAATTCCGGTAAATGAGTATTTTCAACAGGCCACTAAGGTATTAGAAGGGCTCTACCAGCTATTTGATGCCGGCATCGCCCATTTAGAGGCGCAACAAAACGCTAAGCACTAAGCTGACTGCGTAATTGCCACAAGGCTTGCGCACTGTTTTGATATTTGCGCTCAAAGGCCGTAATAGGCTGCTCGGTTTGGTAAGCATTTAGCTGACTTTGAAAGCCCGCTAGCTGCAAAGCAACTTGAAACTCTTCTAAATAAGTTTTCCAATTGCTACGCAACTCTAACTGGCCCCCCAGTTTAAGGATGAAGGGGAATACCGCACTACCATGCCAACGACGCTGTAAATGACGTGACTTTGGCCAGGGGTTTGGATAAAGAATATAGTGATGACTAAGCTGCCAGCCAGCTTCAACGGCCAAGCGCCAAAAGTCATTTAAGTCAACTTGCAGCAACAGGTAGTTTTGCCCTAACTGGTCAAAGTGCGCCTGATGTTTGGTTAAACGATGGGCCGACTTATCCATGCCCACCACCAAGGCATCGGGATGCAATTGCGCCAAAGCAGCAGTGCTAAGGCCGGTTCCACAACAAGAATCAAATATCAACGGACGATTAGCCGCCTCCACTTGCTTTTCAAGTTTCAAGAACGCGTCTAGCGTATGCTGCTGATAAGGCTTTAGAAAGGGCTGCTCTAGATGGCGTAATACCACCTTATCTAAGTTTTCATGCAGCCCCTCTTGATTGGAGCTAACACTACGAGAGTTACCTTGCATTATGCTCTTAATCCGTAACCACGTTTAATCAATATATAGGCCCAAGTATACAACACCACAATGGAACCAATAATCATGCTAAAAGACAGCCACAAAGAGACGTCGGTGATCCCCAAAAAGCCAAAGCGAAAAGCATTCACCATATAAACGATTGGGTTGATCTGTGACACGCCTTGCCAAAAACCAGGCAGCAAACTGATCGAATAAAATACCCCGCCCAAATAGGTTAGGGGCGTAAGAATAAAGGTGGGAATAATACTGATATCATCGAAACTATTCGCATAAATGGCGTTAATTAGACCACCTAGGGCAAACAGTACCGAGGTTAATATCACCGTAAGCACAATGGCGCTCACACTATGCAGCTGCAGTGGCACAAAAAACAGTGATACCGCAGTAACAATACTGCCTACACACAAACCTCGAGCGACACCGCCCCCACAAAGCCCCAAATAATGATGTAATTGGGTACTGGCGCCACCAATAATTCTTCAATGTTGCGCTGAAACTTACAACTGTAAAACGACGAGGCCACATTGGAGTACGAGTTAGTAATGATAGACATCATAATCAAACCCGGAACGATGAACTCCATGTAACTATAACCACCCATCTGACCGATTCTCGAGCCAATTAGATTACCAAAAATCACAAAGTACAAACTCATGGTAATGGCAGGCGGCACTAAGGTTTGCACCCAGATACGTCCAAAGCGAATGATTTCTTTAGTTAGAATACTTTTTAACGCGGTGCCGTATAAAGCGAACTTCATGCTTGTCTCCCTTGCGCCACTAAACTCACAAACAACTCTTCTAAGCGATTGGCCTTATTGCGCATACTTTGCACCTCGATACCCGCTTCATCTAAAGCGCGAAAAACAGCATTTAAACCTTGGCTTTTTTCTACGTCCACTTCTAGCGTATGCTCATCAACCCGGCGACTTTCAAAGCCCGCCAAAGCGAAATTAGCCGGCAATTGTTCGATATCGAAAATAAAAGTCTCTAGGTTAAGCTTCGATAGTAGGCGCTTCATCGAGGTATGTTCGACCAACTCACCCTTGTCGATGATGCCAATATTGCGACATAGCATTTCCGCTTCTTCCAGATAGTGAGTGGTAAGAATGATGGTAATGCCCTGAGCATTTAACTGTTTAAGAAACAACCACATTGAACGGCGCAGTTCAATATCAACACCGGCGGTAGGTTCATCCAAAATCAACAGCTTGGGTTCATGCATTAGTGCTCGCGCGAGCATCAGCCGACGCTTCATGCCACCCGACAGCTCGCGTGCCCGTGCATTACGTTTTTCCCAAAGATCGAGTTGAGATAAATATTTCTCGGCTCGCTGAATTGCCAGTGAGCGCGGCACACCATAGTAGCCCGCCTGATTGACAACAATTTGCAGCACTGTTTCAAACTGGTTGAAATTAAACTCTTGAGGAACCAAGCCAACATAAGACTTGGCCTCTTCTAGCTCAGTATCGATATCGTGGCCAAAGATTTTCACCGTTCCAGCGGACTTATTGACTAACGAAGTGATCACCCCGATAGAAGTCGACTTGCCTGCACCATTAGGCCCAAGCAGAGCAAAAAAATCACCTTGCTCAACTACCAAGTCAAAACCTTTGACCGCCTGCACCCCGCCGGGGTAAGTCTTTTTCAAACCCTGAATTGCTAACGCCTGCATAATGCCAACTTAAATTGAAGAATAAAAAAAAGGCCCCTTAGGGCCTGATGAAGAACCGTTAGTCTAACGGTATCACTTTCCCTACGTAAGGTAGATTGCGATAGTATTGGTCAAAATCAAGCCCGTAACCAATAACAAATTCATCGGGGATGGTAAAACCCACCCAATCGACTGGCACATCAACCTCGCGTCGCGAAGGTTTATCGAGTAAAGTACAGATACTCACGCTGTGTGGTTCACGCAATGCCAGCATGTCACGCACCTTGCTCAGGGTATTGCCGGTATCAATAATGTCTTCCACGATGATCACATCGCAGTCTTTGATATCATCATCCAAATCTTTTAATACACGAACGTCGCGGGTACTCACCATGCTACTACCGTAGCTCGATACCGTCATAAAATCTAAAGTGAGTTTACGGTCGATCTGGCGAGCTAAATCAGACAAAAAGATACATGAACCGCGTAATAGGCCGATGAGCACCAGTTTACGGTCAGAGGAGAATTTAGAGTTGATTTCTTTCCCTATTGCTTCGACACGTTGAGCTATCTCCTGCTCACTGATCATTTCTTCTACGCGATGTTTCATAATACGAACCTATTGACTGGCTGAGTACTCAGCAAAAACTTATCTAACACGAATATAAGCAGAATAAAAAAAACACAATAAATATCAAAAAATTAACAACTAAACCTGTAGTTACTTATATCAATAACTATTAATTAGCTTATAAATACACTATGATTTAGTCGAAGGTATTCAAATTTTAGCGGCTCTCTTAAACTGAGCGGCACATTTTAGATGATTTTTGTCCAAAATGGTAAACAAGAAATACCTCATAAAAAAAATGAATAACAAACGCGAGAACAAAAACTATGCAAACTAGCACTCTAAGGCGCCGTACTCGGCTGTCGCCGGAAGTCCGCCGTAAACAACTTATGCAATGTGCCATTGAAATTTTTGCCCGTCGAGGTATTGGTCGTGCTGGTCACGCCGAAATCGCCGAATTGGCAAATGTCTCTGTGGCCACAGTGTTTAACTACTTCAATACCCGCGAAGACCTTGTCGATGCCGTTCTATCAGAAGTTGAGCAAACCATGTTGGGCTTGGTTGCACAAACCTATCCTAGCGATGAGAATGCGCTAACTGCTGTACAGCAGCATTTATCTGGCTTGGTTGAATTGGCTTACAGTAATTCTGATGTGATTCACATCTGGTTAGAGTGGAGCTCTTCGGTTCGCGAAGACGTATGGCCACGTTTTAGTGCGGTGATGGCTAAAATTAACCAGCAAATTGGCGACAGCATTCAAGCTGGATTCGACAACAACGAAATCACCAGCGCACTTAATGCTCTGCAAGCAGCTCAAGCGATTAACGCCGGTTTGTACCTAGCGGTACAAATGATTAATCGACCTGACAGCCCAGAGCGTCAAGAGGTGGTAGATTTCTTGAATGACTTCGTACTATCGCTGTTACGACCACCCGGTCAGTAAGCAATAAGTAGGGCCCTTGGGGGCCCTTTTTTATAGGCACACCTAGTTAAGACTGAAGCAAAGCCTTTAATTTAGCGTGTATTCCTTCAAATCCGCCATTGCTCATCACTAAGATTTGATCGCCATCGCTCATCGTGTTCGCCACCACTTGAACTATCTCATCGATATTGCTCAGCACTTGAGCTTGGGCGAGTTGTGCCGCAGTATTGGCTATGTACTGATTCTTGGGATCGGGCTGATAGAGCAATACGCTATCCGCTTGTTGAAGACTTTCGGCTAAATTCTGCTGGTGCACGCCCATCTTCATAGTATTAGAGCGCGCCTCCAAAATGGCAATAATGCGCTTTGAACCCACTTGAGCACGTAGCCCAGCGAGGGTGCTACGAATAGCACTTGGATGATGAGCAAAATCATCAAACAGCCTTATTCCGCCACGCTCTGCCAATAGTTCCAAACGCCGTTTGGGTGGCTTAAATTTCTCTAGACTACTTATTGCCAAGCTGGGTAATACCCCCACATGCCTAGCAGCAGCAATCGCCATTAGCGCATTTTCGGCATTATGTTGGCCGATTAACGACCAATTTAAGACGCCCTGCTCAGCCCCATCTAATAGAATTTTCAAACAACTAAAGTCACTTGCTAGGGCCTGCCATTGCCAATTCTTGCCCTCTCCAGTTTGCTCTAGTTCCGACCAACAGCCTAGATTAAGCACCTGCTGAATGGCTGAATTATCGCTAGGTGTAATCACGCGGCCAGTGCTGGGAACGATACGCAGTAAATGATGAAACTGCTTTTCTATCGCGGCTAAGTTATCGAAGATATCGGCATGATCAAACTCTAGGTTGTTGATCACTAAGGTTCGCGGTTGATAATGTACAAACTTTGAGCGCTTATCAAAAAAAGCACTGTCATACTCATCGGCTTCCACCACAAAAAATGGGCTAGCACCTAAGCGAGCTGAACCAGTAAAATTACGCGGAACCCCACCAATTAAATAGCCCGGTTGCATTCCGTTATCTTCTAAAATCCAAGCCAACATGCTGGCGGTAGTGGTTTTACCATGAGTACCAGCAACCGCTAGAACCCAGCGCTCGGCCAATATGTAATTCTTCAACCATTCCGGCCCAGAACAGTATTTCAGCCCCTTATCTAAAACATATTCAACACAGGGATTCCCGCGACTCATAGCATTGCCCACCACCACTAAATCAGGAGCCGGTTGCAATTGAGAAGGGTCATAACCTTGGATTAGTTCAATACCTAAAGACTCGAGCTGGGTGCTCATTGGCGGATAAACATTTAAATCACTGCCGGTGACTCGCATGCCCGACTCCTTGGCTAACATCGCCAAGCCGCCCATAAAGGTGCCACAAATACCTAAAATATGAATATGCATAAAATACTGAGTGTTAGAGACTAAAAACCAAGGTTTAGAATAACACTTATTCGTCACCAGTTTTGCAGTCCGTCGCAATTTATCGCTGAAGATTATTGCGGAGGAATCTCAATATACAACTGTTGCTGCTGATAACGGTAAGGGCGATACCAAGTTAACCCACACTGATAATCACCTTGCGGGCTAAAAATGCAGCCTAAGGGAAGGGTACTTAACCAGCGCAATTGGGCCTGGTCACGTAAACGTTGTTGCCAAATTTGTTGCTGCAACAATTCTTGTTTTAAAGCAAAAATATCTACTTTATTTTCATCAGAGCTCTTCTGCACAATAATCTGCCCTGCACTGGCTACCGCCAAGGGCAGAGCGAAGCAGAACAGAAGGTAAATGAGTCGACGCCACATAAGTTTTTCATCTACAATTAAATTTTTTAAAGTTTAGGTTATTCCTCATGATTAAGCATCTTGTTGTTGCCCTTTTCTCAGCGCTATTAATCGCCTGTAGTCAAAGCCCTGAAACGATGTTGCAAGCCGACGGACTTTGCCAAGAACCACGCCCTGAAGTTTGTACCATGCAGTACGACCCCGTTTGTGCCGAAGTCTCCGGAGAATTAGTGGAGTACGGTAACGCTTGCTCAGCCTGTGGCGACCCGGCGGTTAGCTCTTACCAAATCGGCACCTGCCCAAACTAACACCAAGTTAACAAAATACTCGCAAACTTAACAAAACAGCCAATCGGTGCTATTTAGTTAATAGATAGCAAATAAGCACTGAGAGGCTTTTATGTTAAGAATCGTTGCGTTCTATCTGCTAGTCTTTAGTGCCTGTGCATCGGCGACTCAACTCGACAGAATAGTGCCCAATCAAGCTGCCATGAGCGCCGAGTGGCACTGGCAAACACCTCAGGGCAAATACCAACAACTGATATTGCAATTTTCTGAGCAGCAACTAACTCAGTCTAAAGTAGAAACTTTTCGGCTCAACTACAGCTTAAGCTATCCTTCTCAGGCAATTAGTGCCTACCTAAGCCCTCGGCTGCAACATGCTGTAAATATGATCAACCAATACATCGATGAGCCAGAGCAGCGGGTAGACGACATACTGACAACCTTAAGTAGCCAAAATAATAGCCCCTCTTCTCAGTTGCTTTGGGAAGCCTACCAACAATACACCCGTGATGCTTTTCGTCACCTCGGCTTACTGCCCTGTATTCACCCGCGAGGTGCTCAATACCCTTGCGTTCGCCCCAACTACTCACAGCTGTTTTATCGTAATCGCCAGCGGATTAACGGTTTGAGCGAGTTCTTTAAGCAACAGGACGTCAACCTAGCCTTAGCAGAAGTCCAGGCTTGGTTGCTGACCATTCCGCAGAAGCAAGAGAACATTATTGGCTTTAGCTCCCCCATCGACGTCTTAACCGACAACCTAGCAGACAGTGACGAGCGCGCGCTATTACTGGCCATTGTGTTCAGCAAACTGGCGCCCGATCATCCGCTGTATATGGTCTACCCCGCCAGCAGTATAGGCAGTGCCTCACCAGCTTGGCTTACGGTTGATGCCAGCAGTGGTATAGAAGGGCCCACGGTAATGATCGACAACCGCGCCCATACCTTAGTGTCTGGCTCCGTGGAGTTAATAAAAGAGATGTTGCTCGCAGATGTGCAAATGATCAGCGACGCGCTCTATTAACATTTGTTTAAAATTTGTTATAAATGTTTTACACAGGTCTGACCTGAGTAACGACGCCACAAAAGGAAGCCAATGTGAAACATTTATTCATTTTACTTAGTTTTTTGCCAGCCTGGGCGATGGCCCTAACTATACAACCGGGCCAGCCCTTGCCTCAGGTTGAAATTCGCCAAGCTGGGGAGTTAGAACTCAACAATAACGAGATCACTTACCAGCCTTGGAGTAGCCAAGAGCTGAGCGGTAAGGTGAGGCTAATCCATGCGATAGCAGGTAGAAGCAGCGCCAAAAAGCTTAATGCCGCAATGATAGAAGCGGTGAAACAAGCCAAATTCGCTGAACAATCCTATCAAACCATTACCGTAGTTAATTTAGACGATGCCATGTTTGGCACCTCAGGCTTGGTGAAGAGTAAGTTAAAGAAAAACAAGCAACAATTTCCTCACGCCAGCTTTGTTCTAGATGAAACCGGCGCTCTGTTTAAGCAATGGCAGCTTAAAAACAAGTCGTCAGCGATCATTTTGCTTGATGCCAAAGGAAAGGTGCTTTTTGCCAAGGAAGGAGAATTGCAGACAGATGAGATTAAGCAGGTGCTTGCATTAATTAAAGAAAATATCTAAACAAACAGGCGTAAGCGATTACGCCTACTCGAACATAAGCATTAAAATCAGCAAAGTAAGCACATATACGCTTATCAATACCGCCAATATTTTATGTTGTCTGGTCCACAAGCTAAGATTTTTTAACACTGCGACCTCCCAATAAACCAATTAACCTAAATTTAACACTTTTAACAACGATTGCAAACTTGCTTTATCGCTAAATTCTCAGTAAAACAATGGCTAGCGAGGAGCCCCCAATGTCAAACAAACCATTTATTGAGAATAAAAGCAGCCAAGTGGAAAACAGTAAATTGCAGCTAGCCAAATTAGCCAAGCAACGTGGCTTGGATGCTAGGCTACAAAGTACTAAGCCTACTTCAACTTGGTCTCAGCGGGCTCAAGCCAGAGCCGTTGTCGAAAAAGCCACTCAACAAAAAATTTAGAGAATATTTTTTATTACGCCTCGCAGAAAACCAGCGAGCAAGATGTAGGCAGCGAGCCCGATGCCGATTGGATGACTGAATTCTTAAACCTTGCCTGCCAGACTCAAGTAAAAACTATGCAAATGCTTTGGGCCGACATCCTCAGCCAAGAATTGGCCACCCACGGGAGCTTTTCGGTGAAAGCCTTGCGCACCTTAACCCTAATGACTCAACGCGAAGCGAGCTGGTTCCAATTAGCCTGTCAATTAAGTTCTATTATTGGCGGCGAAAACAATCACAAACTCGTGACAGGAGTACTTCGCCCAGCCAGTAACTTAGGGCTAGTAAGAGCGCGCTGGGACAAAATCAGTTTGGGCCAGCACCGTATGCCCTACAACCACATTCTGCAATTGATTGAGCTGGGCTTAATATTTGATAGAGAGCTAGAGATCAGCCCTTCGGTTCATCATGATACTAGCTTGGTTCACGGCCAAAGCCATTACAGCCTGCGTCCTCGTTTAAAGGGCTGTAAACTGCTGTATTACCGCTTCACACCGATTGGTGACGAGTTAGCCAAGCTAATCGAATCCGATGTTCTGAGCTCTTATCAGGAGCATCTTGAACAACTGCTGCACAAGCACTTTTCGCCGCAATAAAAAACGCGGCCCTTAGCCGCGTTTTTTCTAAACATAAATAAGCTTAAATACCACTACCAGCGACTTCTTCGTGTAAGCCACATTCACGCTTCAAACCAAAGAAACGGGTATCTTCTTCGCTCATTCCAGCTTGCAAAGGTTGCGATGTTTGTACGTCGCCTACCGACACATAACCCTGTTCCCACAGCGGATGATATGGCAGGTTATGCTCTTTGAGGTAGTAATGAACGTCTTTGTTGCTCCAATCAATGATCGGTAAAACTTTAAAGGCACCATTTTGCACTTGTAATACCGGTAACTCAGAGCGAGTCGAAGACTGGCTTCTACGCAAGCCCGAGAACCAAGTTTGCACTTCTAGCTCTTTAAAGGCGCGCTGCATCGGCTCAACCTTGTTGAGGGTATTGTATTGCTTAAGCCCTTCTACCCCTTGCTCCCACAACTTACCAAAACGCGCTTCTTGCCAAGCATTCGACAGCTTCGACTGGTAGACCTTCAAATTTAAACCCAAGCGCGCCGTCAATTCGTCGATGAAGCGGTAGGTTTCTGGAAATAAATAACCGGTATCGGTCAATATCACTGGAATATCCGGTTTAATTTGGGTCAGCATGTGCAAACTCACCGCAGCTTGAATACCAAAGCTAGAGGTTAATACCACTTGCTGGGGTAAATGGGCCAAAGCCCATTCCGCTCGCTGCTGGGCACTCAAGCTTTCAAGCTCTTGGTTCACCTCAGCTAACTCAGCTAACCTTGCTTCTACCGGCAAGGCCGCTAACTGCTCTAAATCAAAGCTAATCATGAAAATCCCTAGCGCTTACTTTTACTTCAGCGACAATACCGACACGAATGACAAAATCACCAAATGCCTCATCTTGTTCACGCTCTTTAGACCAGCGCGCAATTAAGCCATCTAGCTCTGATAAAATCTGTTGTTCACTGATCCCTTCTAAATAAAGTTTAGGGATACGCGTTCCATTTTGATTACCACCTAGGTAGAGGTTGTATTTACCGGGACCTTTACCCACCAAGCCCGCCTCGGCCAACATCGCGCGGCCACAGCCATTAGGGCAACCGGTAACACGCAAGATGATATGTTGTTCACTCATCTCATGCTTGGCTAGTAATTGCTCTACCTCTGTTACCAAACCTGGTAAGTAGCGCTCGGCCTCAGCCATCGCTAATGGACAAGTTGGAAAAGCCACACAAGCCATCGAGTTTAAGCGCTGTGGGCTATGGCTATCATCAATTAAGCCATGTTCGCGAGCTAGCTGCTCAATTTTGGCTTTATCTTGCGCAGCCACACCCGCCACTATCAAGTTTTGGTTGGCAGTCATGCGAAAATCACCTTGATGAATTTCGGCAATTTTCGCCACTCCAGTTTTAAGGGCTTTACCAGGGTAATCTAATAGACGACCATTTTCGATAAACAAGGTTAAGTGATACTTACCGTCGATGCCTTCAACCCAGCCAATCCGGTCGCCGCGAGAAGTAAACTCGTAGGCTCGGCTTGGCTCAAAGCTAATGCCGGCACGTTTTTCCACTTCTTGCTTAAAGGTGTCGATGCCGACACGATCCAAGGTGTACTTAGTTTTGGCATTTTTACGATTGACTCGGTTACCCCAATCACGTTGCGTGGTCACTACCGCTGCCGCCACATCTAAGGTTTTCTCAAGCGGAATAAAGCCAAAGTCGTCGGCGCGACGAGGATAGGTCGACTTATCACCGTGAGTCATGGCTAGACCACCGCCCACCAGCACATTAAAGCCCACCAATTTCCCCTCTTCAGCAATCGCCACGAAGTTAAGATCGTTCGCGTGCACATCAATATCGTTGTGCGGGGGGATCACTACCGTGGTTTTAAACTTACGAGGTAGATAGTTGGAACCTAGAATAGGCTCCTCATCACCGCCTTCAATTTTTTCACCGTCTAACCAAATCTCGGCATAAGCGCGAGTCTTAGGTAATAGATGCTCACTGATCTTAGTCGCCCATTGGTAAGCTTCTTGGTGTAGCTCAGACTCAACAGGGTTACTGGTACACAGCACATTGCGGTTCACATCACCCGCCGTAGCAATCGAGTCTATGCCAATGCTGTTCAGCGTTTGGTGCATTAACTTGATATTGGGCTTTAATACACCGTGAAACTGAAAGGTTTGACGGGTGGTTAAGCGAATACTGCCGTACATAGTATGTTCGGCGGCAAATTTATCAATCGCCAGCCATTGCTTGGGCTGAATAATCCCGCCAGGCATCCGCGCACGTAACATCACGTTATGTAAGGGCTCCAGCTTTTGCTTGGCCCGCTCGGCACGAATGTCACGGTCATCTTGTTGATACATACCGTGAAAACGGATCAACTGAAAGTTATCAGCGCTAAAGCCACCGGTAATACGGTCTTTTAAATCTTCCTCAATGGTACCTCGTAGGAAGTTACTTTCTCGCTTTAGGCGTTCATTATCTGACAACTGGCCTTCGACAATTAACTTAGAACTCATTAGTAAACATCCTTCTGGTAACGCTTAGCACTGCGTAACTGTTTTAAATACTCTTCTGCTTGATCGGGGCTTTGTTTACCCTGTTCAACGATAATTTCAATCAAGGCCTGATGCACGTCTTTAGCCATGCGATTAGCGTCACCACATATGTATAGGTGCGCCCCTTCTTCCAACCATTGGTAGACTTCAGCCGCATTTTCTTTGAGGCGATCTTGTACATAGATCTTTTCCGCTTGGTCGCGAGAAAACGCCACATCTAATTTGGTTAATAAGCCCGACTTCAAGTAGCCTTGCCACTCAGTTTGGTAGAGGAAATCTTGGGTGAAGGTTTGATCACCGAAGAAGAGCCAGTTTTTACCTTCGGCATCGCTGGCATCACGCTGCTGCATAAAGGCACGGAACGGCGCAATACCGGTGCCAGGGCCAATCATAATCACTGGTGTATCGGGATTGCTTGGTAGACGGAAGTTATCGTTATGTTCAACGAACACCTTCACGCTCGCACCTTCTTCAGCGCGAGCGCCCAAGAAACCAGAGGCGCCGCCTAAGCGCTGCTCGTCACCCTGTTGGTAGCGCACCACACCCACCGTTAAATGCACTTCTTCTTCAACTTCAGCCTGAGCAGATGCAATTGAATACAAGCGCGGAGTCAGCTTGCGCAGCGCATCCACAAAATCTTGCGCCGCCACCTTGGCTTTTTTCTCTAATAAAACATCAATAACCTGATGGTTGGCCGCGTATTCTCTGAGCTTATCTTTATCGGCAACTATCGCCTGCAGCTTTTTGCTGCCTGACCACTGCGCCCAAGCTTGTACGAAGCTGGCACTGGTTTGAGTAAGCTCAAGCTTTTCAACCAAGGCGTCTAACAAACTCAGAGGCTGTTCATCAACCAGTACTGACTCATCTTCTGACAAACCAAGGCGAGCAATAATTTGGCTGGCTAGCTCACGGTCATTTTCAAACCAAACTCCTAAGGCATCACCGGCTTGGTATTGAATCCCCGATTCGCCTAAGTCAATTTCAACGTGGCGAACATCTTTCGCTGAATCACGTCCGGTAATCTTCTGGCTAACGCTTAAAGATGCAGCATAAGGATTCTTTTTATTATATTGGCTGCTAGCGCTTCCAGCCACAGGCAAGCTGACCACTGAGGCACTTGGCGCGTTGACTAAAGTTTGCTGAATTTCGCTTAAAGCGAGCTCAGTCCAATCGGCTGCAGCCTTGTCGTAGTCAACATCACAATCAACCCGTTCACATACTCGCTGCGCACCTAATTCAGCTAGGCGCTGGTCAAAATCTTTACCGGTTTGGCAGAAAAATTCATAACTGGAATCGCCCAAAGCCAACACGCTGTAATGCAATTTATCCAGTTTAGGGGCTTTCTTAGAAAACAAGAATTCATGGAACTCAATAGCATCATCGGGTGGCTCGCCCTCACCATTGGTACTGGCAACGATCAACAGATGAGTTTCATTTTTCAAACTCTTGGCTTTGTAATCAGCCACATTGACCAGCTCAGCATTAATATCCTTAGCCACCGCCGCACTGTGCAATTCTTCAGCAACACCTTTGGCATTGCCAGTTTGCGAAGCGTAAACAATGGTTAGCTTGGCCGCAGCTTGCGCTTGGGCCTGCGGCGCTTGTATACCCGCCGTTTGACCAATGCCCGCAAGATAGCCACTGACCCAGGCAAGTTGAGTAACCGACAGCTCAGCCGTTGCCTGTTGTAACAGTTGTACCTGTTGCTCAGACAATGGGCTAGCCAATGACGAAAGTTCCTTTAACAGCATTTTATCGCACCCTAGATTCGTAATTGCTGCTAGTCTAACCAAGCCCTAGCCAAGACAATAAAGAATAAAACGGGATTCTTTATAACCTTAGGTAATATAAGGAAGCTAGCGCCCCGATTTAGCGCCCCAAAATCGGACTATGTGACTAATCCGCCAGCAAGATTTCGATTTCTCTTATAAGCTGGTTTTATGGAAAAAGTTGACTTAACTGCGATGGAACAGCGCTTTAAAATCGGTATTCCCCCGGGGCATAAGGCTCTACTGGGTCTATGTTGGTTAATCCTAATGTTATTGGCAGGAGTCAGCGCTCAATACCAAGCGAAACAACAACAGAAACAGCGCCTACTTGGCGAGAGCCAACGTTTACAACGCAGTATTCAACATGAATTAGACCGTTTTCGTAATTTCCCCAAGGTACTAGCCTTTCAGCAACAAATCGTGGAGCCTCTGCGACTCAACCTAAGCCTTCAACGCCGTCAACAGCTCAACCTTTATTTACAAGAGATCAACCAACGTCAAGGTAGCGATGTCAGCTATCTACTAGATATAAATGGCACCACCATTGCTTCCAGCAACTGGCAAAGCCCACGCTCCTTCGTTGGCAGTAACTACAGCTATCGCCCTTATTTTCAAACCGCCATCCTAGGTAAGTACGGCCAATACTTTGCCCTTGGTTTGCACTCAGGGATACGAGGTTACTACTTTTCTGCTCCGGTGTTTGATGAGCAAAAAGTGATCGGCGTAGTGGTGGTGAAAGTGGCATTAAATATTATTGAAAGAAGCTGGCGCGATCCGCACTTTGAGTACCTGCTCACCGATAAACACGGGGTGGTTTTTTATGCTTCACAAAACCATTGGCTATACCACAGTATCCGCCCCATGGCCGAGTCTCTGCGCCAACAAATTATTAACTCTCGCCAATATGGCGAGCATCAGTTAGCCAACATCGCTCAGCGCAAAAATAACGACGGCATTGCGTTACCCAACTATCGCGGTGACTTAAACAATTACATTAGCATCCACCGAGTACTGCCTACTGCAGGCTGGCACTTGTATGCGCTATCGCCACAAAGTTCTTATAGCAGCGAGCTTGGCGAGGCCTTGCTAATGTGTTCGCTGCTCTATTGGGGCTTGGTTCTGCTTTACTTGTATTGGCGACAATTGCAAACCAGTCGTCAGTTACAAGCTCAAGCAAATCAGCTCTTAGAAGGCCGAGTCCAGCAGCGTACCGCCGAATTAACGCGAGCGAACAGGCAACTTCAGCAAGCTCTGGACGATGACCAGCGCACCGCTCAGACCTTAAAAAAAAACTGAAGATGAATTGGTGCAGGCGGCTAAATTAGCTACCTTAGGAGAGCTTTCTGCAGGGATCAATCATGAGCTTAACCAACCGCTCACCGTACTGCGTAACTACGCTGAAAATGCCTTGCGCTTTCAACAACAGCAACAGCACCAACAGCTAAGCAGCAATCTTCAGGAGATCCTCAAGCTCAGTAGCAAGATAAGTAAGATGATCGCCAAGTTTAAGATTTTCTCGCGCAAATCCAGCGGTCAAAGCCAAGTGCTTAGCAGTTCCAGCGCAATTAACGCGGCACTGTCCATTTTGGCCAATCGCATCGTCGCCAATAATATTAAAATTGAGTTCTCTGGTCAGGACGAGCAGTGGGTGAAGGTTGACCCTATTCACCTAGAGCAGGTGTTAATTAACCTGCTCAACAACGCCATCGACGCCCTAGAACAACAACCGCAACCGCGTTTGGGGATCAGTCAATTCCAGCAAGATGATTGGCAATGCATCGCTATTTGGGACAATGGCCCAGAGCTCGGCGAAGAGCAACTACAACGTATATTTGAACCCTTCTACACCACCAAAAAACAAGGTTTAGGCCTAGGAATGGCGATATCAAAACGTTTAATTGAATCCTTTGGTGGAGAAATAACCGTTAGCAATAAAGCAGATTTGGAGCCGGAGTTTGTGATCCGCCTGCCCCAAGCCCAATCGCCCGAATAATTGTGAAGAGGCCAAGGTGGATAAACAGGGAATTCTTATCGATGACGACCCGGATATTTTGCGCTCTTTAAGTCAAACTCTGGAGCTAGAAGGCTATCAGAGTTAGCATTATGCAGCTATTCATTATTGCTAATGCCATGTTATTTGCGCATGTGCTCACCACAGAGCGGATCCCTCATATGATCGCCGAATCCATCGTGGCCTATGGTTTGCCACCTTCGGCATTTTTAGTGGTGGTGAATATTTTGCTGCTGATCGCCGGTAACTTTATGGAGCCTTCAGCCATCTTGTTGATTATGGCCCCTATCTTGTTTCCCATTGCTGCTCAAGCGGGCATAGACCCCCATCCACCTGGGTATCATCATGGTGGTAAATATGGAGATAGGCATGCTGACTCCACCGGTGGGCTTAAACCTGTTTGTTAGCGCCGGCATTACGGGCAAAAGTATGGGCTGGGTAATTAAAGCTTGTCTACCTTGGTTGAGCTTACTGTTGTTGTTCTTAATGCTAATTACTTATATTCCACAAATATCGTTACTCCTGCCCGAATATTTCGACCGGCTAAACGGCTATTAAGCGGCACTAACAACATAAGCTGGTTTAAAGACATAGACTAAGACAAGCTTTAATTAAGCTTGTCTTATTTTTTCTGATTATCAATCCTTTGCTGACGGCGACGTAAGGCATCGTTATAGCGGCGCTTAGTCAGCTCGGTGCTCGGTTTTAATGGGGGAACAGCAATCGCATGACCCTGTTCATCAACCGCCACCATGGTGAAAAAGCAGGAATGGGTATGACGAACCACTTGTTCCTTTAGGTTCTTAGCTATCACCTTAATACCCACTTCCATTGAGGTTCTACCGGTATAATTCACCGAGGCTAAAAACGTCACAAACTCACCGATTTCCACCGGATTCTTAAATAACACCTGGTCTACTGATAAGGTCACAGCGTAGTTGCCACAGTATTGAATAGCCGTAGTAAAGGCCACTTCATCCAATACTTTTAACATCGCCCCACCGTGCATTTTCCCCGAGAAATTTGCCATTTCTGGAGTCACTAATATATTCATTTCTGTTTGTGATTTATCCATAACGGTCCTAATCGGTTTTTAATCCATATTTCTCAAGTAAAGAGTATAGCGTGGGACGAGTAACGCCTAATAAGCCAGCGGTATTGGAGATGTTGCCATTACTCAAGGCCAATGCCTTATTAATCGCTTGTTTCTCGGCAGTTTCACGTACTTGGCGCAAATTTAAGGCGAGCTTTAACTGTTCTTCATCACCGTCAGCCAAAGGCAGGGCCAGATCTTCTGCAGTAATTTGCTTGCTATCGGCCATTATCACCGCCGATTTCACCTTGTTCTGTAACTCGCGAATATTGCCCGGCCAACGATGCCGCGTAAGGGCGGCAATGGCATCATCGCTGAAATTATTGATATTACGCTGCATTTGCTTGTTATAGTTTTGCAAGAAGGCGCGTGCTAGCAACACCACATCTTCACCACGCTCACGCAACGGCGGAATATTGATGGTAATTTCACTTATGCGATAAAATAAATCTTCCCGAAAGGCTTTTTCTTCAACCATTTGCTGCAAGTCTTGGTGAGTGGCACAAACAATTTTCACATCCACTGGAATTTCTTTGCGCCCCCCCACTCGCTCAACCACCTTTTCTTGCAAGAAACGTAGAATTTTTGCTTGCAAGGGATAGGGCATGTCACCAATTTCATCAAGAAATAGAGTGCCGCCATGAGCACATTCTATTTTACCCTCGGTCGTTTTATGGGCGCCGGTAAAAGCGCCTTTCTCAAAACCGAAGAGTTCACTTTCAAGCAAGTTCTCAGGGATCGAAGCACAGTTAATTGCGATAAAGGGCTTATCTTTACGAGGACTTTGTTGATGAATAGCCCGAGCCAGCACCTCTTTACCAGTACCACTTTCCCCCAATAGCAAGGTGGTCACTTCGGTGGGGGCGATGCGCTCTACCATGCGACAGACTTTTTGCACCTGTGGAGAGTTACCTAAAAAGCCGTTGCTATCGAGAGAAGCACCGCGTAGCGCTTCATTCTCCAATTCAATATTAGCGACCCAGAAAGCTCTAGAGATAATCACCGACAAAGTATCGTCGTCAATCGGTTTATGATAAAAATCATGCGCGCCCATCGCGATAGCTTTGAGCGCATTGTCTTTGTCCTCATTGCCGGTAATCACTATCACTTTCAATTTAGAATTCAATTCCAGCATTTCTTTAAGCGTGGCCAAACCTTCACTGGCATTGGCTTCATCTGGCGGCAAGCCCAAATCTAAAGTCACCACCTTCGGTTCATAGCGGCGCAAGGCAGTGATGGCTTCTTTTCTATCTCCGGCGACAATCACCTCGTAGTCGCTGAAACTCCACTTTAATTGCTTTTGAATACCGGGATCATCTTCAACAACCAGTAACGTTTCCATCGTATTATTTCCATTTGGCTCGACCAGTTTTTAACTGGCTGACTAAATTTTATGAATAGGCAGGTAAAGCTCAAATAAGCTGCCTTCTCCTAGCTTACTTTGCACATGGATATGACCACCCAACTCTTCCACAAAGCGTTTAGCATCGTAAGCGCCCACTCCCATACCTGCATTACCTTTGGTGGTATCAAAAGGCTTAAATAAACGAGTATCTATGAACTCAATACTCATGCCTTCACCGTGGTCTTCTATCTCAATTAAGCACTGTTGCTCAACTTGGCTCGCTCTTAAGGTAACACTGCCATTGTCTTCACTGGCGTCCTGAGCATTTTGTATTAAATGAGTCAGCACATTAATAAAACGTTCTTGATCGCAAACTAGCTCGAACCCATCGTCTAAGTGGTACTCCAGCAATGGCAAAGGCAAACTAATTGAGCGAGATTTAATCACTTGCTGCAGCGCGGGTTTTAAAGAGAAAGGCGCCACCACCGTATCAACCCGTTGTTTTTTACTTAAGTGCCCAACCACTTTAGATAAACGGTTTACCGCTGAGTCGACGGTTTCAAAGGCATCATCGATAAACTCAGGGTTATGCTTGTGCTTCACCGCATTTTTCGATAATAGCTGTAACTGCGCCAGCACGTTTTTCAAGTCGTGCACTAAATATGCAGACATACGATTAAAGGTATCGAACTGCTGACTCTCTGCCAAGGCCAAATTTGAACGATGAAGATTTAAAAACACCGCTAGTTGGCGACTAATCGCGCGCATTAAGTCTCGGTCTTCCCAGTTAACGCTATGAATGGCGGTAGGCGCAGATAGTAAGATAAGCCCTTTAAACCCCGCATCGGTACTCATAGGTATCACATAACTAAACTTGTTTATATTATGCAGGCTGTTGGTATGCACCTTAAACGGCAATACACTGCTGTCTTGTTTTAATTCTTCAATATCAACAATCCATTGATGCTCTATCGCTTGTTGACCAAACAGTTCGAGGCAAAGTAAGGCTTGCGGATCATCGTCACGAATATTGTAGGTATTTTTTACCACCATACGACCGTTTTCGGTCACCGCTAAGCAGGCGTATTGGCAATCGAAAGGCTGATTAATCGCTTTTAATGCGATGCTATAAGGAGAGCCTTGCTGACTTTCTAGCACCGCTGCAAACTTCATCCACTCTTCACGATATTCGTACTTATTGGCAAAGAAGTGCTTGGTGATTTGTACTTTAAGTCGCTTGCGTAAACGTTCCGACAAAAACAAGCTGACTAATACCAGCACACTTAAGGCGAAGAAACCGCTTTGCGCCATGCTCCCCCAATCGCCACCGGCATAGCGTATGTAATAACCCACTAAGGACATCACCAACAAGTAAGCCCCAGCCACTAACAATAGCGTACTGTGGTAAATCACATCCCGCGATACGTAGATTTTAGTTGACCAGCGCTTCACTCGCCGAGCACTGAGCAATACTAAAGGCGCGGCAACTAAAGCCACAAAACCACGCAAGCTCCAGAAATCAAAAGAAATACCAGAAGTGATTAAAGCAT
This sequence comes from Agarivorans gilvus, assembly GCF_001420915.1. Taxonomy (NCBI): domain Bacteria; kingdom Pseudomonadati; phylum Pseudomonadota; class Gammaproteobacteria; order Alteromonadales; family Alteromonadaceae; genus Agarivorans; species Agarivorans gilvus. The sequence continues at coordinate 3,449,575 of NZ_CP013021.1, read as the reverse complement.
TGGCATAAAGCGAGAAATCAAAGGCAAACACAGCGCCCAAACCTAAACACATAGGCTTAATGGCATCGCGAGCGTTAAGCTCAATACGCCGATACAACTGTTCAATCAGCCATAAACCTATTATCGCCTGCGCTAATTGAGATACTAACCATAGGGTATTTAGGTTAAAACCACTAAAGCCCACCCCCAGCTGTAAAATGGCGGTCAGCAGTAAACCAAGCAAAATGCCTTTTTTACGCCACGGTCCATGAACTAACTGGCTAAATTCAAAATGCGGGACTAGGGTGGCATAGAGCAACAGAAACCATAAACCATTACGCAGGGTTTCCACGGCATAGAGAAAGACTAAGGGCATGGCAAACCAGATCTGTAAGGCCGCCGCCAAAGCCCACAATAAAGTGAAAAACACCGACAAACTTAAAGCCTGACGCTGAAAACCACTTTGTTTGGTGGTTAGCAGCAACAAACTAAACAACAAGTAAAATACGGCTGCGACACTGTAGCCTAGAAAACCAACAATCATGCTCAAAGACTTTGTTCCATTTTTGACTCAGTAGCTAGCACAGAGGCAAAGCGTGCTGCTAGCTATTATCACCCATCTCGACGATCTCTTTGCGCTTCTTCTCAATCATTTTATCCAGATAGCGGATAATTTTAATTTTACGCAATACCACTTCTTCCAGATAACCCGAGACATCGAGCAAGGCCGCTTTTATATGACTGTCACTGAGCGGTGATGCCCCACTGGGTAGGGCATCGTATTGGCGCCCCAGCACGGCGTCTAAGTCACTCACACCTTGCTGCTCGGGCGTACCCTGCAATGAACCAGAAAGTTCTCCGCCCATTTCCTCGATCACCGCCGCCACGTCTGCTTGAGTGATAGTATGTAAATCTTCTAGGAAGGCGTATAAAAACAAACGGTCGGCGAAAATATTAATCTTCCGCGGTATACCTTTGGTGAAGTCGGCGATTTGCTCAAAAATATCATCTTCTAGCTTGGGATTATCTTGCCAGCCCACCTGTTTTAAACGGTGGATGATATAACCTTGGGTTTGCTCGGCATCGAAGGGTTTAAGATGACAAGAGGCAATAATTCGCTGCCGAAATTGCTCCATTTCTGGCAACTCGATAATCGGCTTTAACTCTTCTTGACCTAACAAAAAGCTTTGAAATAGCGGTTTATCATTGAGCTGAAAATTCGACAACATACGCAGCTCTTCTACCGTTTCAGCGGGAAGGTTTTGCGCCTCATCCACCACTAAAAGAGCACGCTTTCCCTGTTGGTTTAAAGTTAATAAGTATTGCTCGAATCGTTTTAAAATTTCTGCCTTATTAAGCCCTTCAACATCAATATTAAATTGCGCTGCCACTAGACGAACTAACTCATCGGGAGCCAATTTAGTGGTGGCAATCTGGGCTGCAACAATAGAGTCATCCACCGAGGCCAACAAACTTCTGGCGATGGTGGTTTTTCCGGTGCCTATCGGCCCGGTGACAACAATAAAACCTTCCCCTTGGGATAAACCGTAGCGCAAATAAGATACCGCGCGATCATGGTGGGGGCTGGCAAAAAAGAACTTGGGATCAGGGCTAAGTTTGAATGGCTTATCACTTAGCCCAAAAAAAGACTCATACATATTTAAAACTGCTTAGTAGCGTTAATTGAAACTCGGTTTTCATCATAAGTGCGCCCAGCAACATTTGAGCTACGATGAGTAAATTGATAACGATAAGTTAAAAAGAAGCCTTCCATAAGATCTTGCTCTAAAGACAAGTCGTAGCGACTATATTTGTCGATTTGTTCCACGCCATTAAGTTGGTCAAAAGTATAGTGGTCATAATCAAAAGCCAAAGCCAAACTCAACTTACGCGACAATTTGTGATCATAACTAAGGCCACCGCCGTAGGTGGTGTCTTTAATAAAATCCGTAGTATCTCTTAAGCCTTCACGCGTTTGATGGCGCAACTCGAAATCAAGTGCAGAACGACGTAAATCTAAACGCGTATTCCAGCGAAAGGTTTTATCCAGCTTTTGTTCTTCGACGTTATCGCCTTCAACGAAGAAACGGCGGTCAAAGCTGGTCGGCTCTTCTTGGTAACTAATATCGGTGCTAATTCGGCGCTTTTGATGAGCGAAAATAAACTCATAGGCATCACCATAAAAGCGCTTACTGTATTCGAAGAAAAATTTAGTTCGACGATTGGGCTCTAAATTAATGGCCGCCCCTACATAGTCGTCGTTTTTCTCTTTATCTAAGGAAAAGTTATAACTCACCTCGAGGTAGCTCAGCTTGCTGCGAAAATAACGTAGTGCTGGCCCCCAACTTTCCGACTCGCCAAACTTAGCAGAAGAGCTGATCCCTTCTAAGTAGCTTTCGGCGTAATAACGAATAAAAGGGCTAAATCCGGCTCGCTGTTGTAGACCCAGCTCCCCCTTATAGCGAACGCTTTCGGTCTCTTGAGTATTACCACGAGCTTCTCGGCGAATATAACTAGAATCAACTAACCAAAATACTTGCTTAACTCTGCGACCATTTTTAAACACCAATGAAGCATCGTAGTCATTGTTATTGCCTCGTTCATCTTCATAGCGATACAAACTTGCTGAGACGCGCGCATTCAGATCGATCCACTTACGAGGGTTTGATTGATAAGCAAAACCCACACCCAATTCACTGCCTTGAATAAGGTCTCCAGCCACAACATCAGTAATGGCATTATTGCTTACATCGGCAGGGAGGATCTCCATGCTCGCCGTGACATCTGCGCTAAAGCCAGAGCGTCCTAGCTTTTTGTCGGCGAGGAAATCAAGCTCGTGGTAAAGCTTATTTTTATCAGAATTGTATGAATGGTAAGTTTGGCGAGCAAGATAATCTAAAGCAAGTTCTCCATCCTTACCCAGAACCTCAGTGGAAAACCCAGCGGAAATAATCCCTATTTCACCAGATTCTTTGTTAACCTCTGTAAGTTCGGCGTTATCCGTATAAATTGCTTCTATATCTACTTCCGGGCTAAACTCCACCTCAGCAGCCCGGGCCGATAAAACACATCCACCAGCAATAACAAGCGCAATAAAAAACCTAGGCGCTGCGTTCTTCCTCATATCCGTAGCCATATCCGTAGCCATATCCATAGGTTCCTGTTTTTCCGTGCACCGCTTTATTCATTACATAACCGATTGCTAACTCTTCACTAAACTGCAATACCGCCGATTTAACTGCTGCCAATTTAGTTTTATCTTGTTCGACCACCACCACCGCCTGACCAACAAAGTTGGACAAAACTACGGTTTCATTAACTCCTAACACGGGAGGGCTATCAAACAATACCACCCGGTCAGAATAACGACTATTAAGCTCTTCTGTTAGCGACCGCATTTTTTCGCTGGCCAACAATTCATTGCTTAAATGGTGGGGCATACCCGCTGGCATAATACGTAGATTTGGAATGTTGGTATGATAAATAACATCAGCCACATCATCAGTTTGGCCTAATAAATATTCCATTAAGCCCATGTGCTGGCCAATGCCCAAGGTTTTACTCACCGTTGGCTTGAGCACATCTGAATCAATTAACAATACGGTTTTGTCTTTTTCTAAGGCAAGACTCAATGCTAAGTTAATCGACGTAAAGGTTTTACCCTCACCGGGATTAGCACTCGTCACCATGATAAGGTTGCTTTTATTTTGTGGAATCAACCCCGGCTCAAAGGCATTTTTCAATAACTTACGTTTAATACCACGGTATTCATCGCTCAATACTCGAGTCTCTCGAGAGCGAATATCCGACAACATGCCCAAACGCTTCAACACCGCTGAATCAATTTGCAAAACCGGCTTATCTTTAACTGAGGCATTAGCAGAGAAATTAGCGGCCGCCACTTGCTGATCTTCCACTGCGCTCTCAGGTGGCTTCTCTTTTGCCTGTGCTTGCTGAGCAAGCTTGCCCATGGCTTTTTCAATCGTACTCATAACAATCCACCTAAGCCTAAAATAATCTTACTGTGTAAATTGGGTAACAAGTTAATCACCATGAAGCCAATAAAGCCACACAACAACACGGCATTTGACAATACAAATACCCGCATTTTTCGCTTCTCTATTTTGGCTAAGCCCGAGCTTTGAGTAGCAGATACCACACCAAAAACTGGAAAGCCGGTTTGCTGATATAGCTGTTGAACGCTGGAAACCGCAGGATTAATTTGGCTAAAGACAAACGACAAGCCCACCCCAATACCCAGAGCCAAAATCAACACACCAGCAATAAATAGCGGTCGTTTAGGCCCAGAAGGCTCAAGCGGAACTCGAGGTGCATCTATCACCCTGAATTTAATATCATCAGTGGTTTTACCGGCACTTTCAGATATTAAGGCACTTTCTCTACGTGACAGTAAATCTTCATATTTTGATTTAGTAATCTCGTAGTTACGGTTTAAGCCTGTTAATTTAGCTTCCACATCAGGTACTTGGCGCAAGCGCTGTTCTAGGCTTTCAACTTTTTCTTGGTGGCGTTGCTCTCGCACCTTAAGTGAGGCCACTTCATTCTCTAGTTGACTGACCGTTATTTTTAAATCTTGATAAATCACCGACTCAGAGGCTATCGCGGCTGGTGTTTTAGCGTTAACAATAGCGTTGTCTTTTTGTCGTTGTAGCGAAGCGATTTGACGCTTCATCTCAATCACATCGGGATGACGTTCGGTATAACGTAGCAACAAATCATCTAAGCGAGTTTGCATAGCCAGAATACGATCATCAAACTCGGTTCTGACCTTTGCCGTTTGCTGGGACGCTAGCGCTTCTTCACTGGCTAGTTGGGCTCGCGCCGAGGTAAGTTTTGTCTGGGCCTCGCTAAGCTGTAGACGAGTTTCCTCTAGCTGTTTTTTAACCGCTTCTAAATTACTGTAGTAAGTGGTTTCTTTGCCCGGAAGAAACTCCGTATACTCTTGTTTAAATGAGGCTAGGCGTTTTTCCGCCTCAATGAGGCGCGCTTCATATTCTTGTATTTGCTGATTAATAAAAGAATTGGCCGTATCGGTATCTTGCCGCTTCTCCCCTAGGGTATTTTCTACAAATACATCAAGGGCTGCCTGCACTACGTCACGCACATATTGTGGGGGATCACCACTAAAAGTAATGGTGTAGAGATTTTCTCGGCGAGTTTTGTCGATTTCGATAGTCTCTTTCAGGTCGTCCAGCAACTCATCGTACTCAGCACTGCTATTGACCCTTATATCAGCATCACTGGCGCGTGCTATCCTTTCTAAATTGCCCCGGCTTAATAGCGTTTTCTCCATCATCGCTAATTCCTGACCCGGGTCAGTCTGAATAGCTAAGCCCTTTAATAAGGGCTGCAATAAAGAACGCGTATCGGCATAGACACGCGCTTCGGCTGTATATTGGTTGGGTAGCAGGGTCACTGCAATCCAACCAATCGGGCAAATAATCCACAGGGCAAGCAATATATAACGGCGCTTTAACCATATTCCGCGGAGGTACTGCAGAAAATCCTCAATTAACTCTTGCATTTAACTCAGTACTCCGACTAAAACCAGGCTTCTGGGATAATGATAATATCACCAGGAAGAACATCCACATTGGCTTCAATCTCACCGTCTTGAATTAACTTTCCTACTAAAATTTTATAAGAACGTTGCTCTCCACCAACCACACGAACTAGACGCGCATTATCGCCATCGGCATATTCAGTTAAGCCTCCAACTTGAATCATTACGTCCAACAGGGTCATATCTTCTCGGTAGTTAATCGCTTGTGGTTCAAAGGCTTCACCAATAACCCTAACTTGTTCGCTGAAGGGGCCAACAAAACCAGCAACCGTAACGGTAACAATGGGATCACGGATAAACTCAGCTAATTCTGATTCGATTAAGCGCGCTAGCTGGGTCGGTGTTTTCCCTGATACTTTTAGATCCTCAACCAAAGAGGTTGAAACCATACCGTCGGGTCTCACTAAAAAGGTGCCTGATATCTCAGGGTTACGCCAAACAAAGATATTCAGCTGATCACCGGGACCAATTAAATATTGGTAATCGGCAGGATTTTTCGTCAACGAAGGATGTATTGACGCGCTGGGTAAGGTTGATAAAGAATTTGAGCACGCGGTAAGGAAAAGCCCTATCGCCATAACCGAGAGTAATTTAATTACCACTGTATTAAGTTTTTTCATAGCACTGTCCATTACGCTGTAAGTTCACCAAACAAGATTGATTTCACTAGTCCTTTTTCCCATGATAGTGCGCTTGCGCGCATGTTGTAAATCTCTGGGGCTAAATAGTTTAAATATATTGACATTTATCTTCAGTGTGACAGAAATGTAATAGTAAAGTAACATTCTGAAGCTTTACTAGAACGGCGCAAGTTACTTGCATTTTTAGTGTCACCGACCTGAAATCTCGCTATACTTGGGGGCCTTACATTAGAATTTAACAATCTGTTTCAAGGAAGAAGCGTGGCTGGTTCGAAATTTCACAATCTAGATCCTGGTAGTAGAGCGGTCATTCTTGCCGAGTTTTTATTGCTTGTTGGTATATTTGTGATTGGCGTGGAATTACTTCGTTTCACTGGCTTCAAAAATATTCCCAATTATGGCGAAGGCATCTTACTGCTGCACTGTGCACTATTTATTTTCCCCATACAGCTGTCAATATTGTCAGTTGGCTTGTATAACCAGAAAATCCGTGAAACCTTTCGTGGGGTAATACGTCGTTTACTGGTGAGTGTTGCCCTAGGCTACTTTATCTCTTCTGTGGTTTACGTATTAACCCCTCTCAACGTATTTCCCGGTAACTTTAGAGAAGTTCTCTATGCCACGGTGATAATCGGCTTAACCACCATTCGTTACTTTGCCTTAAAAATGCGTTACGAACATCTGGGGCGTAAACGCATTTTAGTATTGGGGGCCGGAGAGCGCGCCAGCATCATTGAAAAACGAATGCGCCGCAAATCAGACCGCGTTAGTTTTGAAATGGCCGGATTTGTAAGAATGCAGGGCGACTCTGAAGATGGCATCAAACGTGAAACCATCATCGAACTCGATCAACCCTTGGAGTCTTTTGTTCTCACTCACGGGGTTGAAGAAATCGTCATCGCCGCCGATGAACGACGTGCTAACCTCCCGGTAGATAGCTTATTTTTATGTAAGTTACGCGGCGTAGAAATTACCGATATTATCGACTTCATCGAGCGAGAATCAGGCCAAATAGCGGTCAACCTGATTTACCCTTCTTGGGTGATTTACAGTAACGGTTTCCATTCCACCAACTATTTAAGAAGTTCATTAGACTGGATATGCAACACCTTCTTGGGGCTAATCGTATTATTTCTTACTTGGCCACTAATGTTGATCACCGTGCTGATGATTAAACTTGAGGAAGGCATTAAAGCGCCAGTACTGTATTCCCAAGAGCGTATTGGTTTAAACGGCCAGCCTTTTAATATTTACAAGTTTCGCTCGATGCGCACCGATGCCGAGAAAGATGGCGCTAAATGGGCTCAAGAGAAAGACCCTCGAGTCACTCGGGTGGGTAACTTTATACGTAAATACCGGGTTGACGAACTACCACAAATTTATAACGTATTGGTTGGCGATATGGGCTTTGTTGGCCCAAGACCTGAGCGTCCTGCGTTTGTAAAAGAGTTAGTGCTATCGATACCTTATTACAACCAGCGCCATAACGTGAAACCGGGGTTAACCGGCTGGGCACAACTTAAATACCCTTATGGCAGTACCGAAGCCGACGCCTTAGAAAAGCTCAAGTTTGACCTGTATTATATTAAACACCGTAGCTTCTTACTCGACCTACTGATACTGGTACGCACGGCTGAAATTATCTTATTTGGCAAAGGACGCTAATCCTTGGAATCGCCGTCTACCACTGAAGAACAAAGCAAAGCCCATAGCGGCTTCATCGAAATGGCGGTGGCGATTTTACTCACAGCCATTCTGCTCGGCTTATTTTGGCCAGTGGTATTAGATATTTGGAGATATAGCTTTGATGACGGCACATACTCTCATGCGTTTTTAATCCCTTTGGTAGCAATTTATGTGCTTTACGACTGCCGTAAGCAACTGCAATTTCGCCAAGCCTCGAGTATATGGCTAGGCTTGCTGATTATTAGTCTCGCCTTAGAGTTACTGTTTTATTTAGCCCAATTCAGCCTTCCTGCACGGGCGCTGCTGCCGTTTATTTTACTGTTTAGTTTACTGAGTATCTTCAAGCATAGATTCAGCCTCTATGTTTATTCTTTGGTGATGATATTTGCCACCCCTATCTGGGGAATACTATCTCCCCCCTTACAGCAACTATCCACTAGCATGGTAGAACTGGTGATGTCCTACACCAGCATCCCCAGCTATTTTGAAGGTAATGTGGTATCTATTCCCTCAGGCCAATTTGAGATAGCTAATGGCTGCAGTGGCTTACGGTATTTTATTACCTCACTGTTTCTTTGCTTGCTGTATATTTACTTCAATATTCGCAATGTAAAGAAAGCGGCGCTGTTTTTAGTCGCCGGGCTAATTGGCGCTCTAATTGTTAACTGGGTGCGCATCATCATGATTATTTTGATTGGCCACCAAACCCAAATGCAAAGCGATATCATCCACGACCATAACGATCTAGGCTGGTATTTGTATATTCCTTATTTAATTTTAGCTTTCTATGTAGGCGCCAAGCTTAGCGACCTACCTAAAAAGCCAGAACCTAGCCCCCCCCTTCCTCAACACTGCCAGCGCCTCGTTCGCTGGCATTTGTAGTGCTGGCATTAGCTATTTTCTCGCCCAGCATGATCGATTGGCCCAACTTGGATGCAGACAAGTTAAATCAAGCTTCCGGACCTATAAATAGCAGCTTACATCCGCCGCTATTAATAGATAAATATCAAAGCCTAGAGCAATACCAGCTCCAAGCTGAACAATTACAGTTACAGTTATGGTTATATCGCTTCAGTGGCTTAGGCTTAGATAACAAGGCTTCATATTATTTCAATAACGTGGTACCCGAAAATTTACATATTTACAGGGTAGAGAAAGAGCAAGCGATAAACTTTGTTTTCTTCCGCTCTATAAGTAATCATCCCGGATTATTAGGCTATAGCTACGCTAGCAACAGCGGATTACGATCACAAAAAAGTGCTCTAAAAAGGCAAAAACTGATCGATATAATGCATGGGAATCGCAGTACAGCTATTTTGGCCATAAGCGCCCTATGCATAAAAAAAGATTGTGAGCTAACAAAAGAAGAGATACGTAAACAGATTAACTCGCAGTTCAACAACTTAGCACTAAATTAAAGCCTATTTAACCTGAACTCGGGATGGAAATAAATGAGAACTAAAAGCTGGTTCCGCGATCAGGTCTTTTGACTAAAAAGGAAATCATCGCAAAGGAACCAGCTATGAAAAAGTTAACTAAGCGATTCTGCCATGTCGACGACTTTTGTAAGACTTTTCTACCTCAGTGGCGAAAACTGAAAATTGACACTGAAAAGCGTAAACGTAATCGCAAAAGCCGAATGTCTGAAAGCGAAGCAATGACCATCATGATTACTTTCCATATGTCGCACCAACGTGACTTTAAGAACTTTTATCTTGGTATTATTCACCGTTACTACAAAAATGAGTTCCCAACGCTGCTTAGCTATACCCGCTTTTTGGAGATTATACCGTCGGTACTTGTTCCATTGAGCTCTTTCTTTACTCACGTAAAAGGTGAACCTACAGGCGTTTAATTCATTGATTCAACAAGTATTAAAGTCTGCCATAACCTGCGTATACCAAAACATAAAGTGTTCAAAGGAACTGCAGCGAGAGCGAAAGGGACCATGGGCTCGTTCTATAGTGTTAAGCTTCACATCATCACCAATCACCTCGTGATATTGTTGTGACTAAGCTGATAACGGTGATAGAAAGCCGGTGCTTGAGTTATCGAAAGGGTTACTTGACTGGCTCTATGCTGATAAAGGCTATATCAGTAGTGCGCTAAGCAGAACTAAAAAAGGATAGCATTACCCTAATAACTACTCACCGCAAAAACACGAAGGCTAAAATTCTGACTACTTGGGATAGATCCATGCTGTCGAAAAGATTCATCATCGAGACAATCAATGACCAACTGAAAAACATATCTCAGATAGAGCATTCTCGTCACCGAAACTTACATAGCTTTACGTTGAACTTGCAGGGAGACCTCATTGTATTGTCTAAAACCAGAAAAGCCATTACTAAACATCAACAACACCGAAAAAACGGGGCTAATGGCGATGGCTTAAATCGAACTCAGGTTATTTATATAATTCCAAATAACGTTTGGCAATTTTTTCAATAGAATACTCTTGCTGAACTAAATCATAAGACGCTTTTTTCCAAGAACTTAGCACTTCAGGACTCAAAAGAAGCGCCCTAATAATCTTAGATAAGCTAGCCTCGTCTCCAACTTCTATTAAATATCCATTCTTTTTATGCTTCACTACTGTAGAGATCGCACCAACATTAGTTGAAACCACAGGTATACCTCTTGACATAGACTCAAGCAACACCATTGGTAACCCTTCTGTATTAGAACTGATAATGAGTAAATCAAACGTTCTATATATTTTTTCTTGATTTGGCTCATTCCCATGAAATATTGTATTCACACCTTTTTTTGAAGCCAAACATTCCAAATCACCTCTACACTCTCCATCGCCAAAAATATTTAATTCTACAGAAGAGTGGTCTAATATTGACAAGGCTTCGATTATCATGGGTACATTTTTTAAGGGAATCAAGCGTCCAACAAAACCCAATCTTAAGGGGCGCGTATTAAAGAAAGGTTTAATTTCCTTAGCAATTGGCACACCATTAGCAATCAACCCTATGCTATCAACAGGGTAATTAAAACGGTCCTTAAGAGAGTGTCTAATTGCTTCAGACACAGCAAGAACTTTAAACATAAACAAACGAGAGAATGCTAAAGACAGCCTCATCCCTAGCGCTTTAGGAGAGGTTTCTCCATGAACGGTAAAAATAACTTTTTGGCTCACTAAACAAGGAATTATCGGTGACAAACTTCTTACTAGAGGGATAGAATGAAAATGAACAATATTAAACTTGCGTAACAGTCTAAAGGCAAACAACAATCTTTGTAAAAATGCCCCTTCGATAAGCACGACATCAATATTGTGAGCCTGTAACATGGAATAAAATGTGTCACTTTTTTTCCCTGATGACATCACCGTTACATCTATACCGAGTTTCTGTTGCTCTAAAGCTAGGTTATAAACTAAACGTTCAGCACCACCTAAATTTAGGCTACTAACTAAGTGAACTACTTTCATAATGTTATTTTAAATTAGATGTTAATGGGATATCTATAGCGCCAACCGAAGTTTTAGTGGTCCTTTCATTCTGATAAAAGTCAAGCTTTGGAGAAAATCCAGTATTAGATAATTTGTTAAAAAATGGAATGTCTTTAACGTTTGATATTTCAACATCTACCAATCCCTTTTCGGAGTTAAAGTCACAGTCACAATGTTTACGCCACTCATTTAGCCCAGTAAATTTAGCCCCCCCCCCTCTCTCATATCATTAAAATAAATATCACCCCCTTTAGAAATGTATATATTATTATCGGAGGAGATAGAGTCAACTAAGGAAGACAAGGGGCCTAGCTCTGGATGATGTAAATACCTTATTTCAAAGACCACATCATCATCCCTAATGGTTGAAAAAATATTGTTATATATCGATACATTTCGGCTAGGAGAGCGTTTAGCCTCAGGATCTTTATCTTGAAAGCTTAAGCCAAAATAAATAGGAGAATGATAACTCTTTGCTGCATTTAATACTGTGTTATTATTAATATTAATATTCTCACCTGAGTAAACACCTATTCCTGCCCCATTACTACCAATAACAACATTATTTTCAATTCGTACATTTCTTGCTTCAAACATTTTAGGGTTTCTTTTTTTATCAAAAAACTCAGGACTTGTGTCAAAGCCAGCTAATATACCTGCAACACCAGCATTAACAACAAAGTTTCGTTGAATTAGAACATCTGATGATCCACCTTTAACATAAACGGAGTTAGTAGCTGTATTTTGGAAGTAATTATCTTGAATAGTTATACCATGGGCATTCACAGCATCTATACCTTCGGCATTCTTTGGATCTCTTAGGCCACTATTAAAGATATGATTTCGTTCTATTAATACATCCCATACATAAGGATTAATTTTTATTGCGTCCCTGCCGCTTCCGTGTATTAAATTACGAGACAAAATGACTTTAGAAACACCATCTTGCCACCCCCCTTCCAACTGACATGCATAGATATAGCATAAAAATAGCCGCCACTTATATCTAAGTCAATCAATCTAGTCCCCGAAGCTGTATAGTCAATTCTTATTGTTTGCTGCTGCTTTTTATTATTAATAGGTTGGGTTATTTTGGCTTGATGTAACTCGGTAGAGCGAAGAGTAATTCTAGGGGTTCTTATTCTAACATGCTCTTCATAGATTCCCGGTTCGATCCAAATTTCATCACCAGGTCTTGCTTTTTTTAAGGCACTATTAATTGTTGAAAAAGGAGATTCATAGCTGCCCGTCTCCACTGTCCCTTTATAGCTACCATTTACAACCCAAATAGTGCCATTTGACTGCTCGATCTTAGCCCAATTTGGTGAATCTCTACTCATTCCACTCTGCTCCCAAGGCAAAATTACTGCAACACTGGGTAACGACAATAGAAGCAATAACACTCCCAATACACTATTTTTCATCTACTAATCCTCGCTCACTAGTATCAAATCACCTTAAAAATAAAACGGGCTAACTCTTCTACTGATTTATCTCCATCAACAGATACTCTATCAATGTTATATCGCAAAGACATATCCAACTGAGTATTTACCCCGCCCTTGAAAGCAAATGCTAGCTGGTAATCCAATTTATTAACTAAGTCTTCAGATACGGAGTTATACGTTCCCGCTTTACCTACTGGATACGAAAATAAAGTTGGGGTTTGACCCAAGGCCTTAGATAGTTTAACTTTTGAGCTAGCCAATTCTTCCATCTGTTCGAGATCCGACAAATGCGAAAGAATGGGGTGGCTTAATGTATGAGAACCAATTCCCATTCCCGCTGTTAACATTTCTTCAATTTGATGCCATGATAGGTACAAGCTTACTTTTTGCGGCAAATCCACATTACACGCTTGTTCTAGAAAACTGACTTTATCTTTAATGGATAAGCTTGAATCATCCTTAAAGGCCTTAAGAATGCCTTTGATTGATTTGGCAATGTTGCTCCGCACTATAGGATAAGATTTACTCCAGTGTGGTAACTGAACTTGCTTAACTGTTGTGTTTTTCAACAAATAAGCAACTTTATCCCACCAGGCAAGTTCTCGCCCATCAACAAAATCAGTCACAATAAAGAATACAGCTGACAAATTATGTTTTAGCAACAAAGGAAATGCATAATCAAAACAGTCCACATAACCATCATCAAAGGTAATCAACGCATACGGCTTATCAAAGTAAGATTTATCGCGAAACAATTCGAGTAATGTATTTTCGTCAAGCATGCAAAAATTAGACTTGTAAAACCTTAAATGCTGCTCAAAATTATCTACGCTACAACTAAACACGTTTGGGTCATACTCTGTATCAGCTGGGTTACCTATACGATGATAATTAAACACATACAGACCATTACCATATCGCTTAGACACCGAATCTTTAAAAGTAAAGTACTGCTTTAGCCTCCCCCGGAAGTTACTCATTAGGTTCATATCTTTTGTACCTCGGTGAACCTACAATATAATCTCGATATTGGTTTGGGTTACCGCTTTCACCCGCCTCTGCAGCCTTGGCAATGTTGTACATCTCACGCGCCGATACGTAATGCAGTACGTAGTTCTCACCATCGTTATATTTGCTTTCCAAATAATCACACATTTGCTCAAAAGGTTGACCCAGTAAGGTCGGCATGTCGGCTTCTTGAGTACCGTGGGTATGAACCTTAATAAAGCGCCACTCGGGCCGCCCTTGTACATGAATATTGGCCTTAACCCAAAGATCGATGCGGCTTTCACTAGGCGGCATGCTGCTACGTACATCGGCATTCTCAATTTGTGGGAAAATACCTTTCTTGCGCACCTTCCAATTTAGATCCAATGGCCCATTGATTAACATTAAATCTCCCCATGCTTGGCCACCCACTTTTACCATTTGGCCACGGTTGTGAGACTTAGGTGCATCGGGATCGTCTTTAGCGTAATAAATAGAGTTAACCGTAGCGGGCTGGGTGATACTCGGCGCCGAAGGGAAGGTATAATCAACAAAACACCCGGTTTCTTTAAGCACTATCAGCTCATCATTAACCCCACATAGTTTGCCTTCAGGATGAGAATTATCTAAGGTCCAGTTGCCATGAATAAAAGCGTACTGCAGCTTACCGCTTTGCTCATCGCGCACAAATGCACCATGCTTCTCATGCAGCAATTCGGTAAAACCTTCTAAGGTTTTACGTAGATTGTCACTGGTATCGTCTTCGTGGTGCAGGTGAACTTCTATCTCACCAAAGCCTCGAGCACATAAATCAGCGATTTTAGCCAAGTGCTCATAACGGTATTCTTCTTCCGGATAAAAGAACGAATGCTTAGGAAAGCAGCCATCGGCGTCTTGGTGTTTTCCGGCCACTTGCGGATAGTCGTTAAACCAGCGGTCAACCCTAGCCCGTTCCTGCTCAAGGCTAATGTTTTTACCCCATTGCGGTTCGTAATGATCAACAAAACAAAACAGAATATGAGTGGGACCTTGATGCTTAGCCCTTGGGCTAAACTTGCGCTGCAAATAATGTGGCAACCATAGGTGCATCTGCTTTTTACGAATAATAAGGGCTACTGCTGCTAGACTTAGCAGCAGTACTACAACCAAGGCTAAAATTATTGTCACCGTGACGTCCTTTGCCATGTGCCTTGCACATTTTTAAATAAAAATGAATAAAAGCCCTTAAACAGCGCCACATTCATCGATACAAAAAAAGTAAGAAAAGCCAAACTACCTGGCAGGCTTTCTCCTCGAGAACTCTTACGCTTACCCCACATCGCCAATCCATAGGCCAACAACTGAATTAGCAATAAACCCGCATAGGCAGGCTGAGCCGCTAGCAATAGGTTACTTAACAGTGCCACTAACATGCAATGAGGAGTGAACCAGCGCAGCACTTTATGGCTGAGATACGCAAAACAACGCGCCCCGCGTAAGGGATTTAAGGCCCACAAGCAGCGAGTAAACGCTTGGTAATTCCCCGTACCTATCCTCACTCGTCGTTGCTCTTCATCTTGTAACGAAGGGGCGACTTCTTCATAAGCCACCGCGTTGGGCTCGTACACCACCTGCTTGCCCTGTTTCGACACGTTCATCACGATCATAAAATCATCAACGATGGTATTGCTCGGAAGGGTTTGATAATAGGGCTTGGCAATCGCGTAGATGGCACCGTTGGCTCCGAGCAAGGCACCAATGCGCGACTCATGAAACTTGAGCATTTGCTCATAACGCCAGTAAATGCCGTCTTTGTTATCGGCAGACTCCGAGTCAACGAGGTGCAGCTCACCGCAAACAGCGCCCACTTCTGGGCTATCAAAGTGTTTTACTAGGTTTTCTATGGCGTCAGTTTCAAAATGAGTATTGGCATCTGACATCACCAAAATGGAATCGTCAGTTAAGGCAACCAAATCGTTTAACACATTAATTTTGCCGCGATTCTGCTCAAAAATATGCGCTCTAAAATGACTCGCTTGTACCGCCATTAAAATTCTTGCCGTGGCATCGCTACTGCCGTCGGAACCGATATGAATAGTTAGCTTTTCCTTGGGGTAACTAAGCTGCAGCAAGTTATCTATCCTTTGCTGTAGACATTGCTCTTCGTTGTAAGCAGCGATAATAATCGACACATTGGGCCATACCTTGGCTTCCTCTGAGCGACGTTCGCGACGACGCCAAAGATAGCGCGTATCTCGCATAGCCTGTTGAATACCACTCACTATCAACAAGACCAAGGGGTAAATAGCATAGCTATAAGCAATCAAAGCGACCGACAGCCAAAATAACAATTCCATTTACTGCTCCGCTTGGGGTTTAGGGATATAGGGCTTGGCCGGGATCCCCAACATGGTTTGCCCCTCTTCCGCCGATTTAGTTAACACCGCGTTAGCCCCCACCTTCACATGGTCAGCCACCGTAAGTGGGCCAATAATTTTAGCACCAGTGCCGACAAAAATATTGGAGCCTAAACACGGTGATAGGCCCTTTTCATCGCCCATCACCACTCCGCTCTCCACGGTAATATTCGAGCCACCACTGACTTTAGAGTTAATCACTACTCCAACCGGATGCATAATCACAAAACCGGGGCCAAAATCAGCACCACTGCCAATCACACAGCCATTGATAAACTTATTCAGCCATTGGAAAAAGTAGGCGATTAAAGCCAAGTTATGAGTAGCGCACCAGCGCATCCAACGATAAATAATGTTGGCGCTGGTGCCATCGGCCATCAATATGCGCAACATGCTAACGTTTGCTCCATCCTGCTGAAATATAAGTTTTTTTTGTTTTAAATCAGATTTAATTAGATGCATACACTTCTCGATGGGCTGAGTTTGGACAGCTATTGAAATTAATCATAGAGGTTAGTTAATCGCTTTATTCAAATAATCGGCAACTTGTTTTGCATTACGTTGCCAATCGAAAGAGCTCGCAAATTCCTCTAATGCTGCATAGTCCCAATCATGTTCCAATGCGTAAATAACAGCTTCAGCAATAGCCGGTGCTGAAATTTCATTAATTAAAACACCAGTTTTATCATTCACAATTTCAGGAATTCCCCCTACCGCACTAGCAACCACCGGTGTTCCACAAGCAAACGCTTCTAGCAACACGTTGGGCAAACCTTCTTGATAGCTAGGTAATATCAGTAATAGCGAATGCCTTACTATATCCGCTACTTTTATCAACGGTAAGCTCCCATGAAAAATTACTTTACTACCTAAACCATCTTGCTTTGCTTGCTCTTCCAATTGCTTACGTAAGCTTCCCTCACCAACCCATTCTAATGTTAATAAAGGCCGTTTATGGTGGATAAACTTGAAAGCTTGATACAATTCCAATACGCCTTTCGTCTTTATGATGTTGCCAACAAATACCAAACGATTTGCTCGCTTATCTCCAGGGAAAAAAATCTTTCTATCGACACCATTGTAGATAGTTACAACTTTATCGGGGTCAACAGACTCATCGAGCAGCCGTTTCGCTAAAGCCAAACTGGGGCAAAACACCATTTCAGCTTGCTTCATTGCATTCACCATTTGTCGTTTACGCTCTGCAAATTTGAAGTTTCCATTCACATCAGTGCCATGCACCTTTATAAAACAAGTTTGATTGAGTTTAGAAAAAAACCTCATAACCGCTACTGCATCAGGATAGCCCCAAGAAGCCAACACTATGTTGGGAGCTTTAGCTCTTATCCAACGACTATTTAAGCTCAAAGCTAAACCTTGGAAAAATGGATAAAGTTTGCGGCCAACTTTAGGTAAATAAAAGTAAGGTAAATATTTTAACGAAGTCGTCGTTTGGCATTGTTTTCGATGTCGCAACCATTCTAGCCAAGGTACAAACACTAGGATAGACACTTCAAAATACTGTTCCAATTGAGCAAATTGCTGAGCATTAAATGAAGCACGATTAGGAGCCCAAGGAACAGGGTATAAGTTTGTAACAATTAGTAATTTTGCTTTATTTGACATGTGTCAGCTCAGAAATCAATGTTTGATATACAGGCAGATATACTTTTCCAGTGTTATCCCAATTACGAGTTTTTTTAACGTATGACAAACCATTGGAAATCAGCTTTTCAGTCAAGTTCGAATTATCAATTAAATCTAGTACTGTGGTAGCCAACGCTTCCGCATTGCCATGTTCAAACAGTAGGCCATTGTGATTATGCTCTATTAACTCTCGATGACCGCCAATATCCGAAGCTATAACAGGTATTCCTTGTGCCATAGACTCTAAGGGTTTTAATGGCGTGACTAATTCTGTTAAACGAATGCTCTCGCGAGGAAATACCATAACGTCAGCTAGACTGTAATAACGTTGAACATGCTCAAAACTCACTCGGCCGGTGAAGGTCACCATTTCATCAATATTAAGTTCTTTGACCAAGCGTTTTAAGGTTGGTTCATCGTTTCCGCTCCCCACTAATAACAGATGGATATCAGAACGCTGTTGCTTTAATAGCGCACACGCCTCTATTGCTAACTGCAGTCCTTCATACTTAAAAAAAGAACCAATAAAAGCCAACACTTTTTTATCACCCAAACCTAGTTCTTGTTCTAACTGGCCATCTTTTACAAAAGACTGTGTAAAATTTTCAATGTCAACTGCATTAGGAGTAACAAATACTTTACCAGCGTCAATTCCCCTAGACACGACCTCGCTACGCAACCCTTCGCAGATACAACTTACCGAATTAACTCGTTTAAATACCATCTGCTCTACTGCACGAATAATTCGATACCTTACACCTCCTTCTTTTGCTTTCCCGGTATCTACAGCAGCATCTTCCCACAACGCTCTCACTTCATAGGCTACTGGAATATTGAACTTGCGTGCCACAATACTGGCAGCAAAACCATTAAACATTGGTGAATGAGCCTGAATGAGTTCAGGTTGCTCTCGCTCAACAACAAATTCAATCCGTCTAGATAAATGCAAGATATAGTCAATGTAACTAACTAACGGAATTTTGCTAAGCAAGCTTTTAGAAGATTGGGTTCGGTAGTAATCGAGGCCGTCGGCATGTTCAAGCTCCTGTTCGAAGTCTTGATAACGTTGGCTGGTCATCTGACAAGTATCAATGCCAGCTCTTCGCTGGTGCTTAATTATGGCGTCAGAGCGGGACGAATAACCACTAATATTGGGTCGAGAATACTCCAACACATGTAACACTTTCATTTTATAATCCTTTATAAACTATATCTTACCAAGACACAGCTATCCCTCAACAAAAACATGGAAATATCAATTCAGTTCATATCTTCGAGTGTACATACAACATGAAAATAAACAAACTCAGTCCCTTAAAAAACTCTATGGTTACAAATCGTTTTTTTGAGTAAAGTCTAGTATATTATCAAACAGCAGCGAAGCACTGGTTTGCTGATGCCTTGGAAAATTCACTGTAAGGAAATAAAGTGAAAATTGCGATTATTGTAGGGACGCGACCTGAAATTATAAAAATGGCTCCGGTCATTAGAGTGTGTCAGCAACGCGCTATCCCATTTATCATTATCCATTCAAACCAACACTATTCCCCAGAGATGGACGATATCTTCTTCCAAGAATTATCTCTTCCAACACCTAATTACAACCTCCACGTTGGTTCAGGCTTGCACAGTAACCAAACTGGCAACATTCTGATAAAAATAGAGCCCATCCTAGAACAAGAGAAGCCTGACTTGGTCCTCGTCCAAGGGGATACTAATACGGTTCTAGCGGGTGCATTAGCAGCCTCCAAGTTAAATATAAAGGTCGGACATATAGAAGCAGGCTTACGCAGTTACGATAAGTCAATGCCCGAAGAGACAAATCGAGTACTCACCGACCATATGAGTGACTTTCTTTTTTCAGTGTCAAAAAATCAAAGCAAAGTATTAGCCGATGAAGGGATCGCCAAAGAAAAAATTTACGAGGTTGGTAATACTATCTCAGATGCCTTATTCCAGCACATTCCTTTAGCCGAAAAGAACAGTACTATTTTATCCAGTCTCGCGATTGAGCCTAATAACTATTTGCTATTAACAGCCCACCGAGCTTCTAACGTTGACGTAGAATCCCACTTGGTCTCTTTAGTCAATATAGTCACTCATATTGCTAATAAATACCAAGAAAAAGTTGTTTGGCCTATTCACCCAAGAACAAGAAAAAAAATAGAAGAATATGCTATCACATTAGATGAAAAAATCATCTTAACGCCCCCTTTGGGTTACTTAGACTTTATTCAATTGCAAAAAAATGCCGCTCTAATTATGACAGACTCGGGGGGATTCAAGAAGAAGCTTGTATGTTGCGGATTCCTTGTGTCACCTTGAGGGAAAATACAGAACGACCAGAAACAATCGAAGTAGGCGCGAATGTATTAGTTGGTCGAAGTTTAGATAAAGCCCTTGCCGCCATAGAAGCTTGGCGAAACCATAGCGAATACCATTGGCAAAACCCATTTGGTGAAGGTAATGTGGCCGAAAAAATTATTGATGCAATCCAACAAATCTCGGTAACCAATCCAGAAAAACGCAATCAAGACAACCAAGATTTAAGTGTTACCGTAATTGGTTTAGGTTACATGGGCTTACCTATTTCTTGCCTTATTGCCGAGTCTGGAATAAATGTAACTGGTGTAGATCTAAATCATAATAAAGTAGCTAGTATTAACCAAGCCATCAATATTTTTGACGAACCAGGCTTAGACGAACTGCTCAATAAAGTAATTGCTACTAAACATTTCCGTGCTAGTACCCAAGTAAGCAGCTCTGATATTTATTTAATAGCGGTCCCTACGCCACACAAAGAAGGGCGCTGTGATCTAAGTTACGTGTTAAGTGCAGTAGATAGTATTCTAGATGTTGCTCAAAATGGTCAATTAGTCATTATCGAGTCTACAATAGCACCAGGAACGTCAAAATTAGTCAGTAATATTTTTCGAGATAAGGGCTTAAATGTTGAAGTCGTACACTGCCCGAACGAGCAATTCCGGGGCAAACACTTCATGAGTTAGTGCATAATGACCGAATTATAGGTTCGCCATCAAAATCCGCAGGAAGATTGGCTCAGAGATTATACTCTAGCTTCGTTAAAGGTGAGTTTTTCTCTACTAACTGCACCACTGCCGAATGCGTGAAATTAGTCGAAAACACCTCTCGAGACATCAATATTGCCTTTGCTAACGAGCTGGCAGCCATTTCAGATGAAATTGGCATTGATGTGTTTGAAACCATACAACTAGCAAACCGTCACCCTCGGGTAAATATACTGACTCCAGGAGCTGGAGTTGGTGGTCACTGTATTCCTATAGACCCGTGGTTTTTAGTTGAAAACACTAAAGCGGGAGACTTCGTTCGCCATGCCAGAAAAATCAATGATCAACGACCTATAGATATAGCGAGAAAAGTGTTAACCGAACTCGCTAAAACTAAAGGTAAAAAAGTTGCCCTACTTGGTGTAGCTTACAAACCTAATGTAGATGACTGCCGCGAAACACCTGCTGAAGCCATATTAACGGAACTTAAGCAAGCTAATGTAGATGTGGCCTACCATGACCCTTATGTCAGCAATTGGAAATGCCCTAAACTAAATAGCTTGAAGCAAGCTGAACAATGGGCCGACCTAATGCTACTGGTCACCGAGCATGATCTCTATCGTACAGAGCAACCCAAAGGGTTATTACTCAATAATTGCGGAAAAATTATTAATAGTTAATATACAGCGGCTTTTCTATTTCCGTGATTAAAGGCGACTTATATCGTAGTTCGGGGATAAAACCGTTGAAAAAACACCTCATAAAAAATCGGCGAGGCAGATCAAGAGCTACTTGATGGAATTTATATAGCTCAGAAACTTGATTGAGGTTATGGAAATAATGAACATGCAAATCTACGCACCAAAGTTATACCAAGACGATGGGTTAAAATACGAAGCTCGTATTGAACAAAATGGAATATCAACATCACTATGGTTCAACTTACAAGCCGAACATAACGAGAAACTAAGCAGTAGTTGCGATGCTGCACTTATAGCCCTTCTTATCCCAGCGATGCTTAAAGGGCAAGATATAGTTATTCATGGGCCTTTATCGGAAAGGCTACTTTTTAACGTTAAAGGCCCTCTGCAAAATATTCTTTGCAGCCTTATGCCTAAATTAAAAAAAATCTCTATAACAGCCAAAAAAACCACGAGCACACCAACGGGATCATTAGGTGTAGCAACAGGTTTCTCGGCAGGGATAGATTCCTATAGCACCCTTAGTGATTATTATCAAAACAACGCTCCTAAGCAATTAAAGATTTCACATTTACTTTTTAGCAATGTCGGATCACACGGTAAAGATAAGGCGACACAATTATTTAATTCACGCTTTAACAAACTAAAATCTGCAGCTTCAGAGTTAAAACTCCCTTTATTTAAAGTAAACTCTAATGTAGAAAATTTTTATGCTGGCAAGTTAGATTTTCAGCTTACCCATACTCTTCGTAATGCTTCAGTAGCGCTTCTTTTACAGCCTATCCTTAAGTTTTACCTATATTCTTCCGCTTATAGCTACGAAGCATTAAAAGTCGAAAAAACTTACGACATAGCTTTTGCTGACGCATTCATTTTACCACTAATAGCCACTGAAAGTTTAACTATGCTGTCCGTAGGAAGTGAATATACAAGGGTGGAAAAAACCTTAAAAGTTTCTAGATTAACTCAAAGCTATAAATATTTGGATGTGTGTGTTTTGTCTAAAGAGAAAGCCGATAACTGCTCAAAATGTTCAAAATGTATGAGAACACTTTTAACATTAGAGTTGAGTGGCAACCTTCAACTCTACGCAGGCGTATTTAAGCTGTCAACTTACTTTGACAATAAAAACAAATTCATCACCAATATGATTTTTAGCAAAAACCCTCTACATAAAGAAATAATGCAATATTCAAAGTATAAAAAAACAAGATTCCCGAAACATTTATACATCAAAGCCACATTATTATTATTAATAAATACGCCCAAAAGAATTAAAACAAAGACAAAAAAATTAATTAAAAAAACACTTTTAAAAAACCAATTCATAAAAAGAATGCTCTTTGAGAGAGCAAAATGAGTAACACAAGACCAAGCACTGCTATAAAACATCAAGTAATGCGCTCTCTAAAATGGGTGGCGCTGGGAAAAATAGTTACTCAAGTACTACGTTGGGCAATAACCTTTTGGGTGATTCGCATCCTAAGCCCGGTCGATTATGGCGTAGTTGCTATGTCGGCTGTTTTATCTGGTTTTTTCATCATTATTCTTAGCTCGTTATTTACCGCTTCTATTATTCAACGAAAAGACTTAAACCAAGTAGTTCTTAAACAAATGTTTGGAGCAATCATTCTCAGTCATAGCGCTTTTTTCCTCATCCAGTATGGTTTAGCTGAGCCCGTTGCTGCTTACTATCAATCAAACACGGTCAGTGAGGTTCTAAAAATTAACGCTTGGTGTTTTTTATTTTTAGCCTTTGAGGTGATCCCCGCAGCCTTGTTGGCGAAAAATATGGAATTTAAACAAGTATCATTGATTGCTGCCACTTCTAACATTATCGCCGCCATAGTTACACTAGTAATGGCCTACTCAGATTTTGGATTATGGTCCCTAGTTTATGGTGAATTACTTAACAACGTTCTACGCTGTATTTTAACATTCCTCACTAAACCCACTCTTTTCTTTCCCAGCTTCAGGACCGATCAAATTAGAGGTATGCTAAGGTTCGGTATACTGCTATCTGTACTATCAATGTTATTTTATGTGTTTACCAATATGGATGTGGCAATTGGCGGGAGATTAATGACGCCAGCAGAGATAGGCCTGTATGCCATTGGCTTACAGGTAGCCCTGACGCCACAGAAAAAAATAATGCCCCTACTTCGCCAAGTTGCCTTCCCGGCTTATGCGCAAATACAAGACCAAGGCACACTGATCGCTAAATATGTACTTAAAGTACAACGCCTGTGTATTGGCTTTACCTTACCGATTTTTTGGGGTTTAGCTTCTGTAATCGATGTCGTCATTCCCTTATTACTTGGCGATAAATGGCAAGGAGCAATTATACCCACTGCCATTATGCTGATTATAATGCCGCTACGCTTCAGTGAGGAACTATTCGGGCCAGCGTTAAAAAGCTTGAGGCGCGTCAAGCATATGCTAATAAATCTCTGTATTATGATTGCTGTTATGTTTGTCAGTATAAATATCGGTGCGCGTTTTGGAGCAACAGGGCTCGCGTTTGCTTGGTTATGCGCTTATCCACTTGGCTATATGCTCGTGGCTTGGCGTAATAGCCGAATACTCAGCACGCCTTTTAATCTGTTGATTAAATGCTTCATCCCACCAGTGCTGGCTGGAGCCGGAATGCTATGCATGGTTTATTTAGTAAAATCAATAAGCTTCCACAATCTAGCGCTTAATTTAATAGTACAGATTGCTGTTGGCGGCCTAAGTTACTTAGCCTTAATTAATATGCTAGATAAGAATTCAGTCAAAGAAGCTTTAGCCTTAGTAAGAAATAAAGGAAATTAAGGCCACTAAAAAGGAATTTATTGTGCTTTCGATTATCACCTGTATTCGCCATCCTGCAACAGCCAAAGATTTTGGGCGAATTAATGAATTATTACAAAAAACTATTAATTCATTACATAACCAAACGGCCTTGTTGATCAATTCAGTGCAACGAACGCAGTAACCTCAAGGCGTTTTCCTCTTTATTCAGCTAGCTGACGAACAGGCATACCTAGCCTGCTCATTTTGTTCAACGCGCACACTCCGGCCATGATTTCGCCGACTTGGGCGTTGTAACAACGTAGACTCAACTTGTCGCTAAGCAGTTGTTTGAAACGATACATCGCCGTCTCCGATAGTGAACGAAGATGGTAAGCATTGTCCCGTTTCCAGTTTTCCAACTCACCTTGCTTCAAGGCTTTTACTGCAACGTTCCGTGGGTGACCCGCTTCCCACATACCTGCATTCTTGCGTGGAGGGATTAGTGCAACAGCCTTCTTACGTTGTACTTCTTGATAGCTCTGCCGTGTGTCATAGGCACCATCAGCGCTTACTGCTTTCACTTTGCGCCGCAGCGGTCTCAACAAGGTGGGTAACACTTCACTATCGTGAACCCAGTCCATCGAGACCTCAGCACTCACTATCTGATGGCTCTGGGCATCTACTGCCATATGCAGTTTTCGCCAGACTCGACGCTTTTCAGCGCCGTGTTTACGCACCTTCCACTCTCCTTCGCCAAACACCTTAAGACCTGTAGCATCGATAACGAGGTGAGCCGCTTGACCTTGGCTAGGTAGGCGATAGTTGACTTCAACAGTCTTTGCTCGCTTGCTTATACAACTGTAATCGGGAGATTTTAAGTCGACCTTGAGCAGGCGAAACAATGAGTTGATGAAGCCTTCAAGAGCACGCAGTGGTAACTTAAATACGCCTTTAATCATCAGCGCAGTTGCGATAGCGGTGTCACTGTAAGTTTGGCTGCGCCCTCGACGACCACTGCGCTCAGTGTTATTCCATAGTTCTATGGCTTTCTCATCCATCCAGAAGGTCAATGAGCCGCGTTGCTTCAGTGCACTGTTGTACTGCTTCCAGTTGGTGATGTTGCCTTTCGCTTTACCCATATTTGGTGACCCGACAGATATAGATACAGATCAGATCCGCGACTGCTGAGTTAGTTCAATCTGATTTAGGAAACAACGCCGTTTTGCAGCGAAAAACCTCGCTTTAAACGAAGGCTGGAAAACCCTCAGCGCGCCCAGCCCATTTACCACCGAGCGGCTGTTAGTGGGCCAGTTTTCAGTAGCTGCGCCGCTGCTAGCCACTCTCATCAAACAGCTTCAGCCAAAGGCACTGCTTAAGAAAAGTGCCAAAGTATTAATTCATCCCATGGCGATGGTAGAAGGTGGATTATCGGAAGTGGAACAGCGGATTTTCAAAGAATTGGCCTTGAGTTCAGGCGCCCATAAGGTGGTGGTGCATGTAGGCAAAGAGTTGAGTGATGAAGAAGCTAGAGCCTTACTGAAAAGCTCTTAAATAGCAGAATAGCCGATGCTACAAAGTTAGCTAATAATGGGAAGAGCGACTCAATCCAATGGCAAGAATGAAACCCAAGCGCAAAAGCCTACGAGTCTTTAATTCAGTTTAAAGCGCCCCTTCAGCATGGCGCTTAGCAATGTCTTTAAACAGCTCTAGCATGCCTTGGTTAAACAAAAAATCATCACTCATCCCAAAGCTTTGGCAAACCATTTACAGTAGTGTTAAACATATTTAGACATCTATGTTGACTAACTTATTACTAGCCTGATAGCATCCCCTCACTATTGACTTTGGAGTCAATATTAAACAGCCAAACAGACAGGGAGTCGCATGTCTAGGACAGTTCAAACTAAGGACGGTTTAGGGGATAAGAATGTATTTAAACACTAACCCTATCGAGCAATCTGTATTCAATCAAACACTGTTAGTGGATGTTTTTGGCCAGTCTTTCATATTTCTACCCAGACAACTAAATCATTCGCCGAATCTAGGTGAGTTGGTAACCCAACGGATAGATATTCATTGGGCACAATCCTTACTGAAAAACCACAGTCGCACTTGGGGCATCAATTCGACTTAAACAAGCTGTACTTTCAGCTGTCTGGCGATTGCATGACTCACCACAAGAGTGAACAACAAAAAATCGCTTGGCTAAGCAATGCGATGGTTAGCGGTGAAATAAAAGTACTAAAAGGCAATAATTTTGCGCCTATGCCACCAACAAGCGCTACGGGTGCTATTCCCATTGCTGCCACTTCTGCATCGCAAGCGTCTAAGGCACAAACGGCCCCAAGAAGTGAAGAGACTTCACTTGGTCGTGGAGGATACACAGATGGCGTCCCCGCTGCCATATATGCTGAAGACTCACTCTGTACTGCACCAAATACCGAGCCATACCCTAATTTAGCAAGCGCAGGCCTTAATCCTCAAACAGTGGCAGATATCACACCAGAATGCCACCGAACAGCCTTTAGTATTAGTTGCGGACACTCTAAGAGAGGCTACGAATTTGATGTTCTTAAACCCCAAGCAGATAACCCTAAAATGCGGTTTGCGGTGGTAGGTAAAGACAGCATCACTGTGAAACAACAAGGTTCCTGTGCTAATGGCAGCTCAATATGTCCAAGCATCAATGTCACCGGTCCTGATATAGCCGTTACCAAGAAAGCGAGCAATTTTAAATTTTCGGTAAACGCACCATCCAGCAGTGGGCGAAACGTTGCTAACTTAAAGGACTTTATTGGCTCTATAAGCAACGGGTATGACTCTTATCAAAGCTATCAACTCAAAGCGCAAGGTTGTAGCTCTGGACAATCTTCAGCAGAGGTGCACGCTTATGATCCTTATCAATGGGATGGACGCTTAACACTAGGCTATGTAAACAAGTGGGAAGTCACCTCGTCCTTAAAAGGAAAAATGGGCGCATCTGAATGGTCACTAGAAACCGCCTCAGCTAACAATAGTTTTTCAAATTTTTTAAACCAACTAAACAGCATTATCCAACAAGTTAAATCTCTGGTTGGGCAAGCCGAAAACGGTCATGGCTATGAAATATTTAAATCAGGCTTTAGCGCTCCTAAATTAAGCATTGGTGGAGGGCTCAAGCTCGCTGAACGGGAGGCCAGCCCCGATGTAGGCTTACAAGGCAATTTAGACCTGAAATTTGAACCCCTAATTGGCTTTAGCTTTAGCTGTGATGTAATTACCGCCGTTATTAAAAGAGTATTTCCAGGCAAGCTGGCCGACCCCATTCTAGAAGCGAGAAAAGCCACTAAAGAGGGAGTAAAACTCGGCAACGGCAAAGTGAAAGCCAGCGCTAATGTAGAGATAGAGCTAAGCATGGATGGGCGAGTAGACTCTCTACTGGGTTGGGAATTTAAACCCGATGGCCGTTGCTTACCTACTCAGGGCGCAGATGCAAGCAAAGTTGAGGCGGGTATAGGCATTAGCCTAAAAGCGGTAACCGACGCAAAGGTAGAAGTATTTATTATTAGCGTACAAATTGGCAGTGAAATAAAAGCAGAAGGCGCCGAAGGAGCGCAAGGCGTTGGCCTGTTATTTTCCGCTTATGCTACTGAAATCAACAACCAACCCTCTATGGCAGGTAAAGCGGTATTTAGCGGCATGAAGTTGGTTTATAGCTATCACGCTAAAGTGATGGTTGAAGAAGCTAGTAGTAAAGGCAAAGCAAATAGTAGCAGGAGGCGCAACGGTATTATAAGTCGAGGGCTTTCATCAGAGAAGAAAGTTAGTGGTGAGAAGGTATTGCTAGAGCCGATTACTATTTTCGATACAGGCAGGTCAAAACAAGGAGCGACATTAGATAATGTTCATCTTTAAGAAACGAAAAACTTTTGCCGTAACTATCACGTTATTTATTTTGGTCTTTTTGAGGGCTGTAGTTTTAGGAGAAGAGAGTGTGTTACAAAACAAACCTGTTTTTAAACTTGAGCTGAGTGCTTATGGCCTCGCATATTATGTCGATGTAAATGGAGCAACTTCCATTCGGGAATACAATCCTGCTAATCAAGTCACCGTAGATCTTCCTGTTAACCAGTGGATGCATCCCGAACAAAGTGAATTTAAATTTTTAATTTTGCCGCCAGAGCGAGGCGGTGAGTTTTTACCCGGCGCATTCATAAAAGTCGCTTTATTGATCGAAGATGAAGATAACTCGGAGGTGCGTTATCGCTTGCCTCTACTGATGTTTGATAGCAAACAACTGCAAGCTAATACTGAAATGACAGAAAGCCTAGCGGCAGGCCAATACCGTTTAACCGATAATAACCAAGTAGTAGCAGGCAATGGTGATATCTACCTAGATGAAATAAACAAGATAGTCGAAACAGAATATGAAGGCGCCTTAACCTATAAGCGCCAAGTCACCATACCCAACAGCCTACCTTTATGGGCGTTTTTTAATAGTGATACCCTACCTGATTACTATGCTATGAACGATGAGGATTATGACGCCGTAGTAAATGATTTATTTGTCGAATATAAAAAAGTACAAGACGCACTGGCAGCCAATGATATCGACTCCATCATGCCAATGTTTGCTGAGCGTAATCGTGAGGGGGATGCCGCCTTTTATTATGAAAAAGGTGGCTTAGAGAAAATTCTGCGTGACGGTATGCAAGAAGACATCGATGACCCGGATTGGGTTCTGCGCATCAGAGCTCCTAAAAATGTTGGGATAACCCTTGAAGACAACCGTAAATTAGTCAGCTTAACCCGTGATAAAGACAGCAATGCCATTGGCTTTGTTAATTCAAACGGCACTTACAGTAGCTACCCCATGATGTTCCGCCGCGAAAACGGTAAATGGATTTTAACCCGTTAATTAAACTAAAGCGCTTAAGTTTAAGCGCTCTGCTCTAAAGAGTGGAGCGCTTACTAGACGAATTAATCATGACATTAAAACTAAGCTTAATCATAGGGCTAGCAATCACCTGCATAGGCCTACAAATCAGGAAACAGAGTCCGTAACTCACTGTGGTGCATGGCCACTAGACTAATCGAAATACCCTTTGCGATATCTACATGCTTTACTCTGCCGTCCATATCCACTCCGGCTAGTTTCTGTGCTAATGGAGGCTAAAGCTTGGCAGAGTTGGCGCTTATTGATATTGACTAAAAGCATAAAAATCGAACAAAAAACCATCAATCATCTCGAAGCTTTAGCATAGAACCATATTAGGATGACCGCAGCGGCTTAGGTTATCTAAACCGTAACCGGGAATATCTTTGCCTATAGAGTGGATGAGCCTAGATATCCCTAAACCTTCGCCGCCACTACCCGTGCGGTCGTAGTGATGAAAGCCCTTTGAGGGTTGTGGCTTAGAGGGGTCTCCAGCATTGAAAAAACGCGGTAGGTTTTCTACAAACCAAGCCGCTGCACCAATGGGGAACTCGTATTGCTCTACATAGCGATATGGTTCACCACTAAAAGGGCTAATACCATCATTCCAATAATGAATAATTAACATAGCTCCATCAAAGTAAAGCTGCCAATCACGAACCGTATCTTTAAACCTAACATCAGTAATCTCGGCAATTTTTTTCCAAGCGCTAGGTAAGTTTTCCGGCTGGTATACCGGCCATTCTGGCTTGCGAGGCACTGGCACAAAAGTAGATGCATCAAAGACAGGGAGGTTATTCATACTATGAATTAATAATAAGTTCCTCTACCGCTTGTTTAGCCGCAGCTTCATTTACCCAGCTTTTTGGCCTTACACCGTTAAACACAGCATTTTTAAATATTTTAAACAGATTTTTAGCCCTAGGTATGTCATCAATGGTATTCCCTCTAAAGCTTTTAACTTCAGTGTAACCAGGAAATCTAGGTAAATGGCTTTGGAAAGGCAGTTGTTGCTTACCACTATCAATATCTAACTTTAGCTCCTCCAACTCTTTGAGAAAAATGACTTCATTTGTACTGAGAACCCTAGAAGCATTTTCCAAGCAAGAGATTAACTCCGCTATAACTCTAGAAATGTACGGGTAATAGTCTGTTTTAACCAGTAACTCATTATCAACTATTATGGATATAAGCTGCACTAGCGGAAGTTCAATCTCTTTAAATATAGAGTTTATATCGTCAGGGTTACTAGCTCGGAAGCTCAAAGTGCCATCAGTATATATGTAACGCAGCGTGCTAAGCTGCTCTGCTGGCAAAGGCAAACTAAAGTTTGGTTCCTTTAGCTTATCTAATACCCAAAGTAACTGCGCTTGCAAACGCCCTTCAGGACTAGAGTCGACTATTGCATACTCACTAAATCGATCGAGTAAGTAGTTAGAGATTGCGATAACATCATCTTTTTGTTCACTTAACATCAGAATAACTGAGGTACTTCTAGAGCTCGCCATTGTCTATTTTTTTAGCAACCAGCTTGAGTTCATCTAATAAACCATTTTCAAATAGCATCTGGTCCGTGAACTCTGCAAGCTGAGGTGACTCATTAAATACGTATTCCTTGCGGTTAAAATTCATTAAACCGTACCCTGGCACGCCAAATTGCCTTTTAACTACTAGCTTCTCACCGTCAATCACCGTGCTATATGTGAACACCTCCCTTTTTAAACCACCTTCAGCCTCTGTTTTCATGAACTTCTGCTCAATAGCATTGATAAACCAAGATAAACCTGACTTAGGTATTTCTATATCTGTGCCACCTAACCACTTTTCTGGTTGGCCATTTACCGCAGGAAAACACCCTTTTGATGCCAACACTAGATAATCATGCATTAACAACAAGTAAAAGAAACGATATTTACCGTTAGACCTTAATGACTTAAAGACTAAAACGGTATTTGGATTATTATCTAGATCTTCAACATGTAAATTTTTAAATCTCATTTAGATTACCTTATAAATCAATTCGCTTAATCACCCCCAGGCTTTCTAACTTACCTAGTTGCTGTGGATTTTTATCATACGTAAAGACTTCGACAGGGCCATAAGCTACTTTCTCAACAACATTAGTATCACGAGTCATACCGTTACCAGTGAATATTTCCCATGCGCTAATTTTGGTAGCTATATCATGCCGCTCGCTCAATAACTCAGCGGTGTCAATATCATGTCCCAGCGACTTCGCAAAAACTTTTCTTTCCTGATAATCATCCATATCCACACCCGCTTCCCACGCTTTATTGGCAAAATCTTCATATTTAGGAGCAAAATCCTCGTTCATTACTTTTTTAGCAATGCTTGGGCCAATCCCCATATCAGGGTTATTAGCAATTATTTTATTTATGTTATCGAAAGTGGGAATAATAGATACTACATCCCCTGCTTCAGCCAATTGTTGATTATCGATAAGCAACATCGTGTAATTTTTATTTGGGTCATATCTAGTACCAAAAGCATTCAGTATGAGTTTCGCGTCGCTATCCGCATGCTCGACTTGGCTCATGGGGGCGGTCCATGTCACTGCGCGGCCATTCTTAACCTGACCAATTGTGCCAGAGTCCTTTGAGTGACCAGTCTCAATAATACGCACTAACACATTCTCGTTAAGGCCGTTTTCTACAATATTCAGCTTATCTTCAAGGGTATAGGGTGTTTTTGGCAGTGGAGAATTAGAGGCTCTGGCTTCGGCAATAGCATCTTTAGCTCTGCTTAAGCGCTTTTCTGCTTCATCGATAGTTTGTACTGGGCTAATACGCTTTGGCTTATGATTAGCAGGCTTTTGTTTACCCGCATCAGTAGGCACTTGCGCCCCCGTAGGCTTAGCAATTTGTTGTTCAACTTTTCCGCCGGTACGGCCGGATTTAGTTTTAAATCTGGCTTTTTGTTTCAGTTGCTTAGCAAGCTTTTTAAATAAGCCCCCAAGTTTGTCTAAATGACGCACTCGGTTTACGGCGATGGCGGCGCTTGCTGTTCCCCCGCTAAGGGCCACTAAAATGGCGCTTAGTACAATGTCGAAGATGGCAGCCCCGCCCATTTCTGTCAGCTCGGTGTGGTGCTGCGCTTTGGCAAAATCTTTAACAAACTGTACTAGAGCGGCTTGTATTTCACTGTCATCACTAATGAAACTAGCAATTTCATAGGCTTCAGCAAGCTTTTGTTTAGTGATGGAGGCGGGGTCAAAACCCAATGCTTTTACATAAGCTTGGTGCTGGTTGGTGCTCCAATTACTGGCAAAGCTCTCTGCCCAGCCTTTATCGTCATCTACATTGTAGGCATCCCAACCAGCGTTAAGGGCTCGCTTAAGTTGCCCTTGCATAGAGCCAAGCTTTATAAGGTTGTAGCTACATTCTGCCGTATCGGCTAAGGCACCTGCTAGCCCCGTTAGCAGCGAACCTATACTAGCGATTCCCTTTTGAGCGAAGTTAAGCTCATTATAATCGGCTGCAACTTGCGCACCTTCGGCACGTTCAGCAGCGATGATGGCATCTAACACGCCAGTGATTTCTGCTCTGGTTGCCGCTATCGCAGCAACATCAGGCTGTTCGCCAAATTCAACATCTACATTGTTAGGTTCAAGGTTTGCTATGTTAGCTTGACCATCAGCATCGAGCATGCCTTTTAATACTGTGCCATCTGCTAAGGTTGCTTTGTAAGGCAAGTTGGCCGCAGGTGAGCCATCTGGTAATGCGCAATACAATTCTAAAGCTTCGCGAATGTCTTCTGTAGATTGACCGCCGTGACCGAGGGATTCTTCAGTCGACGCCGAGCGAGTTTTTACAATTTCTGGAACAGTGGCAACAGGTAAGCCTCCTTCCACATTGCTAGGAGGTGGCGTTGCGAAACTTTCGCCTTTAAATACTTTGACTTCACCACTGGCTATACCATTACTGAGCCAAGCAATTTTTTGTTGCTCGCTTTTGTGATTAGCCATGTAGTCACCCGATAGATCGAAGTAAAGCTTATTTACATCAAAACGGTGCCCCCACATGCTGTTGTGGTTGAGTAATAGCGATTGCGCCCGATAGCTATCGATGTGGCGGTTAACTGCTTCACCTAGCATTGCTGAGTGACTAAGATGCTTTGGTAACAAAATATAAGACTGGCCAAACTCGTCTACTAAGCGTGTTTGCTTAAACCTAGAGTACTCTGTGGGGCCTGAGTGAGCTTGCATCATCTTTCCTTATACCTCGCTCGCTGTGATTGCCTTAAACATATGCTTCCTTGCTGCTCGAACAATGGGATATTAACTATAGAGTCAATAAGTTGGCGATGCTACCAACCTAATAACAAGTTCGTCAACAATATTGTTAAATTAATCATTAATTTACATGCAATAATAAATAAGGCGGAATATTAAAGAGGCGGGGCTGTAGTGCTGGTTTAGTTTAAAACGCGCCCCCTGCATCAGTCACTCAGGGCAATCAAGCGGGTCGCATTACTAACGGCGTTGTTTCCTAAATCAGATTGAACTAACTCAGCAGTCGCGGATCTGATCAGTATCTATATCTGTCGGGTCACCAAACATGGGTAAAGCGAAAGGCAACATCACCAACTGGAAGCTGTACAACAGTGCACTGAAGCAACGCGGCTCATTGACCTTCTGGATGGATGAGAAAGCCATAGAACTATGGAATAACACTGAGCGCAGTGGTCGTCGAGGGCGCAGCCAAACTTACAGTGACACCGCTATCGCAACTGCGCTGATGATTAAAGGCGTATTTAAGTTACCACTGCGTGCTCTTGAAGGCTTCATCAACTCATTGTTTCGCCTGCTCAAGGTCGACTTAAAATCTCCCGATTACAGTTGTATAAGCAAGCGAGCAAAGACTGTTGAAGTCAACTATCGCCTACCTAGCCAAGGTCAAGCGGCTCACCTCGTTATCGATGCTACAGGTCTTAAGGTGTTTGGCGAAGGAGAGTGGAAGGTGCGTAAACACGGCGCTGAAAAGCGTCGAGTCTGGCGAAAACTGCATATGGCAGTAGATGCCCAGAGCCATCAGATAGTGAGTGCTGAGGTCTCGATGGACTGGGTTCACGATAGTGAAGTGTTACCCACCTTGTTGAGACCGCTGCGGCGCAAAGTGAAAGCAGTAAGCGCTGATGGTGCCTATGACACACGGCAGAGCTATCAAGAAGTACAACGTAAGAAGGCTGTTGCACTAATCCCTCCACGCAAGAATGCAGGTATGTGGGAAGCGGGTCACCCACGGAACGTTGCAGTAAAAGCCTTGAAGCAAGGTGAGTTGGAAAACTGGAAACGGGACAATGCTTACCATCTTCGTTCACTATAGGAGACGGCGATGTATCGTTTCAAACAACTGCTTAGCGACAAGTTGAGTCTACGTTGTTACAACGCCCAAGTCGGTGAAATCATGGCCGGAGTGTGCGCGTTGAACAAAATGAGCAGGCTAGGTATGCCTGCTCGTCAGCTAGCTGAATAAAGAGGAAAACGCCTTGGGGTTCCTGTAATAGTAAGGCAAAGCTCAGAAAATAATACATCCAAATCGTTAGGCAACAGTCCTTCTCTAGTATGGTATCTTAATGGCAACTCATTTACGTCCACAGCTTCTTTGATTCCCCCACTTAAAACTAATTCACATAATGGTAGGACTTGACCTATGACATCATATACATCGTTAGATGGCGTATATGTATGTAAAATATAATTTTTTAATTCTAAAGCTTGCCTATTCGCTTTATTTAGATCTATATCGATGAAACGGCCCGTTCTTTCATTTACTCTTACTTTTTGTACGCTCATGGTAGCTTCCAATTTGTCGACTTAGGATTACTAAATTCACTCCTATCAGTAATCAATGTTTGCATTCCACCGCCTGGCTGTGAATATCCTTTTTGCGTAGTAGGAGCAATTATCGACTCGAATACCTCAACATCTCGCTTAGCTTCTACCTCAAAAACTTCAAACCTATTAGTTTGTTGACTTTCCAATGGAATTCCAATTTTGTCAGTAATTTCATCATACCTTGCCTGTTCAAATGATTTAATCTCAGATTTGGTAGCAAAATATGGGGAATACTCCCCAGGATATTCACCTTCAGGCACTAATTTGTATAACTTATCCCCTTTCTTCAATGCTACAGCTTCTGGCAAGGTACTACCACTTCTTATCAATTCATCAGCCCGACGTATAGCTTGTGCTTTTGATAAGCCAGTGTGTTCGTAAGATTTTACTAGTTTTCTTCCCTGCTCGGACTGCATTGGCGATTGTTGGATACTATGAGTCTTATAAGAAACCCACTCATCAGGCTCAGGTCGACTTCTTTTGTTGCTAAGTAGCGCGCGGCGTTTACCCGCATCAGTAGGCACTTGCGCCCCCGTAGGCTTAGCAATTTGTTGTTCAACTTTTCCGCCGGTACGGCCAGATTTAGTTTTAAATCTGGCTTTTTGTTTTAGTTGCTTAGCAAACTTTTTAAATAAGCCACCAAGCTTGCCTAAATGGCGCACTCGGTTTGCGGCGATGGCACCAATAAAAATCTAAGCCCTAAAGTCGGCCTTGTTGATCAATTCAGTGCAACGAACGCAGTAACCTCAAGGCGTTTTCCTCTTTATTCAGCTAGCTGACGAACAGGCATACCTAGCCTGCTCATTTTGTTCAACGCGCACACTCCGGCCATGATTTCGCCGACTTGGGCGTTGTAACAACGTAGACTCAACTTGTCGCTAAGCAGTTGTTTGAAACGATACATCGCCGTCTCCGATAGTGAACGAAGATGGTAAGCATTGTCCCGTTTCCAGTTTTCCAACTCACCTTGCTTCAAGGCTTTTACTGCAACGTTCCGTGGGTGACCCGCTTCCCACATACCTGCATTCTTGCGTGGAGGGATTAGTGCAACAGCCTTCTTACGTTGTACTTCTTGATAGCTCTGCCGTGTGTCATAGGCACCATCAGCGCTTACTGCTTTCACTTTGCGCCGCAGCGGTCTCAACAAGGTGGGTAACACTTCACTATCGTGAACCCAGTCCATCGAGACCTCAGCACTCACTATCTGATGGCTCTGGGCATCTACTGCCATATGCAGTTTTCGCCAGACTCGACGCTTTTCAGCGCCGTGTTTACGCACCTTCCACTCTCCTTCGCCAAACACCTTAAGACCTGTAGCATCGATAACGAGGTGAGCCGCTTGACCTTGGCTAGGTAGGCGATAGTTGACTTCAACAGTCTTTGCTCGCTTGCTTATACAACTGTAATCGGGAGATTTTAAGTCGACCTTGAGCAGGCGAAACAATGAGTTGATGAAGCCTTCAAGAGCACGCAGTGGTAACTTGAATACGCCTTTAATCATCAGCGCAGTTGCGATAGCGGTGTCACTGTAAGTATGGCTGCGCCCTCGACGACCACTGCGCTCAGTGTTATTCCATAGTTCTATGGCTTTCTCATCCATCCAGAAGGTCAATGAGCCGCGTTGCTTCAGTGCACTGTTGTACAGCTTCCAGTTGGTGATGTTGCCTTTCGCTTTACCCATGTTTGGTGACCCGACAGATATAGATACTGATCAGATCCGCGACTGCTGAGTTAGTTCAATCTGATTTAGGAAACAACGCCCCTAAAGCCCTAAAGCCCTAAAGCCCTAAAGCCCTAAAGCCCTAAGGATTATCCAACACTTCGGCTTTTAACAAAAATCTTCAGGATAAAGATTTGAAGTAACATCCTCTAACAGTCGTTTTAGCTGTAGTTCATCTGGAGAAGCAAAAGCGCGAGATGAAATAATGCCGTAGGTAAATGTTTTTCCGTCTGGAAGGCTTTTTCTGGGATCATGCCCTAAACTTGCCTCACTATTTATAAAGCGCATTTGTTCAATTATTGAGTCATAAATAACTGTATCAATTGTAGATACATTTCTCTTAGAGAATTCATCTAACGCTTTGTTTGCTGCCTCTGAAAGTTTCTTATAATTCACTTAAATACCTTTAGGGTTTATATTAATAATTCGAGATTTCGTATCATCATTTACTAACAACTGAGTCCCTCCCCCGCGGCAATGAACATCAACGCCAGGAGTCGTCCAATTATCAATTACAGGTTTTGCTACAGATTTTAAGCCAGTGCTTTCAACTACTTTAAATTTCTTCACTGTTCTGCCTTCACCACTAATACCTAAAGAGTCTGGTACCTGGTTAGAGTTTGGGTCAAACCAATTTCCCGGATAACCATGAGACTTAACATGCTGAGTCATACTTTCTGGAGGAGGAAAGCTTATAACTTCAACTGGCTGAGTAAAATCAATTCCTCCGTCTTTGCTTCCATCAGGAGCACCTAGAGCGTCGTGAATCTGCTCTTTAGTAAAGCCATTGTTTTCCAAATATTCTCTTGCGACTTTTTCTCTAGCAGCTATTTGCTTTGGAGAATCGCCATAGCTAAGGGCTAGTTTCGCGAAATCATCTGGCAACAAAAGAGTGGTATCACTCAATTCTTTTCTATCGCTAACTGTATCTAAAGTAACTCGCCTACTTTGATTGACAAAACCTCCACGACCTAAAGCATCCTTAGGGGTGCCAGCTTTAGATTTTGGTGACGTTATGTCATCTGGAACGGTGGCAACAGGTAAGCCTCCTTCCATATTGCCAGGAGGTGGCGTTGCGAAACTTTCGCCTTTAAATACTTTGACTTCACCACTGGCTATACCATTACTGAGCCAAGCAATTTTTTGTTGCTCGCTTTTGTACTTAGCCATGTAGTCACCCGATAGATCGAAGTAAAGCTTGTTTACATCAAAACGGTGCCCCCACATGCTGTTGTGGTTGAGTAATAGCGATTGCGCCCGATAGCTATCGATGTGGCGGTTAACTGCTTCACCTAGCATTGCTGAGTGACTAAGATGCTTTGGTAACAAAATATAAGACTGGCCAAACTCGTCTACTAAGCGTGTTTGCTTAAACCTAGAGTACTCTGTGGGGCCTGAGTGAGCTTGCATCATCTTTCCTTATACCCCGCTCGCTGTGATTGCCTTAAACATATGCTTCCTTGCTGCTCGAACAATGGGATATTAACTATAGAGTCAATAAGTTGGCGATGCTACCAACCTAATAATAACTTCGCCAACAATATTGTTAAATTAATCATTAATTTACATGCAATAATAAATAAGGCGGAATATTAAAGAGGCGGGGCTGTAGTACTGGTTTAGTTTAAA
Source organism: Agarivorans gilvus (assembly GCF_001420915.1). Classification (NCBI taxonomy): domain Bacteria; kingdom Pseudomonadati; phylum Pseudomonadota; class Gammaproteobacteria; order Alteromonadales; family Alteromonadaceae; genus Agarivorans; species Agarivorans gilvus. The sequence continues at coordinate 3,411,118 of NZ_CP013021.1, read as the reverse complement.
ACACGCCCCCTGCATCAGTCACTCAGGGTAATCAAGCGGGTCGCATTACTAACTCCATAGAGGATATCACTAACCAATAGCATGCTAATAATAAATCACTCTAGGCATAACGATAAAAATAAAACAACTAAAACCCATGAGCCACCCAATAAGATTAGAACCACATAATTTAAGAAACAATATCAGTGCGTTACTTTTATATTATTATTTTTCACATATATTTCAGAGTAAACACAACCTATACAAGTTCCCACTGATATAGAAAACGCTAAAATAAAACAAACTGCTGGCATATGTGAGTATTGAGACAAACTTTGCCCCCATAGTTTATACGTTACAGCTAACGTATAAACAAGAATTGCCAACTTATTAAGCAGAAAAAAAATAGGAATCTCGAAAACCCAAACTGACTCCTTGCCTTTGAACACCGACAAAGAAAAATTCGCATATATTATCGAAAGAAGTATAGCGGTACCTAGCGCCACCAAAGCATATACTACGGTTCTTTCGCTAGTTACCAATGAATAAAACATATACAATGTATATCCAATTCCTACAACCCACCCAACAAGCAACGGAAGTATAACTAGTCCCATAACCCCTCCTTAAAATTAATAAAACATTGCCACGTATCATTAACTTTTACATCTTCAGCAAAACCACTAAAAATATAAATATCATTTAATTACACAACAACCTATCAGCAAGCGAAAAAAATGTAAATACCCTACAAGCATCAAGCCCTCCAACTAGACCAACATCATAAACAAAAATTATAAACATTCATAAAATTAAGCATCAAACATACGTCAATTTAAATTCGTTAAAATTGTAGCGGTAAAGTTAATACAACCTAAACCCTCACCCAAAGCTCTCCATCAAAAAAAAGGCAATAAATATAAAGGGCCTTGTTGATCAATTCAGTGCAACGAACGCAGTAACCTCAAGAGGCCTTGTTGATCAATTCAGAGCCAAGAATGCAGTAACCCCAAGGCGTTTTCCTCTTTATTCAGCTAGCTGACGAGCAGGCATACCTAGCCTGCTCATTTTGTTCAACGCGCACACTCCGGCCATGATTTCACCGACTTGGGCGTTGTAACAACGTAGACTCAACTTGTCGCTAAGCAGTTGTTTGAAACGATACATCGCCGTCTCCTATAGTGAACGAAGATGGTAAGCATTGTCCCGTTTCCAGTTTTCCAACTCACCTTGCTTCAAGGCTTTTACTGCAACGTTCCGTGGGTGACCCGCTTCCCACATACCTGCATTCTTGCGTGGAGGGATTAGTGCAACAGCCTTCTTACGTTGTACTTCTTGATAGCTCTGCCGTGTGTCATAGGCACCATCAGCGCTTACTGCTTTCACTTTGCGCCGCAGCGGTCTCAACAAGGTGGGTAACACTTCACTATCGTGAACCCAGTCCATCGAGACCTCAGCACTCACTATCTGATGGCTCTGGGCATCTACTGCCATATGCAGTTTTCGCCAGACTCGACGCTTTTCAGCGCCGTGTTTACGCACCTTCCACTCTCCTTCGCCAAACACCTTAAGACCTGTAGCATAGATAACGAGGTGAGCCGCTTGACCTTGGCTAGGTAGGCGATAGTTGACTTCAACAGTCTTTGCTCGCTTGCTTATACAACTGTAATCGGGAGATTTTAAGTCGACCTTGAGCAGGCGAAACAATGAGTTGATGAAGCCTTCAAGAGCACGCAGTGGTAACTTGAATACGCCTTTAATCATCAGCGCAGTTGCGATAGCGGTGTCACTGTAAGTTTGGCTGCGCCCTCGACGACCACTGCGCTCAGTGTTATTCCATAGTTCTATGGCTTTCTCATCCATCCAGAAGGTCAATGAGCCGCGTTGCTTCAGTGCACTGTTGTACAGCTTCCAGTTGGTGATGTTGCCTTTCGCTTTACCCATGTTTGGTGACCCGACAGATATAGATACTGATCAGATCCGCGACTGCTGAGTTAGTTCAATCTGATTTAGGAAACAACGCCAATATAAAGTCCTAAATGACACAATTCGCTGTACAGGCCTTGTTGATCAATTCAGTGCAACGAACGGGCCTTGTTGATCAATTCAGTGCAACGAACGCAGTAACCTCAAGGCGTTTTCCTCTTTATTCAGCTAGCTGACGAGCAGGCATACCTAGCCTGCTCATTTTGTTCAACGCGCACACTCCGGCCATGATTTCGCCGACTTGGGCGTTGTAACAACGTAGACTCAACTTGTCGCTAAGCAGTTGTTTGAAACGATACATCGCCGTCTCCTATAGTGAACGAAGATGGTAAGCATTGTCCCGTTTCCAGTTTTCCAACTCACCTTGCTTCAAGGCTTTTACTGCAACGTTCCGTGGGTGACCCGCTTCCCACATACCTGCATTCTTGCGTGGAGGGATTAGTGCAACAGCCTTCTTACGTTGTACTTCTTGATAGCTCTGCCGTGTGTCATAGGCACCATCAGCGCTTACTGCTTTCACTTTGCGCCGCAGCGGTCTCAACAAGGTGGGTAACACTTCACTATCGTGAACCCAGTCCATCGAGACCTCAGCACTCACTATCTGATGGCTCTGGGCATCTACTGCCATATGCAGTTTTCGCCAGACTCGACGCTTTTCAGCGCCGTGTTTACGCACCTTCCACTCTCCTTCGCCAAACACCTTAAGACCTGTAGCATCGATAACGAGGTGAGCCGCTTGACCTTGGCTAGGTAGGCGATAGTTGACTTCAACAGTCTTTGCTCGCTTGCTTATACAACTGTAATCGGGAGATTTTAAGTCGACCTTGAGCAGGCGAAACAATGAGTTGATGAAGCCTTCAAGAGCACGCAGTGGTAACTTGAATACGCCTTTAATCATCAGCGCAGTTGCAATAGCGGTGTCACTGTAAGTTTGGCTGCGCCCTCGACGACCACTGCGCTCAGTGTTATTCCATAGTTCTATGGCTTTCTCATCCATCCAGAAGGTCAATGAGCCGCGTTGCTTCAGTGCACTGTTGTACAGCTTCCAGTTGGTGATGTTGCCTTTCGCTTTACCCATGTTTGGTGACCCGACAGATATAGATACTGATCAGATCCGCGACTGCTGAGTTAGTTCAATCTGATTTAGGAAACAACGCCCAACGAACGCAGTAACCTCAAGGCGTTTTCCTCTTTATTCAGCTAGCTGACGAACAGGCATACCTAGCCTGCTCATTTTGTTCAACGCGCACACTCCGGCCATGATTTCGCCGACTTGGGCGTTGTAACAACGTAGACTCAACTTGTCGCTAAGCAGTTGTTTGAAACGATACATCGCCGTCTCCGATAGTGAACGAAGATGGTAAGCATTGTCCCGTTTCCAGTTTTCCAACTCACCTTGCTTCAAGGCTTTTACTGCAACGTTCCGTGGGTGACCCGCTTCCCACATACCTGCATTCTTGCGTGGAGGGATTAGTGCAACAGCCTTCTTACGTTGTACTTCTTGATAGCTCTGCCGTGTGTCATAGGCACCATCAGCGCTTACTGCTTTCACTTTGCGCCGCAGCGGTCTCAACAAGGTGGGTAACACTTCACTATCGTGAACCCAGTCCATCGAGACCTCAGCACTCACTATCTGATGGCTCTGGGCATCTACTGCCATATGCAGTTTTCGCCAGACTCGACGCTTTTCAGCGCCGTGTTTACGCACCTTCCACTCTCCTTCGCCAAACACCTTAAGACCTGTAGCATCGATAACGAGGTGAGCCGCTTGACCTTGGCTAGGTAGGCGATAGTTGACTTCAACAGTCTTTGCTCGCTTGCTTATACAACTGTAATCGGGAGATTTTAAGTCGACCTTGAGCAGGCGAAACAATGAGTTGATGAAGCCTTCAAGAGCACGCAGTGGTAACTTGAATACGCCTTTAATCATCAGCGCAGTTGCGATAGCGGTGTCACTGTAAGTATGGCTGCGCCCTCGACGACCACTGCGCTCAGTGTTATTCCATAGTTCTATGGCTTTCTCATCCATCCAGAAGGTCAATGAGCCGCGTTGCTTCAGTGCACTGTTGTACAGCTTCCAGTTGGTGATGTTGCCTTTCGCTTTACCCATGTTTGGTGACCCGACAGATATAGATACAGATCAGATCCGCGACTGCTGAGTTAGTTCAATCTGATTTAGGAAACAACGCCTAACCAAACAAATAAAAACTTTGAGCTGTTCATCGTCTGTAATCAAGGTTCAGAGTTTAATCGGCCTTGTTGATCAATTCAGAGCCAAGAATGCAGTAACCCCAAGGCGCTTTCCTCTTTATTCAGCTAGCTGACGAGCAGGCATACCTAGCCTGCTCATTTTGTTCAACGCGCACACTCCGGCCATGATTTCGCCGACTTGGGCGTTGTAACAACGTAGACTCAACTTGTCGCTAAGCAGTTGTTTGAAACGATACATCGCCGTCTCCGATAGTGAACGAAGATGGTAAGCATTGTCCCGTTTCCAGTTTTCCAACTCACCTTGCTTCAAGGCTTTTACTACAACGTTCCGTGGGTGATCCGCTTCCCACATACCTGCATTCTTGCGTGGAGGGATTAGTGCAACAGCCTTCTTACGTTGTACTTCTTGATAGCTCTGCCGTGTGTCATAGGCACCATCAGCGCTTACTGCTTTCACTTTGCGCCGCAGCGGTCTCAACAAGGTGGGTAACACTTCACTATCGTGAACCCAGTCCATCGAGACCTCAGCACTCACTATCTGATGGCTCTGGGCATCTACTGCCATATGCAGTTTTCGCCAGACTCGACGCTTTTCAGCGCCGTGTTTACGCACCTTCCACTCTCCTTCGCCAAACACCTTAAGACCTGTAGCATCGATAACGAGGTGAGCCGCTTGACCTTGGCTAGGTAGGCGATAGTTGACTTCAACAGTCTTTGCTCGCTTGCTTATACAACTGTAATCGGGAGATTTTAAGTCGACCTTGAGCAGGCGAAACAATGAGTTGATGAAGCCTTCAAGAGCGCGCAGTGGTAACTTGAATACGCCTTTAATCATCAGCGCAGTTGCGATAGCGGTGTCACTGTAAGTTTGGCTGCGCCCTCGACGACCACTACGCTCAGTGTTATTCCATAGTTCTATGGCTTTCTCATCCATCCAGAAGGTCAATGAGCCGCGTTGCTTCAGTGCACTGTTGTACAGCTTCCAGTTGGTGATGTTGCCTTTCGCTTTACCCATGTTTGGTGACCCGACAGATATAGATACAGATCAGATCCGCGACTGCTGAGTTAGTTCAATCTGATTTAGGAAACAACGCCAGTTTAATCTCGACACCTATGATATTAAAACCAACATGATCTATGTTGACTTTCCACCAACCGAGCAAATCGTAGTGGTAGATGAACAAAGCCAGCAGGATAAATGGAATGCCGTTCGTAAAGACAAGGGAACAAAATACCTAGCTGGCTTAAACGCCGCCCTTAAGAACAAGCCTGAATTCATTATGTTTGTTGATGGTGATGACTATTTACATAAAGGGCTAGTAGAGCACATTACTCAAAACAATCAGACTTATGATGGTTTCATCATCGATAAAGGTTTTGGTTACAAATTAGGTAGTAACATTGCCTACGAAATCGAACCATTCAACCTTTCCTGTGGCACTTGTAACATCTACCGTGCGGAACTCTTTACTCCTTATTTAGAACAAGCCATATTTACAAATCAGCAAACGATCCTAAATAGTGTTGATGATTTTATGACCTACAAAATACTTGGCAGCCACAAGCATGCCAATGAGCTATTTCAGTGCTCACATGCTAAGTTCCAATACGTTCCGTTTGCGGCCGCAATGTATATCATCGATAACGGGGAGAATGACAGCGGAATCAATCAAGTCACCTTCAAGGCCAGAACCTTAAATGCCTCAATCATTGAAGACTTTGCCTTACAGACTCGACCTAGCCTGCTTTTAAAAAGGTACCAAGAATTATTCCGCTATCGTTTCAAAGCAAGTATTAAAAAGAATAGAAACACATTATTGATTCGTAACTTAGTAAACATAAAACAAAAATTAACTAACCAAGATCTCAGACAATAACTGAAACATTCATAGGACAGTGCAGGAGAGCAAGTCAAGAGCAGAAAGTGGCAAGCTCTTATGGACAAAAAACAAGCTATACCACCAGCTATTAGCAGCAGACGAGGGGAAAAGTGTCAGCTCTCGACCCTTTTAAAAATGGGTATTTCATTCAGTATCAGAAACCACTAATACGGCCAAATGATGAATTTCTAGGGCAGCGTAGTCGATTCAGGTATCCACCAAGTTAGCTATAAGGCAAAGGCGCTAAGCCAAGAAATTTGTAACAACTTCGGCTTAACGACTCAGCCCGGACAGTTCCTAGCTGTGGAGCTAGCACTATTACAGCATCGCATAAAAGCAACGATTAAAAACCATAGAGACTCATCCCTCATTCGCAGCTTAGTTAAGTTAAAAAACAGACTTCACTAGCCTCTGCGCGCTAACATCTTTATTACAGCTTTCAGCATCAACCAAGCGGTCTGGCCACAACAACGAAGCCGCAAAGAACAAAACAGTACTTTAAACGCCTCACCAGCTTGCTGATTCCACAGCAAGTCTTTGCCCCAATCGAGGTAAATTTTCGCCTTTACTTGCTTGGCTAAAACTCGCCAATGCGGCTCTGTGGCTTGCTGTCGCTGTAAAAAACGCTCCACGACCGTTAGGTTATCTTGATAGGATGACAACAGGCTTCCTAAACTGCCCTCTATATCGGCTTTCCATACCAAGCTAGTTTGTAGCAAACCAATCGGCCCCTGCTCAGCTATACGCAAATACAAATCAATATCTTCTGCCGTCTTCAAACCCTCATCAAAATAGCCAACCCGATTTAGCACTTCACGTCTCACCATGAATGAGGAGGTGACTAAATAAGGATGTAAAAACACCTGCTGCAGATCTTTAGTGACGAGCTTAGCAAGTGGCTCTGGTTGTTGAATCTGAGTTTCTTCATCCGCTTTATAAGAGGTTTCGGTATAACAAGCCACCCAATTGGGTTTAGCTCGTAGCGCGGCTACCTGCTGTTCCAACTTACTCGGGCGCCATAAGTCATCGGCATCAAGAAAGGCCACAAACTCACCCTTGGCCGCCTGAATGCCAGTGTTTCTTGCTTTTGAAGCTCCCGCATTGGGTTGAGTAATCACCTGCAAACGCCCAGCATACGAGGCCAAACATTCAACGGTATTATCACTTGAGCCATCGTTCACCACGATAATTTCGTAATCTTCGAAACTTTGAGCAAGTACTGAATCAATCGCCTTATGGATGAAACTGGCAGAATTATAAGCGGGAATAATTACACTGACCGTCACTGTCATCTTTTGACCTGTCTCTAAGCTAGTTATGAAGTTGCTCTAGGCTTTGATTAAGCCGAGTAAGCAAGTGGTTTTGCTGCTGCTCTTGACTCAACTCGCCTTGAACTTGGCGAGCTATATCTGTCAAGCTTCTACACACTTGCGCGCGACGTTTGCCACCAGAATTACGCGGCTTAGGCGGATACCAATGTTTACCCAAACCAAGACTCTGTAACTGTCGTTTAAGCTCATCTTTAGCGCCAGCGACCAGCCCTGAAGCATGGTGAAAATAACTCGGCAATTGCAATGGTTGATATGTCATATTGACGGTGGATAACCAGTCTTGCCATTTATGGCGATTGACATGCTCCCCTAGAACTAATGCTTTCCACGGCAAACGCAAAGCATCGGCTACAATCGCCCCGTGCATGGCTTCAGTGAGCAATAAACGGCATTGCGCCATCTCTGCAAACACCCGTTCCACAGACCATTCAGGAGAGATAAAACGCAAACCGCAAGCCTGTGCAATATTTTGCCAATCGGCACTACGGCAACTAAGATAATGCGGCATAAAGCCCACATCACCACTCTCTAGGTGTTGCGGTTCCATCACATTACGCAGCAATAAGGCGGAGTCTGTCACCGCCAACTGAGGGTCAAGGTTTAAGGCTTGCGCACTGTAAGGGCCTCTTAAGGCATGAATTTTCCATTTATCGGTGACCTGTGGCAGATGCCCATAACCGACGCCAGAACCCACAATATGTAATATTTTATCTTCAGGTAAACGATGATTAAGTAAGGTGCCAATCCCCACCAACAACTCGCTTGCATCGTCATCAATTAACTGAGGTAATAATTTTGGCCACAACCAAGGGTTAAGGTCATCACCAAAATTACCAACCTCATCTTTATAATAAAATAATTGCATCGTCTGTTTCGTTCATCCTTGTAATCTGCTCGGCAGAATGCTTTCAGGTCGCGCTTATAAGCCAACTTTTAAGGTAATATACACGGCTACAATCACTGTCCAGCTATAACCCATACTGCGCCACACCATCTTACCGGAGAACATCTCAAGTAGACTGGGGCGCATTTTTAATAGGCGAAAGTGACTGGCCATTTGCATGCCCATAAAAATAAATAACAATAAGGTAAACTGCCGACTAAGAAAGAAAGCGGTGACCATAAAACCAATCATTGAGTAAAACAATACTTTGTTAAGGAGCACTTCTTCACGGTACTTCTCGACCAATGTTTCGTCGGCATGCTCGGTTTCAGACTCATCCTCACTATAGTGATTAAACTGCTTCAAAATAGCGTAGCCCACTAACATATTCATCACTAGGGCTCCGCCCCATAAGCTATAGCCCAATACGCCTAGCTCACTCGCCACATGCACATAGGAGTTATGAGCAACAATACCGTGTCGGTCAATAAAGTTCCCCATGCCCACTCCAAACACCGGATTATAAATAAGCATTTGAATACCGTCATACCAAGCATCTAAACGTCCAGCGGCGGACGCTTCCGAGGAAGATAAACCACCAAAGGAAGCAATTAAGGTCGCAGCTATAGGCGCGCTAAAGGCAGCAAATAAAATCAGTTTGGCACCGGCGTTATTAATTAGGAAATAAATCCCCACCACCGCCACGGTACCCAATAAGGTGCCGCGAGATCCTGTCATGTAAACGCCATAACCCAGCGCCACAATCACCGCTAACATCAGCAGTTTCATCAACTTGCCACCTCTAGCAAAGAAGTAGGCCACAAATGGCATATTCATCACTAAGAACATACCCAAATCATTGGGATCACTGAAGAAACCCAAATAGCTGATGCGCATTTCTTCTCGACCCACAGTAATACTGCCACCGATACCAGCACCATAGCTGCCGTTAAAGCTAGACTGTTGCACATGGCCGTTATAAACCATGCCTAAGGCTGCTGCGATACAGATCCACATCAGCACTCGCTGCCGCCCTGGAGAATTAATCAGTACGCTGTATAAAAAGAAGGGAATAATAGAACTAACAAACAGTCGCTCAGCTTGAAAAATCCCGCCTGTGCCCCAGCCATTCAAAAAAGCCGAAACCATGATAATTGGCACCAAGCCCAACAACATATAATGCTGGGCTCGCAAAGTTATCGGCCTTAGCGTAAATAGAGTTAGTACAAACGACAGCATCGCAAAGATTTTAATAAAGATATACTCAGACGTCGCCGGAGAAAACTCGTGCGGGCGGATCAGTACCGAAATACTGTATAAACATAAGAAAAAGAAGGCTGCGGGTGCGGTTCTAGGCCTAATCGGAAGTGTCCTTCTCGTACCAAGCGCTTTACCTTTGTTTAAAGAACCTTGCTGACGAGCTTGAATAATGCTCTCCTCCCTGGAGACTGAATCAGATGTAAGGTGACCAAGTTTATCTCATCACAACCAAATTGTGCTTTATAACTTTGCCCTTGATTACCCATCATAAAGTCATAACGTTTAGCAGGACTATGTAAAATACTCCACACATGTAACGCAAAGCCCGGCGAACACTCACGATAAGCTTGCTGCCAGCCGGATTGATAAAAACAAGCACATTCTGAACTACGTAAATAGTAATTTAAAGCCACCGCTTGTTGCTTAACAAATATACCGCTCATGGCTATTTGTTCAGGATACTGCTGACGCAACTGTTGATGAAACGACAAAAAACGCGGATCCGCAAATGCGCCCAACTGCCCTAGCTCTTGCCAACGCGCTTGATGCATTGCCACCAGCTGCGGCCAATATTGTTCTACTTGTTGCGCTGATAACCACTTAAACTCGGCGCCAAGCTTTGCCAACTTCTTCTCGCTTCGACGCCACTTAGAACGAGCATTACGCCCAAGTTGCTCACAAGACCATAGCGAAGGACGAACAGAATACGCGGTGGCTTTACTCTCACAACATGTCGACCATTGGGCCAATAACTGATGCAACAGGCTCCCTTCGACTAGCGCCCGCACATGCAACTCATCAAAACGCAGCGCGGCGAGCCATTGAGTAATATATGCCTTAGCTTGCGCATAATACTCTGGCTGCACCAGTAAATCTGGATACTCGGCGGCAAGCTCAGCCTCTTCTGCTTCACCCTGCCCTAGGAAGTGTAAACGTCGCAACTTTAACAGCTGCCCCAGCTGGCGAATATAAAAAGGAGCCAATGCCACCAATTTGCCATCGACAAAACCGGCTAAGCAATGAAGCTTGCAGTGTTTATCCCAAAATTGAGTCGACCACAAACGTAGCCACTCGGGGCGATTAAATAAATGACTACCGCATAAACTGGCTAAGTTTTTCCACTGGGCATCCAAGCTAAATAAGCGATCTAATTGTGAAATTTCTTGCCATTGAATATTACTGCGCTCAGGCACGCTAGCCTTCCTCAACCAGAACGCCCAAATCACTAAATGAGGCGCATAATAGGGTTAAGCCTTTAGTAAGGTGAATAAGCAAAGGCATTACTCTCAACGCTAGGCCTTCGCTCGGGCTTGCTCGATATACCATGGCATAGCTAGGGATAGGCCTTGCCCAATATTATACTGCGGCGCATAACCTAACAGCGTTTGAGCCTTGCTAATATCGGCTCGAGAATGACGAACATCACCAGCGCGAAAATCGCGATATTCAGGCTTTGCCGAGCGCTCCACACCATGCTTAGCTAAGTTGTCACGTAATAAATCGTAAAGCTGGGTTAAAGAGGTTTGATCATTTAAGGCTACATTGAAGACTTCACTGGTGGTTAAACCCGCAGTGGCTGCCAAAATATTCATTTGCACTACATTGTCGATAAAACAAAAGTCACGGCTGGTTTCACCATCGCCATTAATGAACACTTGTTCCTCATCAATCAAGGCAGCCGTCCATTTAGGAATAACTGCAGCATAAGCACCATTAGGATCTTGACGAGGACCAAATACATTGAAGTAACGTAGGCCAATTGATGGGAACTGGTAGCTGCGTTGAAAAACCGCACTATAGAGCTCATTTACGTATTTGGTTACCGCATAAGGCGACAGAGGGTTACCAATTATATCTTCCACCTTTGGCAAGTCTGGGTGATCGCCATAAGTAGAGCTAGAAGCCGCATACACAAATGCTGAAACTTGCTGCTGCTTGGCTTCTTGTAACATAGTTAAGAAGCCAGAAATGTTCACATCATTGGTGGTGATAGGGTCATTGATGGAACGTGGAACCGAGCCTAAAGCGGCCTGATGTAACACATAATCGCAATCAGCTATAAGGGCTTTGCAATCTTGAGGCTGACGGATATCCCCTTCAATAAAAGTGAAGCGCTGCCATTGCTCTTCGCTGACTAAGCTTTTGACTTCATCAAGGTTATGTTGGTGGCCGGTGGCAAAATTATCTAAGCCAACAACCTGCTGATTTAGCTTCAACAGCGCTTCCAATAAATTAGAACCAATAAAGCCCGCCACGCCTGTAATAGCCCAGCGTTTGGGTTGTTGTTGAAGTTGCTCGCAAACCTGATTAAATCGTGTCACCAAAAGCACTCCTTATAAACGCAAATCGCTTTTGTCAGCTGGCAATAGATATTTTAAGTCGTACAAAACATGCTCGGCTTTACCAAAAGCGCGGATCTGTTCAACCGACATATCTTTAAACTGCTGATGCGCTACCGCTAAAATAATTGCATCGTAATGCCCTTGTTGCGGCGCTTCCACCAAATCGATGCCGTATTCATCATGACATTCTTGCTGGTCGGCCCATGGGTCATAGGTATCCACCTGAACCCCATAATCAGCAAACTCATGCACAATATCGATAACCTTGGTATTACGAATGTCTGGACAATTCTCTTTGAAGGTTAAACCCAAGATTAAAATCTTGCTTTCTACTACTGAAATATTACGTTTAACCATGGCTTTAATGCACTGCGATACCACATAACGGCCCATGTTATCGTTAATACGCCGACCGGCTAAGATAACTTCAGGGCGATAACCGATAGACTCAGCCTTATGAGTTAGGTAATACGGGTCTACACCAATACAGTGACCGCCAACCAGACCGGGTCTGAACGGTAAGAAGTTCCACTTCGTACCAGCCGCTTCTAGTACGGCTTCTGTATCAATCCCCAAGCGATTAAAGATCAAGGCGAGCTCATTAATCAACGCTATGTTAACGTCGCGCTGAGTGTTCTCTATCACCTTAGCAGCCTCAGCCACTTTAATGCTGCTAGCTTTATGGGTGCCCACTACCACAATCTCACTGTAAAGCTCGTCAACGATGGTGGCTATTTCGGGTGTCGAACCAGAAGTAATCTTTTTGATGGTGGATACACGGTGAGTTTTGTCGCCAGGGTTAATTCGCTCTGGGCTATATCCCACAAAGAAATCTTTATTAAAAGTCAGCCCTGAATGTTTTTCCAAAACAGGCACACACTGCTCTTCAGTCGCGCCGGGATAAACCGTTGACTCATAGACCACAATATCGTTGGTTTTGAGTACCTTCGCCACTGTTTCACTAGCGCGAATCAAAGGGGTAAGATCGGGTTGTTTATGTTCTGTGATTGGAGTTGGCACCGTCACAATAAACACATTACATTTAGCTAAATCTTCAATCTTGGAACTGTAAGACATGTTGGCAGAAACAGCGCTTAACTCTTCACTGCTCACCTCTTGAGTGAGGTCTTGGCCTTGTTGCAATTCAGCAACTCGGGTTTGATTAATATCGAAACCAACCACACTACGTTTTTTAGCAAATTCAACTGCTAATGGCAGCCCCACGTAGCCCAAGCCAATTACCGCAATACTCACGTCCATGTTTATATCCATTTCAAATTAAAAAACATTTTCTAACAGCAATTAAACCGCATATTGAAGCAGAAAGTAAGAGCCTAATTCGACTAAACAACAAATCCCCGACAAAGTAAGACAGCGGCTAAATTAAGCTGTATTATTTTAGTGTAATTTATCCAAGCAACAAACAGGGACGAGCATGATAAATCGTAGGTTTGGAATGAAAAAAATTTTCCTTTGCACCGCCTTGGCTTTAACCTTAAATGCCTGCGGCGGAGACAGCGCCCAAGAGCACTTAGCGAAAGCCCAAAATTACCTCAAAGAAAACCAGCAAAATGCAGCCGTTATTGAGTTAAAAAATGCCATTAAAAAGGATGCAAACCTAGCTCAGGCTCGCCTTGAGCTAGGAGAAATATACTTAGATAGAGGCAATTACCCCGCTGCCGCAAAGGAACTTGAACGCGCCAAGGACTTAGGTGCCAACAAGCAACGCTTAGCCCCTTTGCTTGCTAGAACTTACCTTAATCAAGGTCAATCAGAGCAGATAGCCGAACTAATTAATAATAATCGCCCCTTTGATATCGAAGTTGAAACAGAACTATTAGCCATTCATGCCTTGTCATTATTTAGAAACGGGCAAATTGATGAAGCGCAATTGAGTTTAAATCAAGCACAAGAGTTGGGTTATGAAGGCACATACTCTCGCATGGTGAAGGCCAGCTTGTCCGCAGCCAACAATGAATTTAATGCAGCCAATCAAACCCTTGAACAGCTTAGCCAAGAAGCTCCAAACAATACCGACATTTGGTTACTCAAAGGCCACTTAGCTTCTATGTCTAACGATAATGTTAATGCTGTAGAGGCCTACAGAAAAGCCGTAGAGCTGGCACCAGATGCCAGTCAATATACACTTTATTTGGCACAGGCTTTGGTTAAAAACAAACAGTTCTCTGAAGCCGAGCCCTACCTCGACAGAATTTTGCAAATTGCACCCAATCATATGCTGAGTAATCAGCTAAAAGCCTATATTCGTTTTCAAAGCGAAGATTATGAGCAAGCCTTCAATATTGCTACCAAGGCCTTACAAAACGGCTCTAACAATACCGCGACTCAACTGGTTGCGGGGATCTCAGCCTACAAACTACAAAAATACCAGCAAGCTCTCACCCAACTCGAACGAGTGGTGAGCAAAGAGCCACAAAATGCTTTAGCGCAACGCTTGTATGTAACAACCCAATTCAGAATTGGTCATTTAGATGATGCATTCAATCAACTCAATCAGGATAGTGTATCCGACAACCAAGATAGTGACTTTCTTAGCACCGTAAGCCTACAACTAAACCGCTTAGGGCGTCCGGCAGAGGCGCTACAAATCGCCGAAAAAGCAGCCAACGTGGGCGGTCTGTCTGAAAAAGCCAAACTTGGTTTGCTCAAACTCAAGCAAGATGATCCATCCGGCGTCCCCCTGCTTCAGCAAGTATTAGAAGAGAGTCCTAATCATGCTCAGGCCTTTTTAGGCTTACAAACCTATTATTATCAACAAGGGCAGCAGCAGCAGGTATTACAGGCCTTAGATGAGTGGTTAGCGAAGCACCCTAGCGAGCAAAGCGTGCTGTTATTCAAAGGAGCCATTCTTGAGCAACTAGAACGTTACGACGAAGCGCTAGCCAGTTACCAAGCAATTCTTAAAAATAACCCTAAAGATATCATAGCGCTGCTGTTTAGCTCGTCCATCTATGCACAAAAAGGGCAACTCGAAAAAGCTTATCAGATAGCCTTAGAAGTGAAGCAGCAACAGCCTGATAACTTAAGAGCGTTTGAATTTTTATTGAATTTTGCTACCCAGCTAGACCGCAGCCAAGAAGTAAAAACCTTAATTGATGAGCAGCTAAAGGCCTCACCAGATTCTGTTCTACTGATAGAACAGCAAGCCCGCTACTTTTTGTCTAATCAAGACCTAGCCAGCGCAATTGAACGCCTCGAACAAATAAGTCCATTGCAACGCGATGACCGAGTATGGCAACTGTTGGGGGACAGCTACCTAGAGTCGGGGCAGAGCGAACAAGCAGCGCTAACTTACCGTAGCTGGCTAGACAACTCTCCCCTCTCACTGGCGGCCTACATAAAGAACATCCACCAGCATGAGCTAAAAGGTGAACTAACAGAAGCCATAAGCTTAAGCGAACAAGCCGTAAAATTATTTAAAAATAATCAGAGACTAATATTTGTACATTCAGTACTGCTGCTTAAAGCAGGCCAAGCGCAAGCGAGCCAAGAGGCATTAAATCAATTAAATGCTCGCCAACAGCAAACGCCAGCGGCACTCCAGCAACAAGGCTATATCTACCTAGTTCAACAAAACTGGGACTCTGCCATTACGACTCTAGAGCAGCTATATCAAAACTACCCAAGCACCCAAACAGCTAACTTACTAATTCGAGCCTATAAAGGCGCCGGTGACAATGCTAAAGCCATTGCTTTTATTGAAGCCGCCATAGAAAAATATCAAGATGCGGCTAATCCGCTTAAATTACAATTAGCTGAATTGCAAATGCAGGCTAACCCACAACAAGCCCTAGCCGAGTATCAAAATATTCTTCAACAAGAGCCTAATAATATTATTGCGCTAAACAACTTAGCTTGGATTTATCACGATATGGGGGAATTTGACGAGGCCTTAAGTTATGCCAAGCAAGCGCATGAATTAAATCCCAATATCGCTCAAGTTAAAGATAGCTACGGATACATGCTTCTAAAATCGGGGAACTCAGCCGAAGCGGCAACTGTATTAGAGCAAAGCTACTTATTGCAGAATGATAATGAAATTGCGCTACATTTCGTTGAGGCTTTGATAACCAACCAGCAAACAGAAAAAGCCCAGCAAGTATTAAATAATTTACAAGAGCTCAATCCTGAACAGTTAAATAAAAAAGCAGAGCTAGAAGCCCTGCTTAACTAAATCTTAAATCTAACTCGATACCTGCCTCAACTATGCCGAGGCAGGTACAAACCCTGCTCTTCAGACCAAGAATAATCTTCTCTCAAACTAAGCGAGTTAGAGACCTTGTGATTAAAACGTGAGGAATACATTTTCCTAATGTAGCCATCGTCGTTGTCACTATTGCGCGCTGCCAAACACCCTTTTTCAACTTCTTTATCGATATTGTTCATTAAAGCCTGAAATCCCACTGGTAAACTACGAGTTAACATACCAGCACTGATGTAATAAGGTGCCCGTAAACCATGATAATCGACAGCGGGACCAAGTTGCTCAAACTTAATACCTAAGAAACTCATACTTCTGGCTAAACGCGGCTCCATCATCACAAAGGCATGATGAGTGCCCGCTCTTACTGCTAATGCAGCAATAGAAAGATACAAACCAATGGCTAAAAAAGGAAAACAACGTAACTCTTCTTCTGAATAGGTTTGTTCATTAATCGCACCCGCTGCCGCGCCTTCAAACTGATCAGACTTACGACGACGGAACTGAGGACGCACCGCTAAACGCGATATTTCACAGATTTCATTTCTTGAAAACTGCGAGGGATGAAACTTTGCTCCATCAATCGCCTTTGAGCAAAACTTCTCGATGGGCAACAATTCATTATTATTCGAAGGCGAAACAATACGCACGCAGCCCGCAAAACGAGAGCTGGGTTTATGCTCAATCAAACAAAATCGTGAATACTCATCAAATTCATCCTGCTCCATTCCATCTTCACGGATCGGTTCAAAATTAAGCTCTTCGCAATATACATCATGGCGGATCCGAAATGCTTCTTTTACTGTATCGGGCTCATAAGCCACTACTGGGCGTAAATATTCAGAAAAATGCTGAGCAATTAACTTCGCCTCACGCTTAACCAATAGCGAAATACCTCCCCTTACTACGGCTCCAATATAAGGGTAAGATGCGAGATTTTTGACATATTTATTACGAATCATAATTGGCTCTCAAAGTTTGAAATTAATCAAAACACCAGATTCAAATTATTATTAGTTTAGATAGGTTTGATAAAAAAAGCGCAGACAGAGCTGCGCTTTTTATTATTATGCTACACATTAAGCAGCTTTATTCATTATTATGCGCGGCGGCGAATAGACGCTAAGCCTAACAAACCTAAACCAAAGATAGCTAAGGTACCTGGCTCAGGAACACGAGCTGCCGAGATAGCAAAGCCAGCTTGTAACTCATTGGTTTTTTGTTCTTCTGTTAAGAAGCCAATACAAGTTGCAGCGTCACCACAATCGATATCATCCAGCACTGTTAAACCCTGAAGACGAGTAGTCAAGGTATACTCATACTCATTATACCCATCGAATGGGATAGTAAAGCTGTTAGTCAAGTAGATATCCCCATCCACCACTTGATAAGTCACGTCTGGCCCCAATACCAAAGTAAATAAGTCAGAACAACCAGCTACGTTAATCCCCTCTTCGCCCACTAAAGTATCACCATATTTACAAACACCACCAGTGGGTGTGTTATAAGTTTCTTCAAAAATAACAGCAAATTGAAGCACGGGAGCAATAAGCTCGGGGCCCACTACGGGTGCGGTAGGTGTTAAAAACAAACCATCAAATAATGTAGCCGCAACCAAAGTATCACCGGTTACACCCCAGTTTTCATGGGTAAGGCCGGTACCTGTTGCAAAATCTAAGGTGCCAACACCATCAACAACGCTGGTAGTTACTGAATCAGATTGCGCCTCACCAATTTCCAAAGCGCTACGCGGGTTGCCTGAACCATAGGGGGCCCCCCAGGTTAGAGTTTTAGGTAACTCACCACCAAATAAATCTTCAACATCAAATACATCTAAGGTTGCCCCTGTAGCATCGATACCTGAAGGATCAATAGAATCAGTACTGGAAGTCCATTGATCAAAGCCGGCATCATTAAGATATGTCCAGTCGGTAATCAGAAAAGCGTTAGCAGAAATGCTTGCCACACTTAAGCCTGCCGCTAAACAAGTTAATTTAAATTTATTCATATCGCCCATCCATTTGGTCATCACTAGTCGAGATACAAACCTAGTAAAGCAATTGCAATGCCAACTTTAAAAACCTTTATTTATCAGTTACATAAAACAAAGCAAATAAAAACTTGTCATTAGAATGTAAAATAAATCGACACTGCTAGCAGCCACTGACTAAGGCCTGAGTATAGCCATTATTTCAAAACGATCTTCTTGGCAATATTAAACATTAAACGCTGTAAAGGATTTCGATTGCCCATAGGGCGCCAGGTTTTTTTAAACTTGTTACGATAAGCATCAAAGTGAATGCCGTAAGGAGCGGTAACCAACTCACCTCGGTTTAACAAAATCTTAAGCACATAAGTGCCTGCCACTCCGCCGCACAGCTTGACAGCCATCGGCGTGGACGGACCTTTTTTAGCATGAAAATCTGCTCTACTCGGATCAACCAAATAAGGCCGTTGTAACATGGCGGGCGAAAGGCCAATTAGAAACTTGATGTACTGTTCATTTTCACTTTTAGCATCTTCAAAACGAAAGTACTCTTCATAACTCATGCCTCCCGGCATAAAGCAGAGAAAAGCGCAGCCCATACCTAAAGGTGCGGCAGTCACCAAAGGGATATTTTTTTCTAAACACTTTTTAAACACCAACTTTCGAGCTTCCAAAGCGAAAAAATCTAGGCTATCAACATAAACATCCACACCGTCTAAAAACTCATCGACATTATGCTCGAATATGCCTTCAGGAAATGACTTAAGCTCCGCTTCAGGATTTATATCTAAGCAAATTTTTTCCATAACTTTGACCTTTGCTTGACCAACGGTCGACATAAAAGCACCGGCTTGACGATTAAAGTTATGCACTTCATATTCATCGAAGTCAGAGATATGAAACTTACCTATCCCTAAACGCGCTAAGGTGACAATGTGTTCGCTGCCCACACCACCGGCGCCAGCCATGGCAACCCGTTTTCCCCTAAGCACTTGTTGCTCGGCTTCTGTTATCCAACCAATATTTCTAGAAAAGGCATCTTGGTAGTTAAAACTCATCACTTAATGTCCCTATCATATCTGTCTGAGTACAAGGGTACTCCAGTCATTTTTACTCTAAGCAATTTGCCTTAGCTAGAGCTAAAAATTAAGATGAAAGCCTAGTTTAAGGAAGTATCCTCTATGAAAATCACCTTGGTTCTGATCATTAGCTTGGTTTCATCACTGTTTAGTGTAGAAGCTTCCAGCGCACTTGCTGATACTATTGAAAAAGTGAAGCCCTCAGTGGTAGGCATCGGCACCTATAACCGCTTAAACTCCCCTCGCGCCAACCTTCGCGGCACCGGTTTTGTTATAGCAGACCATTTAGTGGCCACCAATGCCCATGTATTACCAGAGAGCCTCAATCAACAACAAAAGGAAAAACTAGTCATATTTATTGGCCAAGGACGCTCCCCTGAAATACGCTTTGTTAGCTTAGTTGCCAGCGATACAGAGCATGATTTAGCCATATTAAGAGTAGAAGGCCAAGCCTTACAAGCATTAACTCTCTCCCAGCAAAAGGTAAGAGAAGGTGAATTATACGCATTCACCGGCTTTCCCATTGGTGCAGTGCTAGGGCTTTATCCGGTAACTCATCGCGGTATCATTTCCAGTATTACGCCAGTGGTTATCCCGGCGCGCAATGCAAATGAATTAAGCCTAGCCCAACTAAAAAGGCTTAAGTCTCCCTATAATATTTATCAGTTAGATGCGACAGCTTACCCCGGAAATAGTGGTAGCCCACTCTACCACCCCAAACTGGTGAAGTAATTGCCGTTATCAACAAAGTCTTTGTGAAAACCACTAAAGAAGCTGTGCTCTCTGATCCCAGTGCTATTAGCTATGCAATCCCAATAGTTCATCTACAAAAATTACTATCAACTTTTAAAAATAAATAACTAGAACGAGCACTGATGCCTGAATAAAAATCGAACTAATACATCTAAAGCCTTATCAGTTTCCCTACGACCAAAACTCTCTCGGCTCTCAACAAAGTCTGGCCTTTCATATAACAAAAACGCACGTTTGATAACAGTCTTCTTCTCTATCTTGCCTCGTCGATAACGTTCGCCAACCTGTCAAGCAGCGGCATTTAAGTAGTTTCTAGTATTGAAATTCCCTGTCCCAAAAAACTAAAATCAGATATCTTCTCCCCATAGTCATCTGATTATTCATCTAAGTGCAGCTGGTTTCTTTGACGAAAAGAGCATGCCTCTTTCGGCAGTTGGCTTCCTCCCCATACACCTTTTCATGAATGCCGAACTTATTGTTTGAAATCGGGGACAGACTAGGCATGCCCGTTCATCAGCTAGCCGAATACAGCGGGACAGAGACATTGTGTTAACGACTCTCATAGCTCTGAACGGAGCTATTAGGCCGCTGAAACACCAAGAAATTAACATTAGACAAGTTATTTTAATTATGCTATTTATCACGTGATAACATAATTACCAAACCTAATAAAATATATTTTTTGTGCGAAACGGAATTCTTAAACTATGTATTTAAACCTCCCCTCCCTATCTAATTCTAATTATCGTGCGGATATAGATGGGATAAGAGCAATTGCGGTTTTATCTGTCATAATATTCCATATAAATAAAGCCATATTACCCGGTGGATTCATAGGTGTAGATATTTTCTTTGTGATTTCCGGATACCTTATCACCCTTCACATATTAAGCGACATCAAATCAAATAAATTCTCCATATTTGATTTTTATAAAAGAAGAATTAAACGCATAGCTCCTGTAATGCTTGTAGTTATAGCTAGTGTTATCATATGCAGCTTGGTAATTCAACGACCAGAAGACACTAAAGAAGTAGCAAAAACAAGCATTGCAGCTTTATTTTCTTTATCAAATATCTATTTCTGGCTATTCCAAGATTCAAGCTACTTCGCTCAGTCCAGCGAAGAAATACCACTCCTTCACTTTTGGTCATTAGGCGTAGAAGAACAATTTTACATATTTTGGCCTTTGACGCTGTTATTTTTTAAAAAATCACACAAAAAAACATCTTTTATAATCTCGCTATTTGTCATCTCATTTATTTCTTTTTCTTTAGGGCAATATATATATGCAAGTTCTCCATCTTTTGTTTATTATATGCTCCCGACTCGAGGGGGAGAATTGCTTATCGGTTCACTGACCGCATATTTGGTTTCAAAAAAAACAATACTCACCATTCCCAGCTCCATTTTATTCCTGCTCTCATTAACTGGAATTTCGCTAATCGTAGCCTCTTTATTTTATTTTTCAGAAAACATTATTTTCCCTGGACTTTATGCTATAATACCGACAACTGGAACTGCAATGCTAATACTTTCAGGGCATTATGGAACTTGTTGGATAAAGAGAATACTAATGCATCGCTTACTAGTATTTATTGGCCTTATATCTTATTCTGCATATCTTTGGCATTGGCCGTTACTTTCCTTCTCCCGCTACTCTTTGATTGAAATAAACCTCATCAATGGAATTTTAATTTTCATAACAACATTAATCATTTCCACGGCCTCATATTATTTTATAGAAAAACCGACAAGGAAATACAACGGAAGCGTACTTAAAACAGCCTCTTACTTATACCTAATCCCCACTATAATAATATCATCATTAAGCTTCATGATGTACAAATCAGATGGGATGTTTATGCATAGAAATCAGAATGCATACGAAAAGATAAGTGTAAAACCCGCATATAAATATGACTATGTTTGTCAAAGATGGGAAATTAAGGATGAAGACATAAAAAATAAAAAATGTATAATTGGGAACGCTCAAACAGAAAAAGAACCTAAAGTTCTTTTATGGGGGATTCAAATGCCGCACACTATATTGGTATCATAGGTGCATTTTCAAAAAATGCAAACTTCACCTTTAAAAACTTAGAGCACTCGTCTTGCCCTCCGGTACTTGTTGAATCATTAGAATTCGTTGAAATCAAACGAATAGACAAATGCCGGAAATCGCTAAAAAAAATAAAAAACATAATTTATAACTATGATGTCATAATAATGGCTAGCGCGTGGGCAGAGTATAACGCTCGTTCTAATAGATTTATCCCATCAATTTTTGAAACCATTGAAACCTTAAGAAAGAATGGAAAGGTCATTATAATTCTAGGAACCGTTCCATATGTTAAAGGTTATGATCGAGTTTGTAAGGAAAAGTCAATTGGAATACCAAGTATAATATGTGATGGTAACAAAAAATATAAATTAGATGAAGAAATCGTAGCTATAAATAAAATACTAAAAGATTACACACTCGACAAAGAGAACGTACGGTACTTTGATATTGTGGAAAATCTATGTAGCAATGGATATTGCTCTGCATACACTAACACTGGCACTCCTTTATATAGAGATTCTAGCCACCTATCATTAGCAGGGTCTTGGATGATAGGTGAAGAAATTACAAAAAATATATCTGGTGTTCCACATCAATTCGAACAATTAAGTCGCTGAAACATTTGTAAAACTAATCTAACTGATTTCAATCTACCATGTTGAAAATTCAAATTTTTGAGCACAGTAATCAGAGCCCCCCCATTTTATTAATTAGGACCTATGTTTCGGTTTCATTATAGCGCCCTTTACTGATAACTTTGTAATGGATAAATTCAAGATATTCAGCAGCTGTCTTTAACCGATGAGCGAAATAGCCTTACTATACCGACTCTTAGAGTGAGGGAGTAACGTCATCATTCGTATCTTGCGACTTATCATCACCGAGTCATGATTGAATTCGAGATATCCAGCTGCGGTAGTCAACCGATGATTGAAATAGTCCTGCCCAACGGGCTCTGGGAGCAAGGGAGTAACAGCATCATTATTATCTTGTGACTTGTACGTCAGATGAATAACTAAAGAAGTAAATCGAGCTGGGGGAAAAGCTTTTGTTGAACTGAGCTCTTCCCTCCAAGAGGTTCCTATCTTACTCGCCCACTTTTCTAAGTGCATAACCGCACGGACATCGTTCTTAATAGATTGAGCGGCTTTATTTTTTAGAACACTTAATGCGTAGTTGTTGACCCGAAGAACTGGTAAACCATCACACCCCTCAACAAGCGGCATTACCTCATTCGAACCAAGTAATTTAACTTTCTTTAATATCATGAATCGCTCCAAAGCATTTATCTTGTTGCTCAGAGCTATAGTTCGCGTCAAACTCAATGCAAAGGAAAAAATCAAACGAAATAAACGTGATAAAAATCACACAACCAGGTTGACTAAAGACGATTTTTAGTATCTAAGTTTTGCGTTAGGCCGTGCTACGCACGACTTAGTGACTTAATATATGGAAAATGAGAGATAAAAGTGGATACGTGTACTGCACGAGTATACCGATTCTAGAGCAAGGTATTTTGCTTGTCGGACCTAGCCCCTGATTAACCTCTATACAGTTAATTGATAAAAGAAAGCCCCGTACGACGGGGCTTTCAGAGTTAATGACTATACAAAACAGATACCCGGAAGATTAGAACGGGATGTCGTCATCGAAGTCCATTGGCGGCTCGTTAAACTGCGGAGCAGGCTGCTGTTGAGGTGCTTGCTGTGGAGCAGGCTTCGCCGCAGGTTGAAAACCGCCTTGCTGTTGTGGTGCTGATTGCTGCTGCGGAGCTTGTTGTTGGAACCCGCCTTGCTGAGCTTGTGGAGCCTGTTGTTGGAACCCGCCTTGCTGAGCTTGTGGAGCCTGTTGTTGACCCCAATTACCTTGATTTTGTTGCTGAGGTGCGCCACCCATTGTTTGGCCTTGGCCACCTTGACGACCACCCAACATTTGCATTACACCATTAAAGCCTTGTACCACTACTTCAGTGGAGTAACGGTCTTGGCCATTCTGATCCTGCCATTTACGTGTTTGTAATTGACCTTCAATATAAACCTGTGAACCTTTACGCAAGTATTCGCCAGCTACTTCAGCTAACTTGCCAAACAACACAACACGATGCCATTCGGTACGCTCTTTTTGTTCACCAGTTTGCTTATCTCTCCAGCTTTCGGAAGTAGCAATAGTAATATTGGCGACGGCCCCTCCGTTTGGCATAAATCGAACTTCAGGATCTTGCCCTAAGTTACCAACCAAAATTACTTTATTAATGCCCCGAGTGGCCATGTATATCGCTCCTATATCTATCTGTTGTGGCGAGGAAGACCCGCTATCATACTAGCCTGCCCGCACCAAATCCAATGCTCTATTCAATTCAAACTCTTTTGCTTTTACTTTCAGGTATACAGTGCCTTCACTGGCAATCAGAACGGCTTCTACAACCCCCGGTAAAACCTGCAATTTTTTTAATAAACTAGCTGTTTGATCCGCCGATGATATCGTCAATGAATAACTTTTTATGCCACTTTGCGCACGCATTCCCCAACTCACCGCAATCCAACATAGCAACAAAACGCTGATAAATAGATTGACCGCTAAGGCGCCCGTCCACATATACAGGGCTCCAGCACTTGAGCCGCCAATAAAGGCACCTAAGAATTGACTGGTTGAAAATACCCCCAGTGCCGCGCCTTTATTCCCCGGAGGAGCAAGACTAGAAATAAGCGCCGGCAAACTCGCTTCCAAGTAATTAAAGCCGGTGAAGAAAATAGTGAGCACTAGAGCCAATAACCATATCGAAGCATGCTCAGTTAGCAGCAAAACGTTGGCGAGTAACAACAAGCCAATCGCAAAAATAAAATATCCACGCTGTTGATTACGTTTGGCGGCAATAATTAACATGGGCACCATCAGTACAAACGAAATTAATACCGCGGGCAAGTAAACGGCCCAATGATCTGCCGCCGCTAAGCCAGCGCCAACTAAGCGCAACGGAATAATCACAAACAGCGATGTTAGTACTAAATGCAGGGTAAAGACTCCCCAGTCCAACCTTAATAACTGAGGATGTTTTAATAGCTTCAGCATCTGTTGTGAGTTGGCACTCACCTCACTCTTAGGCGCCACTGACTGGGCATTGGGCACAACAAACTGCACCACTAACATCGCTAAGATAGACAGCCCAGCAATTAACCAAAACAAGCCAGATAAACCTAATACAGCAGATATAACAGGGCCTAATACCAAGGACGCGGCAAAGGCCAAGCCAATACTCACGCCAATAAAAGCCATGACTTTAGCTCGCTGGGTTTCACGGCTTAAGTCTGCGGCTAGAGCCATCACGGTACTGGCAATTGCCCCCATCCCTTGCAAAGCTCGACCTAGAGCCACACCATGGATAGAGTCAGCCATGGCTGCCACCACTGAGCCCAGAGTGAAAATAGCCAAGCCTAAAAAGATAATTGGTTTTCGACCAAAACGATCCGATAGCCAGCCCATGGGGATTTGAAATAAGGCTTGGCTTAAGCCATACGCGCCTATGGCAAAGCCCAACCATAAGGGAGAAAAACCTTGCAAATGTTGCCCATACACGGCTAACACCGGCATCAGCATAAATAAGCCAGCCATTCGTAAAGCGAATAGTAAAGCGAGAGAATAAGCACCACGTTTTTCAGTTGGATTTAAACCGTCTTGCACAAATACAACCATCAAAAATTCATCAATCAAGAGCCGGTCATGCTAACACAAGCGGCAAGCTGCAAACCAGCTTAAGATGGCTCTGCATGAGTCACTTTCAGCTTAAGTTTGCACGGCGCATTTCCCGCAATAATGTGTAATACTGGGTGATTTACTGCAGCAGTGAACAGGTAATAATGGACAGTATCGATATTCGCGGAGCGCGCACTCACAATCTTAAAAACATTTCACTGACTCTTCCTCGCGATAAACTGATTGTTATCACGGGATTATCAGGCTCAGGCAAATCTTCACTGGCATTTGACACCCTATATGCCGAGGGACAACGTCGTTACGTTGAATCACTATCCGCCTACGCTAGACAGTTTCTTTCTCTGATGGAAAAGCCCGATGTCGACCATATTGAAGGACTGTCACCGGCCATTTCAATTGAGCAAAAGTCGACTTCGCATAACCCACGCTCTACCGTAGGTACAATTACTGAAATCTACGATTATTTACGACTGCTATATGCAAGGGTTGGCGAACCTCGTTGCCCCCACCACAACCAACCGCTAGCCGCTCAAACCATTAGCCAAATGGTCGACAAAGTGTTTGAGGAACCAGAAAATAGCAAATTGATGCTACTCGCTCCCGTGGTACGAGACCGCAAAGGCGAGCATGTTAAAACCCTAGAAAACTTAGCGGCTCAAGGTTTTATTCGCGCCCGTATCGATGGTGAAGTCTGCGATCTTAGCGATCCTCCAGAATTGGAGCTGCATAAAAAACATAACATTGAAGTGGTGATAGACCGCTTCAAGGTAAGAGCCAGTGAAGATCTGGCACAACGTTTAGCAGAATCCTTTGAAACCGCCATAGAATTAGCCGAAGGTAGCGCCATTTTAGTCGATATGGATAGTGGCGAAACCCGTCATCTGTTCTCTGCTAATTTTGCGTGTCCAGTATGTGGTTATAGCATGAGTGAGTTAGAGCCACGGATCTTCTCTTTCAACAACCCTGCTGGCGCTTGTCCCACTTGTGATGGTTTAGGCGTGGATCAGTTTTTCGACGACAACAAAGTCATTGTTAACTCGTCTTTAAGCTTATCAGGCGGGGCCATTCGAGGTTGGGACAAACGTAATTTCTACTACTATCAAATGCTCAAATCTTTAGCGGCACACTTTGACTTTGATTTAGAAGCCCCCTTTGACAGCCTCGATGAAAAACACAAAAAAGTCATATTACAAGGTTCTGGGCGCACCAGCGTCGAGTTCAAATACATGAATGACCGTGGTGATGTTACGGTTCGCAAACATCCCTTTGAGGGCATTATTCCCAATATGCGTCGCCGCTACAAAGAGACCGAATCAAACGCTGTTCGTGAGGAATTAGCCAAATACATTAGTAATCAAGAATGCCCCTCTTGTAGCGGCAGTCGCTTACGCGAAGAAGCGCGTAATGTGTTTATTGGTAGCACCAATCTACCTACAATAAGTTGCAAATCGATTGGCGAAGCGATGGCCTTTTTTGAGAGTTTGAATCTCAGCGGCCAACGGGCACAAATTGCCGATAAGATCCTTAAAGAGATTTGTGAGCGTTTAAAATTCCTAATCAATGTTGGCTTAGATTACCTATCACTAGATCGCAGTGCCGATACCTTATCAGGGGCGAGGCCCAGCGTATTCGTCTGGCCAGTCAAATAGGCGCCGGTTTAGTAGGCGTAATGTACGTGCTTGATGAGCCCTCTATTGGCCTACACCAACGTGATAATGAGCGCTTACTCGCCACACTTAACCATCTGCGCGATCTTGGTAATACCGTCATCGTGGTAGAACACGACGAAGATGCCATTCGCGCCGCCGACTTCATCGTAGACATAGGTCCTGGAGCGGGGGTACATGGCGGTGAGGTGGTCGCTCAAGGCTCGTTAACAGAAATACTGGCTTCCCCAAGCTCCTTAACTGGCCAATACCTATCAGGGGCGAGAAGCATCGGTGTGCCCGAAAAACGCCATCCGGCCGGTGAAGACTGGCTGCAGATCTTTGGTGCTAGCGGCAATAATTTAAAACAGGTAGACCTTAGCCTACCGCTTGGACTACTCAGCTGTATTACTGGAGTATCGGGTAGCGGAAAGTCCACACTAATCAACGACACCTTATACAAGATTGCTCAAAAAGAGCTAAACGGTGCGGCTGGAGAGGATATCGCCCCCTACAACAGAGTAGCGGGTTTAGATAAGCTCGATAAAGTCGTCGATATTGATCAAAGTCCTATTGGTCGAACCCCTCGCTCCAACCCCGCTACTTACACCGGTATATTCACGCCAATACGTGAATTATTTGCGGCAACTCAAGAATCTCGTTCACGCGGCTATAAACCCGGTCGATTTAGTTTTAACGTAAAGGGCGGTCGCTGTGAGGCCTGTCAGGGTGATGGGGTAATCAAGGTGGAAATGCATTTCTTACCAGACGTGTATGTCCCCTGCGATGTCTGTAAAGGTAAACGCTATAACCGTGAGACCTTAGAAATAAAATATAAGGGCAAGAGCATTCATCAAGTATTAGAAATGACAGTTGAAGAAGCTCGGCCATTTTTTGATGCAGTCCCCGCGATCGCCCGAAAACTGCAAACCCTGATTGATGTGGGTCTTACTTATATCAAATTGGGTCAATCGGCCACCACTTTATCCGGTGGCGAGGCACAGCGAGTTAAGCTAGCACGCGAGCTCAGTAAAAGAGATACCGGTCAAACCTTATATATTTTGGATGAACCAACAACAGGCTTGCACTTCCACGATATCGAATTGCTGTTACAAGTCATTCACCGCTTACGAGACCATGGTAATACAGTGGTAGTAATTGAACACAATTTGGATGTGATAAAAACGGCGGACTGGATTGTTGACCTAGGCCCCGAAGGCGGTAAAGGCGGAGGAGAAATCTTATTCTCGGGAACTCCAGAGGC
Source organism: Agarivorans gilvus (assembly GCF_001420915.1). Classification (NCBI taxonomy): domain Bacteria; kingdom Pseudomonadati; phylum Pseudomonadota; class Gammaproteobacteria; order Alteromonadales; family Alteromonadaceae; genus Agarivorans; species Agarivorans gilvus. The sequence goes on along the minus strand of NZ_CP013021.1, from coordinate 3,382,521 downwards.
GCTACTTCAAGAAGCCCGCTC